>NZ_BRCZ01000002.1:0-504315 GCF_023708065.1 Pseudoalteromonas sp. NCCP-2140 | reverse complement strand
CGTCCCCAAGGGGATTCGAACCCCTGTTACCGCCGTGAAAGGGCGGTGTCCTAGGCCTCTAGACGATGGGGACACATAATGTGTCACTAGGACAACTGAATAGTTAAACTCGATTCAGACGAGCTCTTAATAACACAACACTTAAAGTGAGTGGCGTCCCCAAGAGATTCGTACTCTTGATAACGTCGTGCATAGATTGCGCGGTGTTCACCGCCCCACTACACATAACCTACTTAAATAGTGGCGTCCCCAAGGGGATTCGAACCCCTGTTACCGCCGTGAAAGGGCGGTGTCCTAGGCCTCTAGACGATGGGGACACATAATGTGTCACTAGGACAACTGAATAGTTAGACTCGATTCAGACGAGCTTTTAATAACACAGCACTTTTAGTAAGTGGCGTCCCCAAGAGATTCGTACTCTTGATAACGTCGTGCATAGATTGTGCGGTGTTCACCGCCCCACTACACATAACCTACTTAAATAAGTGGCGTCCCCAAGGGGATTCGAACCCCTGTTACCGCCGTGAAAGGGCGGTGTCCTAGGCCTCTAGACGATGGGGACACATAATGTGTCACTAGGACATTAAATGATAGTTTGACTCATATCGGAGTTAAGGTTACTAAAATAACATGTAAGTACTCGAGACCAACATATTTATTCTCTTGGCAATTGCTCACTTACTAAGAGTAAGTGGCGTCCCCAAGGGGATTCGAACCCCTGTTACCGCCGTGAAAGGGCGGTGTCCTAGGCCTCTAGACGATGGGGACGCAGAAAACTGCAACCCTAGGACAAACACTATGCAAATCTGGTGGAGCTATGCGGGATCGAACCGCAGACCTCTTCGCTGCCAGCGAAGCGCTCTCCCAGCTGAGCTATAGCCCCGACTTGCATACACACCACCAATTAATGTTGGTTGTGTATCGCTGAGTGCGGGGCGCATTCTATGCAGCCCCCCAAATAAAGTCAACAGTTTTTTATCTAAGTTTATTTAAATGATTTAAATTTCAACAAGCTGACTAAATATCAATCCGTTGCGGAGGTATTTTATACAAAGTGCTATCAAATTAGCTATTTTGGGCTAATTGCATCGCTGGTTTGTTATCAATGACTCTCTGCTTTTGAGTTTACTCTCTAAAAAAAGGTATACATTTATATGCAAAATAAAATTCGTTATTTAAAGCTTTAAATAAAACGACTTTCCCCTTCCCTGCTTTGTTTTAATAGTGCTAACTAGAATGCAATTAACTAATGCAAATTTATCGGTATGAAAAAACTGTTTTAAAAATTTACTGTATTCATATCATTTGGAATGATTTACCTAGGTCATAAAGCTATAGATCCAAGTCTAAATATAAGCTTATGAATATAAATTGCATATTTGTTCGCCAAAAAATGCTTAAATGCCATGTCATTGTTTATAAAAGCTGCATCTAACACATTTTTACTCATTCAAGTGTTGACACATTTACAACTCTATCTATAATAGCGCCCCACAACAACGCAGCAATGAGTTGTTTTAGATATGGGTCGTTAGCTCAGTTGGGAGAGCATCGCCCTTACAAGGCGAGGGTCACTGGTTCAAGTCCAGTACGACCCACCATTATTCCCTAATGGTGTTCATATCTAAATTCTTAATGGGTCGTTAGCTCAGTTGGGAGAGCATCGCCCTTACAAGGCGAGGGTCACTGGTTCAAGTCCAGTACGACCCACCATTTACTTTCTCTTTATAAAGAAAGTTTTGGTGGTCCTTCCATTAAGAAAATATGCTGTATGTAATATGGGTCGTTAGCTCAGTTGGGAGAGCATCGCCCTTACAAGGCGAGGGTCACTGGTTCAAGTCCAGTACGACCCACCATTTTTAAAGTGGTGTTTCATATTACAAAAATCTAAATGGGTCGTTAGCTCAGTTGGGAGAGCATCGCCCTTACAAGGCGAGGGTCACTGGTTCAAGTCCAGTACGACCCACCATTAAACAAACTTTGATGGTGTTTCCATTTAGATTATTCTTCGCGGGTCGTTAGCTCAGTTGGGAGAGCATCGCCCTTACAAGGCGAGGGTCACTGGTTCAAGTCCAGTACGACCCACCATTTACTTTTTAAAGCAAAAAGTTAAAAATGGTAGCGAAGAAAAAGATTATATGGGTCGTTAGCTCAGTTGGGAGAGCATCGCCCTTACAAGGCGAGGGTCACTGGTTCAAGTCCAGTACGACCCACCATTACTTTTTGAAGCAGAGAGCATCGCAACTCTTTACAACGAAAAGGCTCGGTGGTTAAGTTCAGTAAAACCAACCATTTAATCTTCAAAAAATTTATATGTGGGTCGTTAGCTCAGTTGGGAGAGCATCGCCCTTACAAGGCGAGGGTCACTGGTTCAAGTCCAGTACGACCCACCACATATAAATACTTTCTTTAAAGCTTCCTTATCTTTCTAGTTTTCAAAAGCATCGCCACTCTTTACAAAACACAGGCTCGATGATTCAAGTTCAGTACGACCCACCACATATAAACACTTCATTAAATACTTTCTTTAAAGCTTCATTATTTTATCTCTAGTTTTCAAAAGCATCGCCACTCTTTGCAAAACACAGGCTCGATGGTTCAACTCCAGTACGACCCACCACATATAAAACCTCCTTATTTTATATCTAGTTTTCAAAAGCATCGCCTCTCTTTACAAAACACAGGCTCGATGGTTCAAGTCCAGTACGACCCATCACATATAACAACCGCTTCTACTATCTAACTTCTACTATCTAACTTCTACTATCTAACTTCTACTATCTAACTTCTACTATCTAACTTCTACTATCTAACTTCTAATATCTAACTTCTAATATCTAACCTCTAATATCTAACTTCTAAAACCTATCACTCACTACTCCCTTTATTGATATAACCCAAAGCTAAACTTTAAATCATTGCAAAAGCTGTAATTTGCCTTGTCAGCAGCTAGACTGTTTATTATAGTCATCGTTAATGTCACTTAGTCGCAAGTCCAATGCCTGCAAAGATTTTTTCGAAAGCCAAAATTTTAATAGTTGAAGAGCAGCCACTTGCTCAAAGCTATATGAAACAGTCCTTAGAGGGATTGGGGTTTCGTCAGTTGCGTTTTGCTGAGCATGCAATTGCAGCAAAAGAACAATGTCAAATTGAGCAATTTGATCTCATCGTTTGTTCCTTTAACCTTAGTAAACATCAAGATGGTTATCAGCTTTATGAAGAGCTGAAAATGAAGCGTCTTATAAAAAACTCTACCGGCTTTATTTTTATTTCAGCTGAAACAAGCGGCTCGTTAGTTCACAGTGTACTCGAGCTACAACCGGATGATTTCTTAGTTAAACCCTTTACAATTAACGAATTAAAAAATCGTATTGAAAAAGTGTTATTGCGCAAAAGTAACCTACATCAAATTTATCAACTTATTGATGATGGGAATGACTCCAAAGCAATTAAACAAATTGATGCCTTGCTGCAAAACAAAGGTAATAGTTACAGCGCCATTCTGTTGAGATTAAAAGGCGACGCCCTACTTCGCCTTAAGCGCTTTGAAGATGCCAAAACATTTTTTAAATCAGTGCTCGATATTCAAAAATTTACTTGGGCAAAAGTTGGTTTAGTCGAAGCGCTTATTGCTAATAATGAACATACCCTAGCACACCGCATGCTTAAGACGATGTTGCAGCGCAGTGAAACGAGACTAGTTGCGCTTGATTTACTGGGTCGATTAGAAATTAAACTCAATAAGTTTGATGAGGCTCAGGACTTTTTTAGTAAAGCTGTTGAGATTGCCCCACGTAACATTGACCGCCAAAAAGCCCTGAGTCATGTATCATTGCTTAATCATGATTATGAAAAGAACTATTTAACTCAAAAAGATATTGCCAGTTACGCAAAACACTCAATTCACGATAACCCTGATATATATTTAAATGCGGCGCGCGCAGGGATTGACTTTGCTTTAACGACGGATCAAACCGATCAAGTTAATCGTATTTCAAGACAGACAAACCAGTACTTAAGTGATTTAAAAAAGCAGTTCCCGAATAGTAATAATCAAACACAAATTGATGTTCTCAATGCGCGTTTGCATTATTTAAAAGATGAACATCAAAAGGCTAAAGCACTTATCAATCAACTTGATGAAAGTGACACTCAAATTCGTTCAGTAGATGGTGCGCTCGATAAAGCGAAAGCATTTCATGAGCTTGGTTTTCACCACAAAGCACAGATGCTATTTAACCAAATAATAACTCACTGTGAACGCCACCCATCATTTAGCGATCCGGTGTATTTACGTTATATTCAACAACAACAAACTGAACGACGAGATATCAAGCTCGGTCCGAAAGAGCTCAATAATCACGCTGTAACACAATTTAATAAAGGTCAGCTCAATACCGCACTTGAAGCCTTCACCCAAGCATTTAGGATCATGCCTAAAAATGCCAGCATCGCTTTAAACCTTCTGCAATGTTTATTCGATACAAATAACCAAGGCCAATCATTTAATTTAGCGCTCGCGAAAAAATGTTTTGCCTTGCTCGATGCACAAACATTAGAAGATGAACAAGCAATCCGCTTTGAAAAAATTAAAGCCCTGGCTGCAAAGTTAAAAATTAAGCTTGCTGAGTAATTGCGTATGGCATCTTCTTTGTTTAAATTTAAAAAGCCCCTCCTAAGCGTTGCGCTTTTAATATTCTGCCAATACAGCTTTGCCTCAGCAACATTACAACATTGGCAACAAGCCAGTATCAATTGGCAAAGTAAAGCAGGTAGCCATATCAATATTTTGGCTGATGAGCAGCCTGCATTTATGGCGTTAAAACCCTACATTCCTTTATTTGAGCAGCTAACGGGGATTTCTGTTGGCTTTCATGCTTTGGAACAATCACAAATGCGTGTTCGTCGCCATCAAGATTTAAGCGAGGCTTCAGGGCTTTACGATGTACTGCCGATGGGGATTACCTTTTTAGGTGAAGCGCAAAGCCAAGGCTGGATTGAGCCCTTGCAGCCTTACATTGATAACCCAAAACTGACAGACAAAACTTGGTATCAGTTAGAAGACATTAGTGAGCGTAGCCTAGCGCTTTGTAAAATTGATAACACGCTATATTCGTTACCATTTGATTTTTCTGCGCCGATTTATTTTTATCGCAAAGATCTTTTCGAACGTTTTAACTTAGCAGTTCCCGATACCTACGAGCAACTACAAGCAACCAAGGTTAAGTTACAACGGGAAATCGACCGCACCCCTTCTTTAAATGGTATGCATGCATTTGCCTCACGGACATTGCCCGGTGCAGGATTAAACACTTGGACTGTATTACCTGTTATGCGTGCTTATGGCGCTGAAGTTATCGACGCGCAGGGCCAGTCAGTTTTTAATAGCCCTGAAACGGCACAAAGCCTACAAGTGTATCGCGACCTAGTAACAGGGTTCGGCAATCCAGATAACAGCCGCTTACTGCATTTTTATGAAATTCGTCGCCTGTTTAAAGAAGGCCGCCTTGCCTCGGCCTTTTTGGCTTCTCATTTTTATAATGAAATAGATACCGCCGAAGAGTCAGATATTTGGAATAAATGGGAAGCTGCCCCCTTGCCTGCTGGTCCAATCGCCAGAGAAACATCTCCTTGGGCATGGGCATTTGCAATTAATAGCAAATCAACTAACAAAGATGCTGCATGGTTATTTATTCAATGGGCAACCAGTGAGCAGACCGCCGCACTACTTAGTACTGGTGGCTCACCGCCTAGACAAAAAGTGTGGCACGAAAAGCTGTTTACTCTCGTAAACAAACCTGGCTTTAATAAAGCCATGTTATGGGTGTTTGAGCATGCAACGCCTGATCGCCTTCAGGCTGGCATGGTCGAGTTTCCAGTTATTGGCGAAATTATTTCGCAAACCTTTAGCCAAATTTTCTATGGTGCAGATATAAAACAATCAATCAAAAGCACAGACGCAAAAATTAACGCTAATATGCAGGCATTAAAAGTACGGAGCAATATTGAGCAATGAGAGTAAGTATTGCCCACAAAATTTTAATGATCATTGGCTTTACCATTACCCTTATTTTAGGGGCAAGTACGTCGTTGCATGTAATGGAGCTTAAAGAGCAAACACTTTTGAACATGAGTGAAAAAGCTGATGCGATTGTCTCGCCCATGTTGTCAGAAATAAATAGCCTCACAAAAGATAATACCGTGGGGAGTTGGGTGCTTAAAATTCAGGGTCTTACCCTAAAGAACATTTTAAAAAATAATACTTTTGATGATTTAAAAACGATTTACTTTATCGACCAAAATAATTTTATCGCCGCCCACCCGGATAACAGTAAAGTAGATACCCTAGAAACTAACCAAGAGCTGCTAAAACAGCTCAATCCTAAGCATAATGTCATTGTAGCCATGGAGCAGCAATATGTTATTGCTGTGCCAATTAGCAACTTTCAGGGCGAAAATATCGGTTACGTTATGGTGAGTTTTTCAGATAAAGACTTAGCGTTAAAGACCAAATCGATTATTAGCAATGCGGTTTCGCTGTTTGCTATTTACCTGTTAACCGCACTTATCATCGCCTATATCATTATTCGCCGTATTATCTTGCAGCCCATTGATCAGCTCGTGGAGTTTTCTCATGCCGTGACCACGGGTGATTTAAACTGCCCTATTAATATAAAGAGCCAAGATGAAATAGGTACTCTCGCCAGTGGCTTTAAAATGATGCGCGCTGCGGTTAGACAGCAGATAAACAGCATGCATGAACAACATAGTTTGCTTGAAGACACCGTTGCAAAGCGCACTCAAGAGTACCTTGACGCTAAAGAGCAAGCTGAGCAATCAAATCAGGCTAAAAGTCGCTTTTTAGCTAATATGTCGCATGAGTTAAGAACTCCGCTCAATGCAGTGCTAGGTTTTAGCCAATTACTACAAGATAGCGAAACAGATAAAAATAAGCGTCGTTATTTAGAAGCAATATCAATCTCTGGTAATTCACTGCTTAATGTTTTGAATGACATTCTCGATTTATCAAAAATCGATGCTGGTAAAATGCAACTCGATATTGAGCGTGTAGAAATCCCTAAAATGTGCCATGAGCTTAATATGATGTTTTTACAACTCAGTGCGCAAAAGGATCTCGACTTACAAATAAGCTCTCACCCAGAGTTAACAACCCCTGTGTTACTTGATAGCAATAAAGTTCGCCAAGTACTAACCAACTTAATCAGTAATGCCATTAAGTTCACTGCACAAGGCAGTGTTAAAGTGTATTTCGATTTTAAAGCCCACGATGACAACAGCAATATTGATATCAAAATTCATGTCACAGACACAGGTAAAGGTATTCCCAAAGATCAACAAGATCTTATTTTTAATGATTTTGAACAAGTACAAGGCCAACGTAGCTCGGAGTTTGGTGGTACGGGTTTAGGTCTTGCGATTTCACTGCGTTTTATCAAGCTAATGGGTGGTGAGTTATCGGTGATCAGCGATAAAGATAAAGGCAGTGAGTTTATCGTGTCTTTACCAAATGTTGAATTAGCTGAGTCTAAAAATGAAGTGAAACATCGAAACTACCCTGCTATTTCGAGCTACCACTTTAATCCTGCTCGCATTTTGATTGTTGATGATATTCCCTACAACCGTGACTATTTAGAGTCCTTTTTATCGCGCTGGAGCTTTACCGTAGACACGGCTATCAATGGTGAAGATGCCCTTAAAAAAATTGAGCAGCATCAGCCTGATTTAATCATTATGGATTTAAAAATGCCGGTAATGGGCGGGTTAGAGGCAAGTCAGTTAATTCGCAGTGATGATCGCTTCAAGCATATTCCGATCATTGCGGTTACAGCATCGGTATTAAAAGATGATAAGGCGCAATCCAGTATTTTGACAGACTACATAATCAGTAAGCCAATTCACCGTGAGCACCTTATTTTCATCATTGCTCAATACTTAGATTAGGTAATGATTAGATAGAGATTAAACACGCATTAGTCGCGTTTTTTCATCGCTATAGCATTCATGCAATAGCGTAAGCCACTTGGCGGTGGACCATCAGGAAATACATGTCCTAAGTGTGCATCGCAAACATTACATACGGCTTCAATGCGCTGCATACCATGGCTAGAGTCCGCTATATAGGCAATGCTTTCAACACTGCTAGGCTGAGTAAATGACGGCCAGCCGGTGCCACTATCGAACTTTTCATCGCCATCAAAAAGTAAGTTGTCACAACATACACACGCATATTGACCTGGTTCAAATATCGTACATGAATCAGAGCTGTGCGGACGTTCGGTGCCTTTTAAACGGGTTACATAGAATGCATCTTGTTCGAGCTCAGCTTGCCATTCAGATGGCGATTTTTCGACTCGACGTGAAGGTGTTGGGTTACCGTTATGGGCAAACTCTAAAATATCTTGCCAAGTTAACATAATGCTCCCTCAGGGTTGAATACAACAGTTGCACAGTACATCACAAGCACTACGAAGGGCAAGCAACGTGCGTCTAGTAATTACTGTGTTTGTAACTTGATATCTATTTGTGCACGTTCACGCTCAGAAAGTAGTTGTGCTAGATGACTATTTATTTGGCTGCTGTTAACACTTAATACCGCGGTTATCAGCTGGTCATTGACATCAGTTACATGGATTATACCTTCGCCGATTTCAATCTGCTTAATTTGGCCAATTAAAACAAACTCAGCTTTGCGTTTAAAATCGAATAAACCAGCCAGACTTATCAGCGCTAGCTGATTTACATCACGCTTTAGTAAATCAGTAATGGGGTTACGCGCTACAAATAACGGCGTGACTCGATAGAGGCTTGATAGCGTTATAAAGCCCCATAACATCACAAACAACGAAAATGCAGCACTTTGCCAAAGTGGCGTAAATACCCATAAAACAATTAATACCAGCGCGATAGTGAGTGAAATTTTTGCTAAAAGCTTATTAATTGCCAACATATTGCAGCCCTATTTCTTTTCGATTGGATCTGGCCAATCATTAAAAAAGACCGACAGATATCTGCTTTTTAATAAATATAACAGTACCCATAACACCAGCACCATTTGACAGGCTAAGAAAAACGAAAACTGATAGTGACTGTGCGCAGCCTGATAGGTTAACCAACTTAAATCTGTGATTGCACACAAAATTAATGGCCAGCGCATAAAACGCCATATAGACGCGAGACGTTTCGCACTTTCAGCATTTTCTTGAGGTCGGCGTAAACAAAAGATCACCGCCGGTAATAGGGCGATTGCCGCAATGGCAATGGCTGTAAAGAAATCGCTTTTCGACTTAAAAAACAGCGACATGATATCTAAATCAGGGCGACGACTCAGCGCCGCCATAATCCATATAAAGTAACTGCGTAACAACACTAATAACGTTAAATGAAACGCCACTGGGGTTCGATAAGCACCGTGTTTATCCCAGTATTCTGGACCGTAGCGATTCATATTTGGTTCTTCTTATCGGCAATGATGCCAAGTACAAAAAACGCAGCTGTAAGTGTAAGCGCCAGCCATTTAACACCGAGTAGCAGTAGCAACTTACTTAAAAATGGAGTTACAAACACCACTAGTAAGCCCATGCCAAACCCTGTGACCAACACAAAGCAAAGCACGCGAATAATAAAGTGACGACGCGCGACAAAGCGCTTGGTCACTTTAATAATATCGTTTGCATACAAGGATATAAAACACACCACCAGCAATAATGAAATATTGTAAAGGTGTGGTTGCAGCCAGCTGCCGATTGTTAAAGCAACTGACGACAATGCCTGCAATAGACTATCCATTGTGCTCACTTAAAAGCGCAATAAGGTCAGCCTCAGTTAACACATCAATGCCTAAGTCTTGTGCTTTGGTTAATTTTGAGCCCGCCTTTTCACCCGCAATAAGCGCATCTGTTTTAGCAGATACACTACCCGATACTTTTGCACCTAACGCTTGTAAACGTGCTTTTGCATCATTACGATTAAGCTCACTCAATGTGCCGGTCAGTACGTAAGTTAAGCCAGCTAATGGCTGCGCATCGGCGCTCGGCGCTGTTAATTCTGGCCAGTGAATACCTTGCTCAACTAACGCATTTACAACTGCCATATTGTGCTCTTCGCTAAAGAAGCCACGTACATGCTTGGCAACGATTTCACCCACGTCACTTACTTCAGTTAACGCATCAACGCTTGCTTGAGTAATTTTTTCTAGCGTTAAAAAGTGGTTTGCTAAGTTTTGCGCGGTTGCTTCACCCACTTCGCGAATACCTAACGAATATAAGAATTTAGCTAAGGTTGTTTGCTTAGCATCTTGCAGCGCATTAACTAAGTTCTTAGCAGACTTTGGACCCATTCGCTCTAGTGATTCAAAATGGCCTTGTTTAAGAATAAATAAATCAGCAGGCGTTTTGATCAGTTCACGATCAACGAGTTGATCTACAATTTTGTCGCCCAAGCCATCAACATCAAGTGCTTTACGTGACGCAAAATGTTTAATTGCTTGCTTACGCTGCGCTTGGCACACTAAACCACCGGTACAACGGGCAACCGCTTCACCTTCAATGCGCTCCACATGTGAGTCACAAATTGGGCAAGTAGCAGGAAATTCAATGTCTTTAGCATCGTCAGGGCGACGTTCAAGGACAACTTGGGTAATTTGTGGAATAACATCACCTGCACGGCGAATAATCACGGTATCGCCAATTTTAACGCCTAAACGAGCAATTTCATCGCCATTATGAAGCGTTGCATTCGATACCGTTACGCCACCTACAAATACCGGCTCTAATCGTGCTACAGGGGTAATTGCGCCTGTGCGCCCTACCTGAAACTCAACATCAAGTAATTGGGTGATTTCTTCTTGTGCCGGGAATTTAAAAGCAATTGCCCAGCGTGGTGCTCGTGCCACAAAGCCTAAACGCTCTTGTCGTTTTTTGTCGTTTACTTTAATAACCACACCGTCAATTTCGTAGGCTAGGCTACTTCGACGCGTCAAGATATCTTGGTAATAATCAAGTGCAGCTTGCTGACCTTCAACGAGCTTTGTTTCTGGGCAAAGTGGTAAACCCCAATCGGTAAGTTTAGCAAGCTGTTGGTAATGATCTTCTGGTAACTGCCCATCGGCAACAAGCCCAGTGCTGTAGGCATAAAACATCAGTGGACGTTTTGCTGTTACTTTAGAGTCAAGCTGTCGTAAGCTACCGGCAGCAGCATTACGTGGGTTAACAAAGACTTTGTCGCCACGTTTTTCGGCTTCACTGTTTAGTTTGGCAAAACCAGCGCTGTCCATAAATACTTCACCGCGCACTTCAAGCTCTGCTGGGAAGTCATCGCCACGTAACTTAAGCGGCACATTACGAATTGTTTTCACGTTTTGAGTGATGTTTTCACCTACCATACCATCGCCACGGGTAGCAGCTTGGACCAAAACACCATCACGATAAATAATTGATACCGCTAAACCATCAAGCTTAGGCTCACAACAAAAAGTCAGCTCATTGTTATCCATTAAACGCTCTTTGATACGGCGGTTAAAGGCGGCAAACTCTTCTTCTGAAAAGGCATTATCAAGTGACAGCATTGGCACTTGGTGAGTGACTTGCTCAAACTTATCAAGTGCAGCGCCACCGACTTTTTGAGTCGGTGAGTCTGGGCTTTGAAACTCAGGATTAGCTTGCTCAAGGGCGCTTAATTCGCGCATTAAACGGTCATATTCAGCATCAGGAATGCTTGGTGCATCCAGCACATAGTAATTATGGTTATGCTCTTCTAACTGGGCACGAAGTTGGCTAATTTGCTCAAAGATAGGGCTGGACATGAAAACCTCAAAAATCTACATAAAAAAGCCACTTAGACGACTTAACGCCAAGTGGCCTAACACTTATCATTTATACGAACGTTTAAGCTGAAAAGCTGCGAACTTTCTCAACATACTCACGAACGCTTTCAACCGTCATTTCTTCACGGTTGCTATCTAAAATCGTTGCACCAAATTCATCAGCTAGCTTTTTAGCTGCACTGTGCAACATGTTGAATGCACTTAGACCGTCGCCATCACATGGTAAGGTCATAAATAAGCTAACACCTGCCGTACTAAACTGTTCCATATTATCAATATCGAACGTGCCTGGGTTGTACATATTCACTAAACGGAATAACACCGGACCTGTGCCTGCTGGGTCTAAGTGACGATTAAAGAAACCCTCTTCAGAATACTTAAAGCCTAACATATTAACAGCTGGCAATAATTGGCTGCCATCCATTGTTAAACCTTCTGGCATTTGTAAATGCACAATAATGAAATCGGTTGGAGCTTGTGCATCTGCCGGCTCTTCTTCAACTTCTTGTTGCTGAGTTTCTGCTTCTGGCTCTTCAACAACCTGTTCTGAAACAGCTGGTTCGTCGTGACTTTCTGCTGAAAAGCTTAAATCACCAAACTCTGGCTCATCACGCTCCTGCGGTTTGACAGTCGCAGACTCTTGAACCTCGCTGGTTGTTTCGTTCGGTTCAACCCGCTCTACTGAAGGCGTATCTGGGCTGTCCTTTTTACGCACCGACCATAAGCCGTGAATTAATAAACCACCAATGACAAATACACTGATTACGATTAAAGCCCATCTTAATTCTTCGGCCATCCCCTCACCTTTATTATTTGATATGCCTAAATTTTATGCATGTGCCATTTGCACAGCTTGTTCTATATCTACAGCGACCATACGTGATACACCTGGTTCCGCCATAGTTACACCGGTCAATCTGCCTGCCATTTCCATAGCAATCTTGTTATGACTGATATAAATAAATTGTACTGATTGTGACATCTCTTCTACCAAACGGCAAAAACGACCCACGTTCGCATCATCCAATGGCGCATCCACTTCATCTAGCATACAGAATGGAGCTGGATTGAGCCTGAATATTGAAAACACCAATGATAATGCGGTCAGCGCTTTTTCTCCACCACTAAGCAGGTGAATTGTCGAATTTTTCTTGCCTGGTGGCCTTGCCATGATGCTCACCCCACTTTCAAGTAGATCATCACTGGTCAATTCAAGGTAAGCACTACCGCCACCAAACACTTTTGGGAATAACTCCCCAAAGTCTGTATTTACTTGTTCAAAGGTCGCCTTGAAACGATTTTTTGTTTCTCGGTCGATTTTTTGAATCGCCCCTTCAAGGGTATTTAATGCTTGTGTTAAGTCATCAAGCTGCTGATTTAAATAATCGCTGCGCTGTTTAGCCTGCTCAAACTCATCTATTGCCGCTAAGTTCACCGCGCCAAGTTCATTTAAAGCTTGCGTGGTTTTTGTAAGCCTCGTTTGCATGCTATTTAAATTGGCATTGTCAGGCAGTTCTTCAAGTACTGTTTTTAAATTTTGTTCCAGTTCTTCAAGTGGCTCTAACGCAGCTTGCGCCTTCACGATTAAACTTTGCTCATCCAATGCTAATGCTTGCAACTGCTCTTGTAACGTCACCAACTCAGATTGCGATGATTTCAACGCTGTTTGCTTATCAGCAAGCTCCTTTTTAGCTTGACTCAAGGCCGCTTGCAAGTTTTTCAGCTCAACGTCACTTTGTTGATGCTTTTCAAGCAATAGCATAATTTGCTCTGCTACTTCTTCAAGCGGGATCACTAATTCTTCTAGTTGCTCGTTGAGCTCTAATACAGCTTCACTGGCAGCACTTTGTGCTGCATTTGCATGCTGTAGTTTGGTTTCGCTAAGTTGACATTCACTGCGAGCTTTTTGTTCAGCCAAATTTGCTTGATGTGATTGCGTTTTATATTGCTCAAGCATAGAAGCCACTTGGCGATAGCGGTTATTTGTCTCACCTTGTTGGTGTTTTGCTTGCTCTAACTCAGTTTCAAGTTCTAATTGCTGCTCTAGCAGTTGTTCTAGTAAACACTGCTGAGTTTGTTGCTGTTCGTCAGCATTTTGCTTTTGCTCAGCCAGTAAGGTTTGACGCTGTTGCAACTTAATAAGCTGGTTTTGCCACTGGGTTTGCTGCTCTAATAGCATATCGCGTCGAGTGCTGGCCGATGCAATCTGCTGAGCTGCTTGGTGAATTCGTTCTCTGTATTGCTCTTTGTCGGCGATAAGTGTTTTCTTGTGAGCTAGATGCTCATTTAGCAATTGCTGCTTAGTTTCTAATTGCTCGTTGAGTTCTTCATCTAACTGCTGAGCATCACTTAGCTGAGCATGCTTTAAAAGCAAAGAATTGTCGGCGTCTTTATTGGCATCGGTATGAAAGTTACGACCATGCATACAGCCCTCTTCATCAATCACAGCCAGCCAATATGGATCCGCCAAAATAGCGTCATCAAAACAAGGTTGAAATGCAAACCGTGCTAATAAATCAGGGTAAGCCCCCGATTCGATATAATTAGCTAATGACTCTTTTGGTAACTCATCATCAGATGCAGGCCAAACACTGTTAGGCTTTTTATGTTGACTGACCTTTAGATGCTCAAGGCCAAGTAGGGCTTGTTCAATTAGCGGCTCAAAACCAGAAGCCACCTTTAACTGCGCCAATAGAGAGACACTTTCGTTGTCGGTTTGCTCTGATAACAAAGAGTTAAGCGCAGCTATGCTGGCTCTATTTTCATTACTGTGCTGCTGAACCCGCTTTAAGTCCTGCTCTAAGTGCTGTTGCTCTTTATCCGCTTGTTCTAGATTTTGAGTGAGCTTATTCAGCGCACTTTGTTGCTGCGCAAGCTCTTTCGTCAGTGATTGAATTTGCTGTTGTTGCTCTGCAATTTGCGCTGCAACTGGAGTCGCTTCAAGTTCATTAATTTCAGCAGCAAGTTGTGCCTGCTGAGACTCAAGTTGCGCAACAGTCTGTGCAAAGTGAGCCTGTTGACTCTTTGCTACATTAATATCACTGCTATGAGCTTGGCTTTTCTGTAAGGTGCTTTGATATTGCTCATTGGCGCTTTGCGTTTGTTGCTGTTGCTGTGCAACTTGTTCTTCAACCTCTGCAACTTGCTCAGCGCACAGTAAACTTTGCTCAATCGCTTCTTGTAGCTGCTCTTGTAAAATGGCGGCTGAGGCGTGTTGCTCTTCTTGCAGCTCTTTATTTTGTAACTGCAGTTGTTGCTGTTTGATAAGGTTTTGGCTAAGTGTTTGCTGTTGCTGCTTTAAGCTGATCTGTTGCTGCTCTTTGCGGGTTAAATCAGTATGAGTTTGATGCTGAGCCTGCTGTGCGTCTTGCAGTTTTTGCTGCTCAAGCTGCACCTGATTTTCAAGGCTTGCTAAAACGTCATCGTGGCCAGAGTGCGCTTCTCTAAAGAACTGAATTTGCTCTTTAAGTTTATTAATTTGCTCAGCTTTATCGATTTGGTGTTGGTGTAACTTCTGCCACTTTAAAACCGCAATTTGCCCTTTTAAGGTGCGCTCAGTGGCTTTTAGCTCTCGGTATTTTTTTGCATCGACTGATTGCACTGCAAGTTTATCTAGCTGTGTTTGCAACTCCTGCCTTACATCAAGCAATCGCTCAAGGTTTTCGCGGGTGCTTTTAATGCGGGTTTGCGTTTCACGACGACGCTCTTTGTATTTTGAAACCCCCGCGGCTTCTTCTAAAAAAACACGTAAATCAGCCGGTTTACTCTCAATTAAACGCGAGATCATGCCCTGCTCAATAATTGCATAGCTGCGCGGGCCAAGACCTGTGCCTAAAAAGATGTCGGTAATATCACGCTTACGGCATTTGCTGCCATTTAGAAAATAAATTGACTGGCCATCTCGGGTCACTAAGCGCTTAATCGCCACTTGGTTTCGATCAGCAAAGGTATTCGGTAAATGGCCACTGGTGTTATCAAACACCAACTCAACAGAGGCTTGTGAAATAGGTTTTCGATTAGTTGAGCCGTTAAAAATAACATCGGTCATGGCATCGCCACGTAAGTTTTTAGCTGAGCTTTCACCGAGCACCCAACGCACTGCATCGATGACATTTGATTTGCCACAGCCGTTCGGGCCGACAACACACGTCATCTGATCAGGAAATGGGAGCTTAGTGGGTTCAACAAACGATTTGAAACCCGCTAATTTTATGGTGCTTAAGCGCATCTAATTGTTTTACCGATTTTTATTGTTATTCTTCAATTTAACCCATTTTAGGGTAAAAGGTTAAGCGTGGCGTTTAAAATTATCTAAAATAATACCCGTTGCCATCGCTACATTAAGCGATTCTGCTTGGCCATAAGCCGGAATAGTGATTTTATCAGTAACTAAGCTTTCGCAATCAGTACGTATACCATGAGATTCACTGCCCATTAGTAATACGGCATCTTGTTTAAGAGCAGTTTTGTGGATGTTCTCACCTTCTAAAAATGCACCATACACAGGAAGATTTAAGCTTGGTAAGTAATTAGTTAAGTCAGTTTGTGAGACACACACGCGAGCAAATGAACCCATGGTTGCGCTAATGGTTTTCGGGTTATAAGCATCCGCACTATCTGTGCTGGTAACAATATGCTTAATACCATACCAATCAGCAACACGAATAATCGTTCCTAAATTCCCCGGATCAGACACACCATCAAGGGCTAAAATAAGTCCCGATGTTGGTAATGCTTGCTGACTTGGCATATCAACAACAGCAATGGCTGCGTTGTTACTAACAAGCGTACTGGCTTTAGTTAGGCTGTCTTCATCTGCTTCAATGACTTGATGGGCTGCAAGCGCTGATTGGTGCGCAGAAATAAATGCAGGAGTCGCAAATATATGAGCAATACTTAACCCACTGTTTAGTAATTCAAGTACATTTTTTTCGCCTTGAACAAGGTACTGGTTATATTGCTTACGGTATTTCTTTTGACCTAATGCACGAATTAGTTTCAGTTGGTTTTTTGAAATCATAACAGCCTCATAAAATGATTCATTAGTATATCACCAAGGTCACAGATTCTGTACTCGAAAAACCAAAGGGGAAGTGCCAATTGCTTATTCAATCAGCACTTTTAAGAGAGACTAGCTGATAAGAGGTATTAACTAATTTTTGTCAGCCACTCATTTAACCATGGCTCAGTTACAGGCCAAGGTTCAAAATCTTCACAGGCATCAATTTCTAAACGATGACCAACAGGTTTTGCCTGTAAATCGCGAAATAGCTCATCAAAGCTGCGACCTGCACCACAAAACGTATCGCCATAGCTGCGGTCGCCCATAGCAATAATGCCGTATTGCTTGCCTGTTAACATAGGAAATTGATCATTTAATTGGCTATATAAAGCGATTAAGTTATCAGGAATATCGCCCTGACCCGTCGTTGAAGTGATCACTAAAATATGTGACGCAGCCAGCATGTCATCGACCGTGCCATTTTCAACTAATTGCGCTTGATGCTCAGTTTTTTCAATAACTTCAATAACTTGTTCACTTAAACGCTCAGCACCGCCGTAAACACTGCCGACAAAAATACTAATGGTTGCCATAATAATCCTTTTCTTCTGTTGGCCAGCCAAGTTGCTGGCAAATCGTTAACATTGCATCGCCTAAAGGCGCTCTAATTGTTATTGGTTGTTTGCTATAAGGGTGCACAAACTTTAATTCAGAGGCAAATAACATTAAACGACGAAGCTGAAAATGCTCTCTAAAAAATTGATTATGCTGATTATCACCATGATTTACATCACCAATAATTGGCAATGATAAATGTTTTAAATGACGACGAATTTGATGTTTGCGGCCAGTTTTTGGAAAACACTCCACCAGCGAGTAACGAACTGTTGGGTATTTACCAATTGGAATAGGCAAGCTTGCTTGGTGCAGGCAATGAAATTGCGTTTGTGCTTCTTGCGGTGCTTTATTTTGATCAGCAAACTTGTCAGCGATTTTATCAAGCTCTTCTTTTAAAGGTTTATCTAAGAAGATTGATTCGTTTAAAAAGCCTCTTACTAAAGCTAAATAACGCTTTTCAATTTGCCCATCAATAAATAACTGATTCATATCACGGGCTGCTTCTGAACTTAACGCAAACAGTAATACGCCTGAGGTTGGTCTATCTAAACGATGTACAGGAAACACGTGTTGACCAATTTGGTCACGCAGCATTTGCATCGCAAATTGGGTTTCGTGTTTGTCTAAAAACGAACGGTGAACCAATAAACCGGATGGCTTATCAATCGCAATGTAATTTTCATCGCGGTACAGAATCGTTAACTCATCAAATTGTGGCTTAACACTCTCTTGCATCTTAGTCATCACTCAAAAGTTGATCGAGTTTTTGTAAAACGTTAATCACATCATTACCGCCGCTGTGTTGTGCCAACATCATTTCAGCCATAGGCGCAATTGCAAAATTACGGGGTAAAGGCTGAGCGAGTGTGATTAAGGCATGCATTTTTTCAAGAAAAACAAATTGAAGCCATTGCTCAAAAGCCAGGGTGTCATGACAAAACGGTACACTAGAATTGAGTGCACTTGGGTCAATCGGTGTTGTTTGCCAAAGTGAATGGCGTTGTAATGTGGATTCTAATTCGCGCAGCAGCGCCAAAGTCTGTTGATGCATTGTAAAACTCTTAATACCTTTGTGCTTAGTATACCCTGTTCCAAGGCGCCATGGTATGGCGTATAATTCGCGGCTGATATAGATTAAAAACGGTAATTGAGATTTTATGACTGAGCAGATCGCCACATTAGGTCAACTTCTGGATGCAGCAGGCACCACTTGGCGTGCCTTCGATATTGGCAGACACATCACTAAATTAGACAAAAAACAATTTCTTGCCATTGAAGAAACAAAAATCCCTTACCCATACCCGCTTGCTGGTCATGCTTGGCTTGCTATTCAATTTTGGAATGTAAAAGCGTCTAAAGAACCTTATGTATGGTTTTTAAAATTCCCCCTAGATGAGCAAAGCCGTCTTGTAAGCGCAAGCCGCGATCATTTCGCAAATATGGTAATTGAAGCGCTTGGTACAGAAATTACCGGTGAAAATGCCGAAGGCAAATTAGACAACAACCCGTATGTATTTACGCCAAACGCCAACAAGTTAGCGGCATTTAATGCACAGGTTAAATGTTTACTTAAACAAAGTGCTTCACAGTATTACGAATATGCGCAGCTGTATTTTTCAGGCAAACTGGGATTTGATAATTGGCAAAGTGTTGCAGTACAAGGTATTGCAGACTTTGCGATGCGTTTAGATAACGACAACAATTTAGCAAATCTACAAGCCGCTTGGGGGCAATTACCAGTCGAAGTATTACAGCCGCTAAGTGCAATGCTTGAACATGTTGCAATCGAACCCGTGTTTGCAGAGCAATTGTTAGCCTATGGTTTAAACGCCATAGCAAATAAAGACGACATCGCCCTTGTTGCAGCTCTTAGAAGCCTATCAAAAACACCAGCACAAGGTTTAACTGCGCAACTTGTTGATGCTGTATTACGCTCTGATATGAATACCCAGTCAGATGTACTATTAACGATTGCGGGGCGCTGTTTTAGCACACTTGAAGACCCAGAACGCTTACACGTGTTTATGGATTGCTGTGCACACCACACTGAAATTGAACAACTGTTTGTGAGTATTTTCACCGATTTAGTTGCAATTCCTAGTATTCGCCCTCACCTACTAGGTTTATTAAGAAAAGAAAATCGTAGCGAAACACTCGCTCGAGCAATTGGAAGGTTATTTTCGTAAATGGCAGGCTTGTGGACACTCATCATCATTGGCAGCATCATCTACTTTTTTTGGTTAAACAGAAAAGTGGCCGAAGCAGCTAATCTTCATGCACAAAGACAAATTGAGCAATTAAATGTGCAATTGATGAGTGTTGCTTGCAATAAGCGCCGACTTGGCATTTTAAAAAGCGGTAAACCAGGTATAAAAAGCGAATTTATTTTTGAGTTTTCAAGTGATGGACAAAACGTGTATCAAGGCGTTTTGATCATGGAAAACGAATTACTTAAAAGCGTAGTAATACCGCCGCATAAGATTTAAGTTGCGAGTTGCGAGTTTTACAAAATAATTGCCTGTTTGAGAAGTGTAACCTCCACAAAGAACTAAGGCGTAGCTAATAGCCACGCCCCAATCTTGCTACTTCCATGATTAAGTATCCTTACTTATGCCGAAGCTGCCTTTTTATCTTTCCCCTGAACGGGTATACATCCGATACACCCACCATGCTACTTCATGTAACATTTAACACATCCTAGTGCCGTCCTCTTGCCGTCAATGGCTATCCACTTCGTTTTCCAAACGCTCCTTTAGCTTCCTGCTAAAATCATCCTTTGGTCAGTCCTTTTCAATCGCTCCGCGATTGTACTGCATCCTGGCAGTGTCCTCGTTCTTCCTTGCTTCCCTAGCTCTTGTCCCTTTGCTTCCTGCTAAGCATCTTGCTTTGTTGCCATAATCCTAATCCTTGGCATCAGTTCAATCGTTGAACCTGTGTCTTCTTGACATGATTAAGTTTAGAGAAATGCGGATATCTTGGTAGGCATAAAAAGTAATTTTTTCTAAGTCACAAAAATGACAAAAACAATAAATCCTTTAAAATCATCACAATAAGCAATTATGGGTACAAGTTTAAAGGCATTAAACTGATAAAACGCACAGCAATGTGAGATTTATCTCACATTGCTATTTCCAAAACGTCCTTTTGTCAATTTGCTGCTTTGAACATCAAGTCACCTTCGACTTGGTTAAAGCTCAAGGCCTTGAACACTTCAAACCCTTCAGAGCTAAAGAATTCACGCTGTTCAGAGCGAGTAACAAATACGGCTAAACCACTTGCTTGATTGCTTGACTCAACTAAATCATCAAGCCCTCGTAGCAGATATCTGCCTAAACCTTGCCCCTGAAAATGTGGGTCAACGGCTATAAAGGCTAAAAACAGATAATGACCTTTACTCGAAAGCGCTTCGCGAATAGTGCGCTCTTTTTCTATAAGCTGATTGGTTTGCAAGTAACCCGCACTAAGCATCAGTTTTAAGCGCCAATGCCAGTATCGTTCAGCTTGTAGTTCACTTGCCGAATCGAATACACAGGCAATGGCTTTTAATCTGCTTTGTGAGTAAAGACCTATTAGAGGCTGCTTTTCTTGCCAGAAACTTGCTAGCTCTTCACGTACTAAAGCACGTAATTTAGTTTCATATTTACTTGGGTTATCTTGTTGAAAACCTAATACATTCTGAAGAACGGGATCATCATGATAGGCTTGATAAATAAGGCTTGCGGCAGTGCTGATATCTTCAGCACTAAGGTATTGCACACTTAAGGTTTCGGGTTCAGCAACTGTCAAAATACTCATCCTTTTATTTGTTTTATTATTTTCGTACTAGACTATAAGGTATATACCTAACAGCGATTAAAGACAAATTCAGCGTAAGTTAAACTGCGGTTCATCATCATTAAGTTCAAGCAGTAATAATTATCGCCATACACAAGGAGCAGAACTATGGATACGACAAAACATGATATTTCGACCCTATTTGCACAACTTGGTTTACCGAGCAAAGAAAGTGAAATAGATGCTTTTATAGCATCCCATCAACTGTCTGATACAACCCTATTGCAGGAAGCGCCTTTTTGGGATGAAGCTCAGCAACACTTTTTAGCAGAATCACTTGCAGAAGATGGTGCTTGGAGCGAGGTGATTGATGAATTAGACGCAAGGTTACGCCAGTAACGCCTGCGACCAAATTTACGAGCTTAAATAACATTCTTTTAGCTCGTAAATTAGGAAAGTAATTTCACTCCACATCTATTATTGCTACCATACGCGCGCACTGCAGCCCATATACTGCGGTGCTTTTTAGTCTTTATAAAAGAGTTTATACAAAAATGAATGCCGTTGTATTTGATGCAATTAAAACCCTTCTTGATGAAGGTAAAACCCCGACAGTTGCCTTAACTAAAAGTAAGCTAGCCCAACCAATGCCGATGCCTGTGATCATCGCTGCGGTTAGCCAATATAAAAACAATCCGGATTCAATTAATAATTTCATCAATAACCCGTCAAATGAACAACTGAGTACACCAAAAGAAAGTCAATTGGATCGTATTGAAGCTAAATTAGATAGGTTATTAGCACTGCTTGAGAAAAAATAATGTTTGTTGTCGATCTGACTTTTGATTGCTACCAAGATACTACCTTAGAGCTTGCTGAGCAGGCGATAAACCGCCTAGTGAATGCGCTTCGTTTTAACGGCCAAATAATTGGTGATGAATTTCCAACGGTTTTAAAAGATGGATTTTTCATTACTCGTGTAATGTGCCCAACTGAAAATGCGATGCATCCGCTCAACCATAGCCCGTTTGTAAAACATAGCATTGAGCAATTAAACACTGCAGGCTTACTGGCACCAAAAGTTAAAGTGGTCGGCCAAGACATTCACTCAAATGGCGCAGACATGTGTCATGATCCGTCGTGCTATATTTTGTATACCACGTACGTGCACACCTGTAGCCCGCTTTATTGTGGTGATGACTTTTTGCCTGTGCCATTATTTCGCATTCCAGCAATTGCCAATGGCGATTACAAAACACTCATTAAATGGCAAGAAGACTGGCAAGCGTGCGATCAAATTCAGATCAATGGTGCAACCCGTTGTGAATTTCCTGCGCTTGAAGAGCTAACTAGCATCAAGAGTGACTTATACCGCCGTGGTCGCGATATCACGAAACGTATTAGTTTTCTAACCAAGAAGCCGGTTTATTACTATTTATACCGTGTAGGCGGCGTTGACAAAGAGTCAGAGCTTAAACGTCGCTGCCCAAGCTGCGATGGCGAGTGGAAATTACCAGAGCCATGGTTTGGCTTATTTGATTTTCGTTGTGAGCCCTGTGGCATTGTTTCGAATATCTCGTGGGACTTTCAATAACCTAATAAAGGTAATAACCAGATACACGAAAGGGGCAACCGCCCCTTTTTACTTATTGAATTTACACCGTTACTTTGTCTAAAAACTCACTGATGCTATTCGCTAGCACATGATGTGGTTTTTTACCCACATACTCTAAGCAAACCTCACCGCTTTCGACTAATACAGTGATCAGCAGATCATCTTGCTCTGTAAGACCAATAAATACGGTTTCTGGCTGCTTTAGCTTGCGCTTCATTAACACGTGACCGGTAATATTTTGCTGTAAGCGGCTAAAATCATCTTCATTCCATGCTTGTAGCAGTTCAATGTGATGATCATCAATACTCAATAACAAATTACCCGCATAGACATGACCAAACAATGGGCTTAAATCTTCAGGAAACGATAACTCTAGTGCCTTGGCTAAGTCTTCTAAACTGCCAGCAGGTTGTTGTGGAACTGCACACCACTGAATAAGCCCCTGCTCATCTACTTCGCCCTGCTCACATGGACTTGGCCATGCTGTATCATGTTCAATAACAGGAAGCTTTCCTGTGCGTTCGAGGCATTTTTCACTAAATGCTTGATGTAACTTATCTAGTTTTGTAGAAACAGACATACTGCGAAACTCATTGGCTTTAGGTATAATGCCGCCATTGTAACTACAAAAGTGTAAAGATGACAGATTACAGCAACTCACCCGAACTGAAAAACAGTGTTCTTGGTAAAAGCACAGAGTATGTAGATACCTACACACCCAGTTTACTGTTTCCTATTGCCCGTAAATTAAACCGTGATGCATTAGGTGTTAGCGAAGATAACTTACCGTTTAAAGGCCAAGATATTTGGACTGGCTATGAATTATCGTGGCTAAATAGCAAGGGTAAGCCAATGGTCGCTGTGGCAACGTTTGTATTTCCTTGTCAGAGCAGCCATATCATTGAGTCTAAGTCATTCAAACTGTACCTAAATAGCTTTAATCAAACACGATTTGAGACGCTAGATGGCGTACATCAAGCGCTTAGCAAAGACTTGTCAGATGCAGTTAATGCACCGGTGAACGTTACTTTATACCAAGCAGATGATTTCAATTGTTTGCCATTTTCAGCGTTACCGGGCGAATGTATTGATGATCTGGATATCGAAATCACCAGCTATGATATTGATGCAAGCTCACTTCGCCATAATGGTGATGAGATTGTCTCAGAAACCCTACACAGTCACTTACTAAAATCGAACTGTTTGATCACCTCACAGCCTGATTGGGCGAGTGTGATTATTCGTTATAAAGGCCAAGCGATTTGCCATGAAGCCTTATTAAAATATTTAATTTCATTTCGAACTCACAACGAATTTCATGAGCAATGTGTAGAGCGTATTTACTGCGATTTAATGCAGCAGTTAAACCTTGAAGAGTTAGAAGTGTATGCCCGTTATACACGCCGTGGTGGTTTAGATATCAACCCTTATCGCTCAACGAATCAAGATGAAACACCCTTCAAGGTAAAAATTAATCGCCAATAACTTTGGTGACAATAAAAAACCGAGTTGTGAACTCGGTTTTTTATTGTCTAAAGATTCGTTACAGATAATTACTCGTCTTTAAAAATACCCACATAAGTTGGTGATGTATTTGATTTACTCGCACGGTACATACCAGCGGTGTTAAACGGCAAGCTAATGTTACCTTTAGCATCAATAATGATCACACCGCCTGTGCCACCTATAGGCATTAATACATCGTGGATCACTTCGTTCCCCGCTTCTACAATAGTTTTACCTTGGTATTTTACGCGAGCACAAATATCAGCTGCCACATTGTAGCGAATAAAGTACTCGCCATGCCCTGTTGCAGATACTGCACATGATTCGTTTTCAGCAAAGGTCCCCGCACCAATCACTGGTGAGTCACCTACACGACCAAAACGTTTTGCTGTCATACCACCTGTAGAAGTACCTGCAGCGATATTACCGTTTTTATCAAGTGCAACTGCACCGACAGTGCCCATTTTGTAATTAACCGGCAGGGCTTTGTGTGCAGCTTGGTAGTCTTTGCTAGTTACTTTTTGTTTATCGAGCTTTTCTTTTGCTTTTAATAACGCTTTATAACGGTGCTCAGTATCAAATAGGTTGTTTTCAACCAGCGGCATACCTTGAGTTTTTGCAAACTCTTCAGCACCTTGGCCGCTGAGCATAACATGCACTGATTTTTCCATCACTAAGCGCGCCAAGTTAATTGGGTTTTCAATGTGTTTAACCCCAGCAACAGCTCCAGCTTGGCGTGTACGACCATCCATAATCGATGCGTCAAGCTCATGTGCACCGTCATAAGTATATACAGCACCGCGACCAGCGTTGAAATACGGCGAGTTCTCCAGCACATTAATTGCCGCAGTGATAGCATCTAGGCTCTCACCACCCTTTTCAAGCACGGCATAGCCTGTTTCAACGGCTTCTTTTAGTTTTGCACGGTAAGCTTTTTCTTGCTCTGGCGTGAAGCGGCTCTTTTCAATTGTTCCTGCACCACCATGAATGGCGATAGCAAAAGGTTGATCACTACTGTGGCTTAAAGTACTAAATGATAATGCGCTAAGGGCAATGGCTGAGGTGAGTAATGTTTTTAACATAGGGGCACTTATATTTATTTTAGTTTGTAAGCCCAATGTGAATAATTCGGCGCTGCATTTCAAGCTTTAACCGACGAAAGAAACAAAAAAAGCGCCTAATGGCGCTTTTTTTCAGCTGTTTAAAATTAAGCTTGAGCTGCTTTTAAACGTGCTAAACGTGCTACTTGGTGAGTAGACGTTAAGAAAGAGTAGATAGGTGCTAAGTAGCCACGCTTACGAAGGTCTAAGAACTCTTCATCACTTAGTGAGTTAAGTTTTTTCTCGTCAACAAGGTAGATACCGTTGATATCTTTTTTCTCACCTTTGATTTCTACAGTTAGCGTTTGAGCTACTAGTAGTTCTTTGTCTGCAAGGTACTTAGTGAATGCTTCAGTGACCTGAGAGAACTCGATGAAAGAAACAAGCGCTTCTTTACGACGCTTAAGGTACTCAGTTTCTTCACCGTTTTCGAAAAGTGCATTACCTGTTTCTTCGCTTACAAGCGGGCTTGCTTCGTCGATTACGATACCAAATTGGTCAGCTTCTGGGTGCTTAACAAGACCTAGTGGGTAACGAGTCATAGACATAGGTGCAAATGCAGCTGTCCATTTGTCGTCTTGAATGAAAAGGTTCTCGCCTGGCTCTAGACCAAATAAAGCAACTGCTTGGAATTGACCTGATTCGTTGTTTTTAACAAATGCCATTGGGAATTCATTTGCGATGCGTGCAAATTCGTGTGCAACCACAGGTACTAAGTGCTGAGTTTTCATGAACTCAATGTTGATGCCATTTTGAATTTTAGTGTTGGCATGTTTTTCGTTATGTAAAGGCTGTACTTGTTGCTCCGCCATGATACTGCTCCATTAATTTTATAATATGTTTTTGCTGTTAGTGCCCAAAGCCTATAGGTTTTGGCAACAAAAAGGAAGTGAAAATTTTGTGGCAGTTTGTACATTATAAATTAACAAATTTACCTACATTACCAATCATCCCCAAATGATGAAAAAACAAGCTATAAGCAAGTAAATATTATCACGCATAAGCCACTATTTTTGTTAGTATATTCAACAATTATGGGGAGACTAAGGCAAACAATGGAAGGCTATCAATTAAATAAAGACTATAAAGTAAGCAGCGTTTTCATTGCTGAAATTAATGAGACTGTCATTATTGTTGATGACTTTTTACACACCCTCGAGCCTATTTATCAATTTGCCACAGATACGGCCTATTTCCAGCCTTTTGGCAGCGATGGCACACTCTACCCCGGTAAGCGAGATGAAATGCCTGCGCCTTACTACCGAGCTTTTGAGCAGCTACTTAACGAGCTTTTAGAGCAAGGGATCATTACAAGCGGTGAAAATAATTTATATCTTCACCGCTGTAAGCTTTCATTAGTTACTCAAAATGCGAATGAATTAAATACCTTGCAGCGTATGCCACATATTGATTCAACGGATGATAAAACATTTGCAGCAGTGCATTATTTATCTCCTAAAGAATGGGGCGGCACAGGCATATACAAATACCTCCCCGAGAACATAATTAAAGTGACAGCTGATAACCAAAATAGCGTGCATAACATGATTGCTGATACAGAAAAATACAGCGCAACTCATCAAGGCTATTTAAATGAAACAACAGCGCTTTTTGAAAAAGTGGTGGATATTGAAGCGAAGATTAATAGGCTCGTAATTTATAAGAGCAACCTATTGCATAGCGCAGCTCTTTTTAATCACAAAGAGTACAGCAATGATACAAGCAACAGCCGTTTATCTATCTCTTCATTTTTTAGAATTAGCTAAGCTGACTAATACTTTTTTAGCCAGCTCAGTTAATCAAATTAGTACTTCTGTAAACCAAATTTCTTTATTTTATCTAATAGTTCTCTGTGCTTAGGTAGCTCGCTTAATAACTGCTTGACGCGTTGCTGTTTAAATTCAGCAACTTGTTGATTGTCGCTCTGCTTAGATTGCTGTTTGGCAGGCACATAATGCATACCAAACAATACATATAAGTAGTTTTCTAAGTCGAATAAATCAAACTTACTGGCAAAGTCTTCGCGTACTGGTGTAAAGCGATGCCAGCGTGCTAGGTTATTTTTTAGTTTGTCTGATAACTGGTCGGCTTTTTTGTTATCACGCCAAAAGGCTGAATCAGTTCTATCCGAAATACAGTAATGCATTTTTATAAAATCGAACGTTTGTTGCCATACATAATTCACCTGCTGATTATAATCATCAGCAACTAAGTTAATTTCATCTCGGGTACGCGGAAAACGCTTTGCTAATAACCCCGCAGAAAAGTCTGCAATTAAGATGGCAGTTGCTTCAAGTGGCTCAACAAATCCTTGCGACAACCCTATAGCGACACAGTTTTTGTGCCACATTTTTTCTCTATGCCCTACTTTCATTGGGATCTTTCTTGGCGTTAAGTGCTCAAATTTATTACCTAAATAATGATGCAATTTAGCGTGTGCTTGCTCATCGCTCATATACTTAGATGAATAAACAAACCCCACTCCTCTTCGCTCTGTGAGCGCAATATCCCAGATCCAACCGGCTTGGTGTGCCGTAGCAATAGTGTAAGGCGGTATTTCATCATCGCTTTGTGTCGGTACTTGCAATGTGATTGCAGTATCAGTTAATAAACTATCTGACTTATCAACAAAGCCCACCCCTAGTTTTTGCCCAATAAAGGCAGCCGAAAAGCCTGAGCAATCAATAATAAAGTCAAACTCTAAGGCGTTACCTTCTGAGTCGATTAGGTGTGTAATAAAACCTTGCTCATCACAGCTGACATCTTTAATTTCTGCAAACAGGTGTTTTACAGCAAAATGTTGCGTGGCATGGCTTCCTAAGAATGCAGCAAACTTTTTAGCATCAAAATGATAGGCATAGCCATTGATACCTGCATATTGAGGTGTCGCAATTGTTTTCGGTGCTAGGTTATTTTCACAACACGCATGTTGCTTAGAAACAAAGTCTGCGTAATCATTACCGTTACCCTCAGCAAGCCACTGCTGCGTTAACTCCTCACCGAATATATGTGGGTGATCAAATAAATGATGGTAAAAGTTAGCACCATGTTTGTGTTTATCTAGCCAATTTACAAACTTGATTGACTGTTTAAAAGTAACATCACATTCATTGATAAAGTCACTTTCACTGATACCAAACTTTTGTAAAGAGTTGCGCATCGAAGGAACAGTACCTTCACCGACACCTATGCTGGCAATATTAGGAGACTCGATTAACGTGATCTCAATGCCACTTTGCAAAAGCGCATGACCTAAATGGTTAGCGGCTAACCAACCTGCTGTTCCGCCACCAACAATTGCGATTTTTTTTATCATTTTTACTCGCCCACTTTTTACTCACAAAAAAGCCCAGTGCGAGCTGGGCTTTCTTAATTTCGTTATCTAAATCAGATTAGAAACGTAGTGATACACCTAGCTTGTAGCGTGCTTCACCTTCAAAGCTCCATGCTGGGTAGCCGTTACGAAGCTCAGGAACGACTTCTGCATCAGAAGGAGCAACACCGATTTGTACGCTGTCTTCTTCAGTTAAGTTAACAGCTTCAAACGTTACGTCAATGTTGTCAGTTACGCTGTAGTTAGCACTGAAGTCAAGAGTACCGTATGATTGGTGCTCACGGTTACCATAGAAACCAGGTAGCTCACGGATCATGTACTCTGAACGCCAGTTATAAGCTAAACGTGCTGAGTAAGTATCTGTTTCATAGTAACCCACTAAGTTCACAGTATGCTTAGACGAATCTGAGAATAATGGGATCATATCTGGGTAATTTTCAGCTTCTGATGGTGCATCTACGAATGTGTAGTTTGCTGAGTAACCAAAGCCACTGTCAAAGCCATCTTGAATTTGTAGCTCGATACCTTCGATTTGGCCACCACTTGCATTAAGCTTAGTAGATAGCGTCCAGTTATCACCTTGAGTATCTGGGTCTACAACACCGATTTGTTGATTCAAGATTTGGCTTGAAGTAACAAATGATGTGATGTCTTTGAAGAAGTAAGTTGCACTTACCATACCGTCACCATCAAAGTACCACTCGATACCTAAATCAGCTTGAGTTGCTTTGAATGGGTTAAGGCCTACGTTACCTTTAGTTAGTACTTCGTTATTTGCTGTACCATCAGCGTAACCTGCAAAAGATGATGCAGAGAACATATCTGTGTAGTTAGGACGTGCAATAACTTGTGCAGCAGAGGTACGTAAAATTACATCTTCAGCTAAATCGAATGCGATATTGATGCTAGGTAATACGTCGTTGTAGCTCGCTTTATCTGTGCTTAGTGAACTTTCGTACTCACCATTTGCAAAACCGTAGTAATCTGATTCTGCATCTGTAGAGATATAACGTAAACCGAAGTTACCGCGGATAGATTCTGCAGAGAACTCAGCCATTGCGTAAACTGCGAAGTTTTCTTCTTCGATTGTACCGTAACCTGAGCGGTATACAGCTGAATCATTATCGAAGCTTGCAATTGCAGCACGTGCATCAGCTACCATTTTATCAAAATCTGGCTCAGGTAAAGTGAAACCTGCACCTGATGACATTGTACCTGAGTAGTAAGTCTCACCATCACCACTTGGTAATGTATCAACTAAAGTAGTTGAGTAAGTCTCTTGTTTTACTTCATGGTCAGCCCAACGGAAACCTGTTTTGATTGCTGTGATAGCACCAAAATCAACAGGGAATGAAAGGTCTAACTGTGCGTAAGTTTCTTCATCTGTGTTAGGTTGCTTTTTAAGTGCCCAACCAGCTGGAGATAATGGACCTGCAAAATCTGATGCTTCAAAGTATTTGTTATTGATATCAATTTTGATTACATCACCAGTAGCATCATAAGTACCAGCGTAATCAGATGGAACACCGATGAAGTTACCGTAGTTTGCTGTTAGGTCTGTACCACCTTCTGATTCAGTTGTACCGAAACGACCTTTTAATGTGAAATAGTCACCCTCGTATTTAAGGCTGAAATCAGCAGTGTCAGATGACATGCTTGCGATACGCGCCCAAGTTTGAGTCCAACCTGGATTTACACCTTCACCAGTACGACGGTAGAAAGTACATGTACCTGATGCATTTGTTTGCTCACAAGCTGCTTCTTTGTCGTCAGGGAACATTACGAAGTTAGAGGTATTTGCATTGTTTGCATCTAACTCAAGGCTCATAATGTTTAAGCCTAGCTCTAGGTTATCTGTAGGACGATACTGGAAAGTTGCATTTAATGCTGTACGCTCACGCTCTTGTTGGAACGTAGTAGGAACAATATCACCCCAACCGATCAGTGATTCGATACCGTTACGTTGGTAGTTTGTTTCAGCCCAAGATACTGAACCTAATAAACCGAATGTTTCTTCGTCATTTTTCCAGCTAAATAAGCCAGAAACTTGAGGGTCTGTTTCTTCAGAGATTGTGCCGTAGTCGGCTTTTGCACTTAAGAAAGTTGTACCAGCGTCAAGATCAAGTGGCTTACGAGTGTTAACAATAACAGTACCACCAACACCACCTTCTACAACGTCAGCTTGAGAAGATTTATAAACTTGGATTTCACCAACTAATTCAGGTGGTAAAAGCGTGTAGTTGAAGCTACGGTCGATTGATTGTTGGTCATACCAACCTGTTGATGCAACAGTTTGACCGTTTAAAAGTGTGCGTGTTAATTGGCTTGAAGCACCACGAATAGACACTTGCTGACCTTGACCGAATTGACGGTTAACAGCAACACCTGAAATACGACCAAGTGCTTCACCTACATCGCCATCAGGAAACTTACCGATGTCTTCTGCAGAAACAGCATCGACAACGCTGTCAGCAAAGCGCTTAGTATTCATTGAAGCTTCAAGTGAACGGCGAATACCGCGAACTTCAATTACTTCAACATCTTCTTGAACTTTAGTTTCTTCTGCTGCGTATGCAGCGCCAGTGAACCCAGCACTCATTACGAGGCCGATATTAACTGCTAATAAGCTTTTCTTAAAATTTTTAGCTAACACAGGATTCCCCTTGAATCATTTTGTTGGTTTTTTATATCACTTCTGCCCAGTGATGATGACAACGCTGTCATCTAGTAACAAACCATACACTCTAAATTACATTTGTGCTACATCTTTTTGGTTAATTTGTGCAAAAAATTTACAACGAAATAATCAAGTTATTGATATAACTAATATTTAATATTGAGTTTTTAAGAATTGTTACAAATAAACGGCGCAAATATAGCATGAGTGATATTGCAGATGAAAAGACCAAAAGGATGAGTTTTTGAAATTAGCTAAAAATTACATGCATTTTTGTAAGCTTTAGTTTCCACTGGGTATTTATTAATCATAACTAAAAGTTATATAAAACCTGTTATCTAACAATAAATTAGCCTAAAAAACTAACCTATTTCTAAAAGCATGCTGTCATGTACAAATTATTTTTAACTTTTTCTGGGCAGAATGAGTTAAAGGGGATATTGAGAATAATAACTAATAACAATGACAGCGTTGTCATTTTTAATTATATAGAGCCATTTTGTACTTGTCTAACACTTTATCGGGCTATTTAAAGAAATCGTATTTATTCAATACGGTTCGTTACAGGTGAGAATTTAAAAACAAAAAAGCGAGCATAATAGCTCGCTTTTGACATTGACTTTAATCGGACGATTAAGGCGCCCAATAAACTTCAATATTGATATGTGGGTGATTCAATACTGCACGTAAAGGCATGTCAGCAACTGCACCGCCCTCTTTCGCTTGCTTGTAAACAGCGAGCTTTTCTTCACCGCTAATTAAAAGCTTCACTACTTTAGAGTCTGCAATCGCAGCTAAAGTTAACGTCATACGTTCAGTGATTTTACCTGTTACATCGCTTTCAATAGCGTTAATTGCACATACTAAATCACCAGTCGCAAGGCCGTGTTCAAGACCTTCAGCATGTGGGAAAAGAGAAGCCGTATGACCATCTGGACCCATGCCTAAAATTGTCACATCAAAAGGACGCTTTAATGCTTTGTATGCAGCTTCACATTCTGCTACACCATTTTGTGCCGTTAATGCGTCATTTTTCATTGTTACGAAATTAGCTGCAGCGCCATGGTTTTGTAATAGCGTGCTTTTGATAAATGCTTCATTACTTTTTTCATGATCAGCATCAACCCAACGCTCATCAACCATAGCAACATCAATGTTTGCCCAGTCAAGTTCAAGGTTCGATAAGTGCTTATAAGCAGGTGCTGGCGATGAGCCACCCGATACCATTAGTACCGCACGACCATCTTCTTTAATACCAGCAACAAGGCTTTGTTCAAGGCTTGAAGAAAGCTCAGCTGTTAATTCGTCTTTGTTTGCAAAGAATTTTTCAACAATTGTTGCCATCTTAATTACGCCTTATCGCCTGTGTTAAACCAAACGTGGTTGTTTTCTTCTAAAAGCTCATCTGCATCTTCAGGGCCCCATGTACCAGCTCGGTATAACGATGGTGCACCTTTTTCTTGCCAACGCTCAATGATTGGGTCAATCCATTTCCATGCTTGACGCACTTCATCACGGTGAATAAACAGTGATGGGTTATTTGCTGCGGCATCTAACATTAAGCGCTTGTAAGCATCTGAATGGAAACCATTACTGTACGCTTGCGATAACTCAATGTTCATGGTTACTGGTTCTAATTGCATCTCAAGGTTATCAAGGCGCTTAGACATCAGTGTTAATTGAATTGTTTCTTCTGGTTGCAGGCGAATAACAAGACGATTTGGCTCAATGTTACCTACGTTGTCGGTATAAACGTTGTGAGATACTTTTTTGTATTCCACAACGATTTCAGCACAACGCTTTTTCATACGTTTACCAGTACGAAGATAGAAAGGCACACCAGCCCAGCGCCAGTTATCGATGTGCGCACGAATAGCAACAAAAGTTTCTGTTTTGCTCGCACCTTCGTTTAACTCTTCTAAGTAACCTGGGACGATTTTACCGTCTAAGTTACCAGGTACGTACTGACCACGTACAATGTTTGCATCAACATCTTCAGCCACTAACGGACGTAACGACTCTAGTACTTTTAATTTTTCAGTACGGATGCTGTTTGCGTTTAATTTGTTTGGAGATTCCATTGCCACTAAGCAAAGTAATTGTAGCAAGTGGTTTTGAACCATATCGCGTAATGCACCCGCTTTATCGTAGAAACCAGCGCGGCTTTCTAGGCCCACTGTTTCTGATAAGCTGATTTGGATGTTATCGATTGATTTAGCATCCCAAAGGTTTTCAAACAGTGAGTTTGAAAAACGCAGTGCCATTAAGTTTTGTACAGTTTCTTTACCTAAGTAATGGTCAATACGGAATACTTGCTCTTCTTTGAAGTATTCAGCAATTTTTGCATTGATTGCTTCAGCAGACTCACCACAGTAACCAATCGGTTTTTCAACAACAACGCGTGACGTTTCTGTGATCAGACCTTTCTTAGATAAGATTTCACAACAGCTACCGTACACTGCAGGTGGTAATGAAAGGTAAAAAACACGAGACTTATCAGCATCGTGTTCATCAAGGATATCTTTTAGTTTATCCCAGTCGTCATCGGCTTCAGTTACATTCGTTACAACTGGCACAAGATAAGCTGAAAATGCTTTCCAATCTTTTGCGTTGTACTCACCTTTACCTAAAAAGTCTTGTAACGCTTTATGTGCTGTTTCGATGTATTCTTTACGTTTGCTTTCTTCACGTACCGTAGGAAGGATACGAGAACCTTGAGGAAGGTTGCCCTCTTGATAAGCGCGATACATTGCAGGAAGTAACTTACGTAACGCAAGATCACCGCCGCCCCCAAAAATTACGATATCAAATGGATTTAACATATATCACTCTCTACATTGGCAATGCCATGTTAATCGACTCATGCAGTATGGCAGTGCGTGTTGTTATCTGGTTGATTGGCTGTGTTAGATGATCCCTTTAACAAAGCCTGTTGAATTTGTTGTAAGTAGTTTACTCATTATTCTTATGTTGGCTGAAGTAAATGAGTCTTAGGGGCTCTGTAAATCCTCTCACAAAAATACAGGCCCTAAGAACTCCAGCGCTACCCGTTCAAAGGTATTCGGTTTGCAGCTGTTGCTGCGAATCTATTACTGCTTACGATGTGTTTTATAGTAAGCGATCAGTCCGTTGGTTGAGCTGTCGTGTGGATGACTGACTTCGTCATCAAATAATTCAGCTTCAATTTTAGAGGCAAGTCCTTTACCTAGCTCTACACCCCATTGGTCAAATGAACAGATTTCTAAGATAATGCCTTGGCAGAAGATCTTGTGCTCATAAAGCGCAATTAAACGTCCTACCGTTTTCGCATCAACTTTATCTAACAACATTGACGTTGTTGGGCGATTGCCTTGGTGAATCTTATGATTCAATAATTCTGCAATTTCTGCTTCAGATTTACCTTTTGCGGTTAAATCTGCAGTTACTTGCTCTGCATCAACACCGGCCATCATAGCTTCGGTTTGTGCAAAGAAGTTTGATAATAAAATATCATGGTGCTTACCAACATTTACTTGCGGCTCAATTGAGGCAATAAAGTCAGCAGGTACAATTACATTACCTTGGTGCAGACATTGGTAAAAAGCATGTTGACCATTAATACCTGTCATACCCCAAATAATTGGAACCGTCGTGTAAGGAACCGTTTCACCAGCAAAAGTAACATGCTTACCGTTACTTTCCATCTCACCTTGCTGTAAATACGCCGGTAACATGTGTAGTGCTTGGTCATACGGTAAAATAGCTTGTGCCGTATAACCTAAAAAGCTAGTGTTCCAAACACTTAAAAGCGCCATTAACAATGGTACGTTATTTTCAAATTCAGCATTTTTAAAATGCTCATCAATTTCAAACGCACCTTCTAGGATCTCTTCGAACGCGTCGAAGCCTAGGTACAGGGCGATTGGTAATCCTATCGCACTCCATAAAGAAAAGCGACCGCCGACCCAATCCCACATTGTGAATACGTTTTCATCAGCGATACCAAAGGCCGCTGTTTTTTCTAAATTGGTGCTTACAGCTACAAAGTGCTTAGCAATATGTTCTTGCGCTTGTGCTGTTTGTAAAAACCACTCAACAGCCGATTTAGCGTTAGTCATGGTTTCTGAGGTTGTAAATGTTTTAGATGAGATAACAAATAATGTTGTCTCAACATCTAAACCTTGTAAAACAGATGCAATTTGAACACCATCAACATTTGATACATAGTGAACATTTAATGTGTCGTCAGCATAAGCAGCAAGTGCTTCGGTTGCCATTTGCGGACCAAGGTTTGAACCACCTACACCAATAGCAACAACATCTTTTACAGCTTTACCTGTGTAGCCTAACCACTCGCCACTGCGTACTTTGCCAACAAAGGCTTTCATTTTAGCAAGCTCAGCGTTAACAGCGTCTGTTACGTTTTCACCATCAACCATTACAGCTGTGTTAGCGCGGTTACGTAAAGCAGTATGAAGTACAGCACGGTCTTCAGTAATGTTAATTTTCTCACCACTGAACATCTTGTCGCGCCATGCGCTGATGTCACACTCTTTCGCTAAGGCAATTAATTGTTCAAAAACCGTCTTATCAATTTGTTGTTTTGAGTAATCGAATAATACACCTGGGATCTGAGCAGAGAATTGCTCGAAACGCGTGCTATCTTTGGCAAATAAATCTTTAAGATGAATTTGTTTCATCTTCTTGGCACTTTCAGATAGTGCTTGCCAACTAGCTAATTGCGAACGGCTGCTCATATATATAATCCCCTCAAAACTTGCAACAAACTGATTTTTAACTATCTTTTTATTAATGTTGAATAAAGACAGCAATTAAAAACACGATGAAAATTAACACTAAGTTAAAATGACAACGCTGTCAATGTTCTACTTTTACATTTTATAGTCGAGATAATAGCGCAATTTTTCTCTTTTGACACCGGTATCATAAAAATTATCTCAATTATTTTACTGCTAATTTGGTAGAACATTAGATACACTAACTAACTTATATTAAATATTGATGTACCTATTCAGAAAAAGCGCTCTGGTGAACACTTTTCGATATTATTATAATACAAATATAACTAACTATAAAGTAACAGTATGAAAGTAACCATAAATGATGTAGCCAAACTCGCTGGTGTTTCAATGAAAACCGTATCGCGAGTAATTAATAAAGAGCCATCGGTCAGAAAAAAAACGTACGACATAGTGATGGACGCTGTTAACACGTTGAACTATCAACCAAACCTTGCAGCTCGAAACCTAGCAGGCACATCGTCTTTTACTGTTGGTTTAGTTTATGACAACCCGAATGCTTATTATGTCATCGATATGCAAAATGGTGTGTTGTCGCGCTGTAAAGAAGAAGGCTATGAGCTGGTGATTCATCCATGTAACTACCTTGATGGCAACATGGAAGAAGACTTTAAAACCATGATCAAGCGCTCTCGCTTAGCAGGCCTTGTATTAACGCCACCGCTGTCAGAGCAAAGCAGTATCATCGAGATGCTTGATGAAATGGGTATTCATTATGTACGCGTACTCTCTGGTCGCCCTACAGAAGAAGACCAAGACACTTGTATCTATGTGAACGACTACGCCGCTGCGTACGAAATTACTTCTCACCTACTCTCGCTAGGCCATAAGAATATTGGTTTTTTATGTGGTGACAAAGAGCATAAATCAACAACTGAACGCTTAGAGGGTTATCAGGCCGCATTAAAAGATCACAGCATCTCGATGAATGATGAGCTGATCTATGAAGGCCAGTATTCTTTTGAATCAGGTGTAGAAGGTGCAAAAGCATTGCTGGGTGAAAATAACCCTAAAAACATCACTGCCCTTCTTGGCGGTAACGATGAAATGGCAGCAGGCGCGTTATTCGCCTCACGCTTAATGGGAATCGAAATTCCACAACAATTATCAATTACCGGCTTCGAGGACTCACCGTTCTCGCGTCAGACTTGGCCTAAACTCACTACAGCTCATCAGGCGAATGATGTGATTTCGCAGCATGCAGCGCGTTTACTGTTTAGAAAAACCCGTGGTGCACGTAATCAAGATAAAGACATCATCACGACCTTTACCCCTTCATTAGTGGTACGGGAAAGCTCAGGCCCAACCTCAGCTTAATTTATTCAAGTTACGAAAAAGCCGCTCCATAGCGGCTTTTTTTAATTAAGCAAATTGGTATTACTTATTAAAGCAATGCTAAACCGCCATTTAAGTTATAAACGTTTTCAAACCCTAACTGCGACAAGTTGTTTGCGGCTTGTTTAGAACGATTACCACTTCGGCAAACCAAAATGTAGCTATGGTCTTTCTCAAGCTGCCCTTGCACGATGGCGTTTGCCATACGACTGAGTGGAATATTGATCACTTTACTATCAGCAACTGTGAATATTTCAGCCAAATTATTCGCACCATGCTCATACGGTTCACGAGTATCAATTAAGTAAGTGGCTTTATCGTTTAGCATTACTTTAGCATCACTTGCAGCAAGCTGTTTCATTGGTGCACTTTCAAGTGTTTCAACATAGCCACAAAGAGAATGACTTACAGTATGCTTTTGGTCATCCGCATGTTGCTTTAATTCAACAAACTCATCATCTGATACTTGTTCACTTAATAGTTTTGCTAATAACGGCGTCGTTGCCTTTTGAGCATGCCAATCCATAGCAAAACATTGCTGATAATCATGCCCTGAACAAATTACCGTAGAATCTTGCACTGCCATAGCAAGTTGTTTTAATGATTGAGCCATTTTCGCAGCATCGCCGCCGCTAATTGCCGTATTGCCCAAGCCACCTGGTAGGATTAAATCACCACAGAAGCAATAGCTGATATCACCGCTTTGTGTATCTGACAATAAATAGCTAACACTATCGTCACTATGACCCGGTGTCGCTACTTTAGTTAAGCGTGCATCGCTTAATTCGATGGTTGCTGAATCTTTAGGCCAGCCAAGTTCATCTATTTCATTAGCAACAAAGCGTTCTGCGAGCTCTTTTGATAATAAACAACGAGCCGATAAACGCTCTTGGTGATTATGGGTATCTAAAATCGCTTTTACTGTTAGACCTTGTGTTGCGACTATTTTCGCCATACGCGGAATAAGCTCGATAATAGGATCAATCACCACTGCGTTTTTATCGCTGTCTACATATAGCCAACAGCACGCTGCTTGATGACGTAGCTGTGTTAAGCCAATCGCACACACTTCGTGTTGAGGCGATGTACTATCAGATACAACTAAGCAGTTTGCTTCTAGAATCGGTTTTAATGAACGAATTTTATCGCAAGCAAAATCAATCTCTTGCTGATTCACAGCAGGGCCAAACGACATACGTATCGCGTTTTCACTTTGCCAATCACTGGCTCCCATCGCATCTAAAACAAAGCTACGGTTTGCGCCTGAGCTACATGCAGAGCCACCACTCACACGGATACCCGCCGCATCAAATAAATCCATCACTTCTTTACTGGTTAATTCGTTCACAGCAAAGTTTAATGTTGTTGGCACTGAATGCTCAAAACTGTGATTAAACGTGATGCTACCAAAAGTGTCTGTTAATGCAGCTAATAATTGCTCGCGAAAAGCATGTAGCTGCTCAATTGGCTTGAATGTTTGGTTTTGTTTATCAAGTAATAACGTGAACAGCTTATTTAAACCGGCAATGCCTGGTAAGTTTTCGGTGCCTGAACGCATACCGCTTTCTTGACCGCCGCCAGCAATAAATGGTGTATACGCACTGCCTTTACGAATATAAAGTACGCCAATACCTTTAGGGGCATACAATTTATGGCCAGAAAATGGGGCGTAATCAATGGTAGTTTGGCTTAGCGCTAAGTTGGTTTTACCTAATGCCTGCACGCAGTCAACCATCCAAGCCACATGAGTGTTTTCACTACGAATGACTTGCTCAATAGCGCTTAAATCTTGGAATACACCGGTTTCGTTGTTTACTGCCATGGTACAAATCATCAATGCATTCGCAGCATGTTTACGAATAAACTCGTGGTCTAAAATACCGTTTTTATCTACTGGAATAGCTATTACCTGTGCGTTTATATCAAGCACGCTGTTCCAATGTTTTAGGGTATTTGGCACCGCTTTATGTTCTGTTGCCCCATAAAGTAATACCGGATTCTCGATTTGATGACTTTTTGCAGCAATAAGCGTAGAAACAACCGCCGTTTGAATACCTTCTGTTGCACCAGAGGTAAATAAAATATCACCGTCGGTAGCGCCAATGACTTCACGTGCTTTGTTACGCGTTTGTTCTAATAAGTGTTTTGCTTGAATACCCGTAATATGAGAGCTTGATGGATTACCAAAACAGACTTGCATCGTGTGCGAAACCACATCGGCAATTTCAGGAAGTACAGGAGTCGTTGCATTCGCATCTAAATAAATTTGCTGATTAGCATCGTCAGGAAGGTAAAAATTTGCCATGTAAAACGCACCATATTACTAAAAGATATATCTTATAACCTATTTTACATTTTTCACGGCTAAATTATAATAATCAATTAGTCAGTAAAGTGCGTTTTCTATACTTTTTAAGACTAAGCTAACCTTCTATTAGCTCAACCTGCTTAGAAGACCAGGCATTTATAAGCGCTTTTACTAATGAAGCCAGCGGTATTGCGAAGAACACGCCCCAAAAGCCCCATAAACCACCAAAAAACAATACCGCAACGATGATAAACACTGGGTTTAAATCTACCGCTTCAGAGAACAGTAACGGCACTAACACATTGCCATCAAGTGCTTGGATCACTCCATAGATAATTAATATGGTCCAAAATTGTGTTTCTAAACCAAATTGGAATAACGCCACCGCAGCGACAGGAATGGTCACCAATGCCGCCCCAACAAATGGAATAAGCACCGATAAGCCAACCAACACTCCGAGTAAAGCCGCATAGCGAAGATCAAGTACTGCAAAAGCAATAAATGATGCTGTACCAACAATTAAAATTTCAAATACCTTACCGCGGATATAATTCATGATTTGCTGATTCATTTCTTGCCATACTTGAATGATCAAGCGGCGCTGCTTAGGCAATAAGCGTTCGGCACTTTGTGTGAGCTCTAATTTATCTTTAAGCATAAAGAACACTAAAAGCGGCACTAAAATCAGATAAATCAGCCAAGCTGCCACGTCTTTTATCGAGGTAAGTGACACCGATAGCACCAACTGACCAAACTCAATCGCTTTGGTCTCTACACTGGTAACAATTGATTTAACCTGATCTTCAGTAATCAAACTTGGGTAATCTTCAGGAAGATGTAAAAGCAGCGCTTTACCTTTTTCAATCATGTAAGGGGTTTCTTGAACTAGGTTGCTGGTTTGCTGCCAAAGCACAGGCCCCATGCCGACAATAATCATGATCATCAAGCCACTGAATACCAACATAACAAGAATCGTTGCGGTAAAGCGTTTTAAACCCAGCTTTTCTAAGTGAGCAACAGGCCAATCAAGTAAATAGGCAATCACCAAGGCAACTAAAACTGGCACGATTAACGAACCAAAAAAGTAGAAAAATGCAAAGGTTGCAATAAGCAGTAACAACAAGGTTACTGAATGGGGATCAGAAAATTTATTTTCGTACCAGGCTTTTACATACTCAAACACGAATGGGCTCCACAGTTAGTACACCTAATTCTAGGTCAATTTTAAAATGGTAATGATGTTTTTCTAAAAATCGCTGCATATCGTCCGTTGCCTCAGCAGCATTAAATGTAAAAGTCACGGGTTGTTTAATTGATGTTGCCTTATTCAACCCTAATTTAAACTGAATAAATTGTTGAGGGCACTTATAGCCTCTTAAATCAACCGTTAACATAGCGAATCAACTGCGTTATTAATATGAATAATAAGTATAAGATGTAGGCAGTTTGCGAAAATAAGTCTTTATAATGAGAAACTGCTCATATTTTTCTTAAAACACGCAAAACAATAGTTTATCCTTAATCTATAAATGGTAGTAAAGGAAACACTATGCCTGGCTCGCATAATAAAGCGCAATTACCTGCGAATCCAACTCTTAAAGAGATAAACTGGTATAAAAAACAAATAAACTGGGGCGAGCTGCCGCCTTTTTATCATCTGGTGGCATCATCGGTTAGCGAATCTGAAGGGATTTTAGACCACGGTTTTGATAATGCCGTAAAGCAATTAATTAACCCACGTAACTGGAACCTTGATTTATTAGGTGGTCATGAGACTGACATGGGCGAAATTGTCTGTGAGCAAAAGCCGCGCATTGCTTTGCATCAAAGCTTCACGGACCGAGGTTTCGAATTATGGGCCTACCCTTATGTAAAAGATATTACGGTAGACCAATACATCAAAGACAACCGCTTTATGGAATTTAAGGTGTGGGATCCGCACACCATGAAAAACCTTATTCGCTTTAACCAGCTTCATAAATTCATCGCTTTTTACTTTGAAAGAGGCGATAAAGCTGACAAAGCCTTAATTCTGCACGCCCATAAAGTAGCGCATAAAATCATAACTTTTTTACAACGAGAGTTGAACGTTGTTAAGCTAGATGGAGTCACAATAAAAGATTTCTATCAATTGTGCGAAAAAGACAGCCGAGCATGCAGCGACGAAATAGACATAGCAAAAGTCATGTTAGGTGAGCAAATCAACAAGGAATAAGATGCGACTAAAATCAGCCTTTATTACACTGTGCAGTGCATTGCTGACATTTTCAATACTGCATAGTGAGCCGTTGAAGGCGCAAACAAACTTCAAGCTGCCCGATTTAGGGACCTCAGCTTTACAGGCTTTGCCGATTGAGAAAGAACAAGCGATCGGTGAAGTGATGATGATGCAAATTCGTGGCTCATCACCCGTTGTAAATGACCCTGTTCTTGATGAGTACCTGACCACTTTGGGCCGTCGTTTAGTAGCAAACGCCAACGATGTGCGTTTTCCATTTTCATTTTTCTGGTTAAACAACGCTGAAATTAATGCTTTTGCCTTTTATGGTGGCCATGTAGGTGTGCATACGGGTCTTATCGCACAAGCCGATAACGAAAGCCAATTTGCCTCAGTACTTGGGCACGAGATAGCTCACGTAACGCAGCGCCATTTAGCCCGTCGTATTCAACAGCAGCAAGATAACAGCGCGTTAACTATAGCAGGTATGATAGCGGGTATTTTAGCAACCGTTGTTGCACCTGATGCCGGCATAGCCATTATCTCAGCAAACCAAACACAAGCGGCATTTAGTCAATTAACTCATAGCCGTGCTGCTGAACAAGAGGCAGACCGTATTGGTATGCAGACCTTAAACAATGCAGGGTTTGATCCTCGCCAATCGAGCGAATTTTTAACTAAGCTTGCTGCACAAATTCGCTACAAATATAAGCCGCCAGCCTTTTTGCTCACTCACCCATTGCCTGAAAGCCGTGTTTCTGATGTACGCTTACGTGCCGAGCAGTATCCAAAAAGACACTACTCCGACAGCCTAGAGTTTAACCTAGCAAAGAGCCGTGTTATTGCTCGCTATCAGCAAAAGTCAAAAGCCGCGGAAGATTTATTTCGTAAATTAATGCGTGAAAATACCGTTCATAACGACACTGCACTTAAATATGGTTTGGGTATTAGCTTGTTGGACCAAAAAAAGCTTGATGAAGCAGCCAGCATTTTGAATCCATTGCTTGAGCAAGATCCAAAGAACTTATTTTATATTGATACCCACACCGACTTACTCATTGCACAAGGTAAAGCGAATGAAGCAGTAGAGTTTTTAGCTAAGCTAGATATCGATAGACCTAACAATCAGGTGATTGCCTTAAACTATGCAAATGCCGCTATTGAAGCTAAACAATTTGAGCTTGCTGAACGTATCTTAAAATCTTATTTATTAGCAAAACCTGAGAACAATCTTGCCAAAGAGCTCATTGCTGATGTCTATAAAAAGCAAGAAAATATGGCTTCCTACCATGAAGCGCATGCCGATGTGCTTGCCCAATATGGCGCTTATTTAAAAGCTGCTGATGAAATTCAAAAAGCACTAAACTTTGTTGAGCCAGAAGAGCTAGTTAAACAACAACGTTTAAAAGCCCTACTTACACAATACCGTCAATTACAAAAAGAGCTTGCGAGACTTTAAGTCTCGCGGCGCTTGCCCTAAAATAAGCCAAATTATTAAATGTGAGAACACACTATGTCTGTGACTATTTATCATAATCCACGTTGTTCAAAATCGCGTGAAACACTTGCCCTATTAGAAAGCAATAACGTACAACCAAGTGTTGTTGAATACCTAAAAACACCGCTTAATGAACAACAAATCTCGACTTTAATTAGCCAACTGGGCTTTACTTCAGCGCGTGAATTAATGCGTACTAAAGAAGATATCTACAAAGAGCTTGAGCTTAAAAACGAACAAAACGAAGACAAATTAATTGCTGCAATGGCTGCCAATCCAAAACTAATCGAGCGCCCAATTGTTGAAAATAACGGCAAAGCTGCTCTAGGTCGTCCACCAGAAAACGTATTAAGCGTACTTTAATGGCTATAAACATTGTTGTGCTATACCACTCAAGCCATGGCTCTGTAGAAGCAATGGCACATGAGATAGCCGAGTCGATTGAGCAACAAGGTGCATCAGCTTTATTGCGCACGTTCGTAAAGCGTCAGCCACACGATATTGTGATCAGTAAAGATGATCTAATTCATTGTGATGGCTTAGCCTTTGGCACCCCTACTCGATTTGGCATGATGGCCTCACAAGCTAAGAGCTTTTGGGAAACCACTAGTGATCTATGGCTCAAAGGTCAGCTAATAGATAAGCCTGCTTGCGTTTTTTCGTCATCAAGCAGTATGCACGGTGGTAACGAAGCTACCTTGTTGAATCTATCACTGCCGTTGTTACATCACGGCATGATGTTACTTGGTGTGCCTTATGAGGTACCTGAGTTATTAGCAACTGAAACCGGCGGTACGCCGTACGGCGCGAGTCATGTGGCCGGTAGCAATAACAGCAATGTGTTAAGTAAAGACGAAATTAAAATTTGCCAAAGCGTTGGAAAACGCTTGGCACTGATTGCGAGTAAATTAAAATGAGCTTGGAACCTAAGCTAAATCAGCCTGTTGCCAAAAAACCAATTACAAAACGATTCCAACGTTTTGCACTGATTGGTTATATCGGCTTATTAGTTTTAATGCCAATTTGGCTGTTTTTAATTGCCCCAAGAGAAGGCCACAGTAACGCCTTTATCTTTATTGTTTATATACTGCCTCTACTATTACCGCTTAAGGGCATTATTCAAGATAAGCCTTATACCTACGCGTGGGCGAACTTTATCGTGATGTTCTATTTCATCCATGGTTTTACATTACTGTGGGTCGCACAAGAACAGCTGATTTGGGTATTACTTGAGTTAACCTTTGCTAGTCTGATGTTTATTGGCTGCACCTATTATGCTCGCCATCGCGGACAAGAGCTTGGCCTTAAGATACGCAAATTAAAAGAAGAGCTGGCCGAAGAAAAAGCCGCTCATGAACACGATAAATAATACCGATTCGTTTATCAAAAAATGAAACAAAAAACGGCAACTTAGGTTGCCGTTTTTTTATGTCACTTTATATAATTTTTATGCGATCACACCAACTCTGCCAAGGTGGCTAGCGCTACAATACTTGCCAGACCCACTTGGCCTATTAAGCTAAATAATGAGAACAGTCTTAAAATAAACAGCCCCCATGGATGGCGAATATGCGGATAAAGCGCACAGCGTTTCAAGCTTGTGGCAAAGAAAAAGCATAAGATCGAAACCAGCGTAAAACTCAGCGTTAACTCACTTTTAATAGCAATGCTATCGTCAAAAAAGAAGAACAACTGCACAGGTAGTAACACAGTTACAATCGCATGTAGTAAGTGCACTTTTTTAACGCGATCAAACTGCCCTTCTGGCGAAAGCTCTTTAATGCCAAAGTCATGCTCAAGGCACTTGACTAAGTTATCCGCTTTAATGCTAACTGCTAGTCGGTAGCAACTTAGACCGTCATTGTTACGAACTCTAAAGTCATAGCCCGCTTTTAAAAGCAATACCAGTAAAGGTCCATTCTCGGCTAATACAGCGTAATGTAATGCTGTATTACCTTTATTGTCTTGGGCTTTCTTATCTTGATGTTCAAGTATTGTCTCAACAACATTCACATAGCCTTTTTCAGTAGCCCACATAAATGCTGTTTTACCGTTTTCGTCAGCTAAAGCCCCGGTTGCGCCTTGCTCAATAAAACGCTTTGCCATGGTTTGTTTAGCATTTTCGTGACTTAAATGAGCAAGCAAAGCTTGTTCTAGTAACGATGCTGAATCAACATCTGGTGATACAAGTTTTAGTAAGGTGAAGTAATCTTCACCGTGAGCAACTTTTTCAGCCGCAAGCGCTGTTAATGGTTCAAGATCAGCCACTGAATCAGGAATAAAACCACTAAAACGCTCTCTAAAGTCAACTTCGGTCCATAGCTCCAATACATCGTCCGCAGACATTTTTGCACCGTGATTAAGAACATGTTCAATCACAGTAAAATAGCGACGATTAAATAACTGGTGGATGAGAGTTATAGGCGTTTTAACAGCCGATTGAGCAAATGCGCTAGCATACTTCTCTAAGCGCTGGCATAACATTAAAACAAGACTTTCAGGGGTGTAGTCGTTTTCTAAAAAATGCGTTTTCATAGCATTAATATAATGCAACGCAGCTTCATCAAACTCAGAAATATGTTGGAAATAACACTCTTCAAACGGTTCAAGAGGAGTTAACCAAGTAAGGTAGTAAATAGGCGGAAGAACCGTCGTACACACACCGTCATCTTCATTAGTAGAACGACATGCCGGCCAAGCTTCTAAAGCATCTAAAATATAGGCCCCGTTTTGCTCAGCTAATCCTTTGATTAGTAACGGGTATTCCTTTGGCCATATCAGTACATTTTCCATTAAAAAAACACAACTCCGCTGCACATTATTCGATGTCTTATTAAGCAACTAGTTATAGCAAAATTTAACTGACAGTTTGCTTAATATTGCGACCAATAACACAGTATCTGAACAGATACTTTGGTAAACAAGAAAAGTAGCATGATTCTACCACAGAGGGTTACAGGTGCTAGCGCAAAGTAGGTGATTTTTAAAGAAAATAGAAAAGCAGCGGCACATGGACGGTACTCACTGCTTGGTTGGAGACTGAAAGTAGCTAAAATGCTCGATGAGGTGAAGGTAATCGAGCTTTCGGCTAACTTACTTACTTGCTAATTCGCTTGTGACTTCGTCAATACCTACTTGACTGATGCGTTGCAATACTTCTTTTTGCTTCGCGCTTAACAGTGAAATACCTTCAGCAACGATATCGTATACTTTCCACTGCTTATCTTTGCCTTGACGTAATTTAAAGTGCAGATCGATGGCTGGCGCATTATCATCAACAATTTGCGTTTTAACAGTTGCATAACCATCGTCGATGAGCTGCGATTGATCAAAAATAACTTTTTGCCCTGTGTATTTCATTAGTGCGCCGGCATAAGTTACTGTTAAGTAATGCTCAACCGCAGCAATAAAATCAACAGCTTGCTCACGGCGTAGGCCTTTAATGTGCTTACCTAAAAGCTTATACGATACAAACTTAATATCCATGTGCGGCAATAAGCGTTTTTCTACAATGTTCGCCATTGCTTCTGAGCTTGCATCGCCTTTTGCATTTACATTTGCGATATCAACAAATAAATCTGCTGTGACTGATTCTAATAGTTGCTTAGGCGAGCGGTCTTCACTGGCAAAAGCAGTTGCAGTAAAAAGAGCTGCAATTAGCAAAAATGAGTTAACTAGTTTGATCATCGTATTCACCTCTCAACGAAAATTTTCGCTAATATACCGATATTAAACCCATAAAAAAAGAAACAATCCGACACCGTTTTAATGCCAATTAAGCACCAATCGATTTTTCCCATAGTTTTCAGTTAATTGCTAAAAAATATGAGAATGTGCACAGCTTCTGTGTTTTTACGCACATTGAAAAGTTCATACCTCCGCCCTTATCTACTTGCTCACAGTCATAATGAGAAGTACCGAGATGAAACTAAAACCCCCACTAAAAGCACTTATGTTAGGTGTAGCCGCCCTACTAGCAACACCGACTTATGCTGCTTCAAACCATGGCTATGCCGTTGATTACATTCAAGGTGAAGGTGATGTAAAAGGCTTAAAGCTAGCCTACCAATACCATATCCCCAATGAAAAGCTGCCCTTTCAACACGCCCGTTTGTACTTCGAGTCTAGTTTTAATATTTGGCAGTATGGCAAAGACAATAAACATCAAACAAATATCGTGTTAGCTATGTCTCCGGTGATCCAATACCCTGTATTTAATGTGAAAAACATACCTGTTTATGTAGAGTTTGGAATTGGCGTTTCACTGTTGGATGACACCCATTTTGCTGGCAAAAACGTTAGTACTCACTATCAGTTTGAGGATAGATTGGGTTTAGTTACAGACTTAGGTGACAACTCAACCTTAGCACTTAGATATTTACATTACTCAAATGCGGGTTTCAAAAGCCCAAACCCTGGCCTTGATTTTATTTCACTGTCTTATGCAAGACGATTTTAAGTGCTACTATATCGCTATGTATATCGGCAGGATTTAAAGATGGAAACTTGGCAAATTATAGCCATTTTTGTTGCCGTATTTGGTGTAGTAATTGGTAACCTTATGTTGCTAAAGCATGCAGCAAAAATGGACTTCAAAGTGCCTAAAAGCGATGATAATGAAGATAAAAAAAGCCCTGATGAATAATCAGGGCTTTTCTATTTAAGACTTCAGCTTAGTTTACACTAACCAGTGTGCCATTAAGACAATCACCGGTAATGTTACTAAGGTTCTTAAAATAAAGATGAAGAACAATTCGATAATATTAACCGGAATTTTGCTACCTAAAAGCAGTGCACCTACTTCCGACATATAAATCAATTGCGTCACACTCATTGCAGCAATGATAAAGCGTGTTACATCACTTTCGATACTACCAGCCGCAAGAATCGACGGAATAAACATATCAGCAAAGCCAACCATAATTGTTTGTGCCGCAGCTTCAGCTTCTGGGACTTGTAATAACTCTAAGAATGGTACAAACGGTTTGCCCATGTATTCAAAAATTGGCGTATATTCAGCAATAATCAAGGCAAATGTGCCCACAGCCATAACCACAGGTAATACTGCAAATACCATATCAAATGCGTTATGTAAGCCTTCTTTTACTGTACCAGCAAAGCCTGGTGCAGTGCGTGCTTTAGCAAGCGCCACATCAAGTGAATGAGAAACTAATGTTTTACCTTCAGGCACTGATTCTGCGTCTTTATCAGGCTCAGTTCCATCTACATAGAGGTCTTTTTTAAAGCGTAGCGGTGGTAAACGAGGCACAATTAGCGCTGCGGCTAAACCTGCTAAACACACTGTTAAGTAAAACGGTGCAAAAAGGTGCTCAAGCTTCACTTGGCCAATCACAACTAAACAAAAGGTAATTGATACAGCTGAGAAAGTGGTACCAATAATAGCCGCTTCGCGTTGTGTATAATGCTTGTCTTCATACTGACGAGCGGTCATCAAAATACCCACACTGCCATCACCTAACCAAGATGCTACACAGTTAACCGCACTTCGGCCTGGCACACCAAAAAGAGGGCGCATAACTTTAGTTAATAAGGTACCAACTAGCTCTAACAAGCCGAAGTTTAATAATAACGGTAATAGTAAGCCCGCTAAAACAAACACAGAAAACAATACTGGCAACAAGTCGTTTAAAACCAGTGCGCCGGTATTACCGGAAATAATCATTTCTGGCCCTTGTTTTGTGTAGGTCAAAACGATAAAAACCATACCCAGTAATCGAACACTCAGCCAAAGCCAACTAACATCAAATAAATGTTTAATTATAAAGAACTTAAGTAATAGCTGCGGTTTAAACAACTTTATCACTAAAGATAAAATACCGGTAATGCAAACAATGCTGGTAATTAAACCCAGTGCAAATGGGCCAATCCACTCTTGCACTGCTTTTGCCATAACAGCAATCGGAATAGTCATTGCTTCACCTATGGGTACCGGCGTCATAAACAAGAAGACACCTATAAGTGAAGGAACGAAAAAGGTAAACAAGGTTCGCAAGTCACTGCGATTTGCTGTGTTTAAGTTAGACATATTTTCAACCTGTAAAAACCACAAAAAGAGCGGCTAAGCTCTTTTTGTGGTGGTTTTGACTTTTTTAATTATTAAATATTGATACCGCGCTGACGCAGTGCATTTTCCAATGCTTGCTGGAGGTCATTCATTGTACCAGGCTCTAATGTCGAACCTTCAGAGTCCATCCAAGTTAAACTTGTGCCGCCATCATTGGTGCGGCTAACAAGAATTTGGTATTGGCCATCTTCAATTGGAAGTTCAGCTAACTCTTCGCCCCAAATTGAATCCCATACGCTTGACTCAGGCTTTTTGTAATCAGCCGTGATCAAACCACGCTCTTGGTCAATCTCTACGATAGTGAAAGATAAGCGTTCTAAGAAACCTGAGAAACGATCAAACACCATGTTGTAATCTTGCTCTGTAACCAGTGCCGCATTACCTTTGTTATCAAAGCCCATTTCTAATGAAATAATGCCTTGCTGTTTACGCATATCAACTTCAAGTTGACGGTAACGATAATCAAACTCTGCAATCACTTGGTTTAATGCACGAACTTCAAGCTGTTGTTGTAGTAATGGTGTTAACGGTACTGAGTCACTTTTATAATCAGCCAGCTTAGAAGTTAACGAAGCTGTACGCTGATGCGACTTTTCTTCAATTGTGAAGATAAAGCGCTGTTGTGATACTTCAGTTTCAGTTTCCCAAAACCAACCTTCTTCAGGTTTAATAATGGCATACCAACCTGTTTCAATTGAATTTGAGGCTTTGTCTTCTTTTAAAGCGGCGGTATTTTTTTCAGCTAGAACAGCTTTGATAGAATCCCAGATAAATACATCTAAATCTTCGATACCATCGTTTTTATCAAAATAAACACGTGCTTCTGTGTCACCTTCTTCAACCCAAGTACCTTGAGCAATGGTAATCACTTGCGCTGGCGGACGGTAGTTTTTAGCTTCAGGATTGTTGTCGTATTGCGCAACATCCATTTTATAAGTTGGATCTTGAGCTGGTTGCGCTAATCCTGCTGGAGCTTTCACCGCTTCGTTAGCACGATAATTGCGTTTGTGGTGCGCTTCATCGGTGAAAACACCGCACCCTGTTAAACTTACCATTACGCTTACAGCAAGCGCCTTTGAGATCCAATACTGCACAGATATTTCTCCTTAGCAAACCCTTAATTTTTTTAACAAATATATGAGTGGGTAATGCCGATTTGGTTCACTGTAAAATCACTTTTAACTTTACATTTATTGTTTTTATGCAAAAAACCCGAATAGATTGGGCTAGCGTAACGTATTTGATTGCTTATCGCCTTGCAAAATTTTAACTATGGTACTTTCTGATGCCCCTAAAAACAAGAAAGAGCGCACTTTATTCACGGCTTAATTAATCGCCGCTATCGTTAACGGAGCAAATTATGTTAAACTTCGCCGCCGTGCGGTATTAAACTCACGTGAAATCAAAGCTTATTTAAGCTTATATCCATTGGTATTGTTATTTACTAGGTATTTAAAATTCCATGACTGCTTTTACAAATCATCAGATAGTGCTCACTGCGATTGGCGAAGATAGACCCGGTATCGTTAGCGAATTAACTCAGTTAGTGAGTGATTGCCATTGCAATATAATTGACAGTCGCATTGCTATTTTGGGCAACGAATTTACCTTTATCATGCTATTAGCAGGTGATATGTCGGCAATTAGCCGTATTGAACATACATTGCCAACTAAAGGTATGGAGCTTGGTCTTTTAACCATGATGAAACGCACAGCAAGTCATGTTGCATGTGAATTTTGTGCCGGTTACACCCTCGAATACACAGGTATTGATACACCAGGAACATTAAGTAAAGTTACGCGCTTTTTTGCTGATAACAACATCAGCATTTGTTCTCTTAAGTCAGACACTTACGATGAAGATGACGAGCTTAAAATGCGCTGCGAACTAGAGTTTAATATTCCTGTAGAAGTCGATATTGATAACTTTAAAGTGAGCTTTGAAGATCTTTCTCGTAGTTTGAACGTAGATTATATTTTCAGACGCATTCGCTAAGGAGCAAAGCATGAAAACAATTAATCCATTACAAGCAGGCGATACAGCCCCTGCTTTTAGCTTACAAAATCAGAATGACGAAACTATCGTGCTAGCTGATCTTTTAAAAGAGCAGCAAGTACTGGTTTATTTCTACCCTAAAGCGTCAACACCAGGTTGTACTGTACAAGCAGAGAACTTACGTGATGAAAAAGCTGAGCTTGCTAAATTAAATACGCGTGTTGTGGGTATCAGCCCAGATCCAATCAAGCGTTTAAAGAATTTTGAAACCAAAAAAGAGCTTAACTTTGATTTACTAGCCGACGAAGATCACGCAATTGCTGATGCTTTTGGTATTTGGGGCTATAAGAAGTTTATGGGTAAAGAATACGAAGGAATTCATCGTATTAGCTTCCTTGTAGGCCAAGACGGTAAAATCAAACATGTGTTTGATAAGTTCAAAACCAAAGACCATCATCAGGTGGTGTTGGACTATTTAGCTCAGAATTAATAGTCACAAGTTACGAGTTACGAGTTACGAGTTACGAGTTACGAGAACATAGTAAAAAAGCGTTGCCATTGTGCAACGCTTTTTTGTTTTTAACTAGAAATATTAAACCCCATGTCTACTTTATCGGGGTCAGATCAGACGGCTGACGGCTAAACCCTAACTAATTCCTAAATACTTATGTACTTGAACCGATAAACGCCAGTTCTTTGCAATACAGGTTTCAATGGCAAGTTTGGTTGCTGAGGTTTTTTGGCTAATTGGTTGTAGATACACTAAACGCGGATTCACACCTGTTTTTAAGAATAAATCTTCGAGCTCTTCCACATGCTTTTGCATTGCCACTGGGTGTTTAATCTCATCAGCTCGCTGCATTGCACTGCGTAATACTTTATAGCCACCACGCATATTAATTTTTGGTGATACAGTCACCCATGTTTGTTCAGGGACTAAAATTTCAAATGTACCGCTGGTTTCAATTTGAGTCGAATAGCCATTTGCGTGTAATAATTCACACACTGGATTTAGGTCATACATGCAAGGCTCACCACCAGTGATCACCACATGCTTTGCGTTGTAGCCACGTTCTTTAAATAACGCTAACACTTGCTCAGCTGTTGCTTCTGCCCAATGATCTGAATCTGCTTTTTTCCCAACAGTGTCATCAAGTGACACTTTATATACGTTATCAACGTCCCATGTTTGTTTTGTATCACACCAAGCACAACCCACAGGGCAGCCTTGTAAACGTAAAAAGATTGAAGGTGTACCCGTAAAACTCGCTTCACCTTGAATTGTTTCAAACACTTCGTTAATTTTGTACAAAAGACATCTCACTTACGACGCGACGGTATAAAATACATACCATCAAAAAAACCAAAAACACGCGCAAAAATTGTTATTTAGGCCCGAGCCGTGTAGTATATCGCGCCCTGAAGTAAACCTCTATCAAAAGTAAGAGCAAAACAGATATGACGCAAAAAGTAGTTGTGATTTATTCCGGCGGTATGGACTCATTTACCGTATTAAATAAAGCCCTGCAACAAGGCCACGAAGTGTATGCCCTGTCGTTCGACTACGGCCAGCGTCATGTTAAAGAGCTTAAAGTAGCTGCTCAAGTATGTGAAAAGTTAGGTGTTTCTCACAAGATTGTTGATATTTCAGCGATCAACCAGTTGATTGGTGGCTCATCACTAACTGATGATATCGAAGTACCAGAAGGTCATTACGAAGAAGAAAGCATGAAGAGCACAATTGTGCCTAACCGCAACATGATTTTACTATCACTGGCTGTGGGTTATGCGGTGTCTTTAAAAGCCAGCAAAGTTTATTACGGTGCCCATTCAGGCGATCATGCTATTTACCCGGACTGCCGCCCTGAGTTCGTACAAAAAATGGATGATGTTTGCCGTATTGCCAATTACGACGCTGTTGAAATTTTCAGCCCGTACTTAAACAATACCAAAATCGACATTTTGACAGACGGTTTAAAAATGGGTCTTGATTACAGCCAAACATGGACCTGTTACAACGGCCGCGATAAAGCCTGTGGTAAATGTGGTGCTTGCCAAGAGCGCTTAGAGGCATTCGCATTAAATAAGGTTACCGACCCTCTCGAATACGAATAAAGCACAAAAAAAGGCTATCAAATATTTGATAGCCTTTTTTATAAATCAATGTTGTAAAAACTTAACATCCAAAAACTGTGTTAATTTACTAACTAAATAAACGTTCAAACCAGTTTTTGTCTAAATCGGCTTCACACTTTTTGAGTTGTGCGCCATAGCGGCTAGCTCGATGTTTAACTTTATTAGCAACGCTCATTAGCCATTTTTTACTTTTATAAGTACCTCGCTTATAGCCGCCCCACCCTTCGTGGTAATTTAGGTACTGCGCGTAGGCGTCCCATTTTGAAATACCATTTACTTTATGAGTTTTGTAAACAAACCAGGCCATAAAGTCGATAGCATCATCAAAATCATCTCTGTCTGCACCGCTGTTACCTGTTTCACGAATGTAATCTGACCATGTTGGGGTTTTTGCTTGTGAGTAGCCATATGCAGAGCTAGCACGTCCGATTGGAATTACCCACAAGAAATATTCCATTGGCGGCGCTGCATCATGACGAAATGAGCTTTCTTGATACATCATGCTCATTAGCACATGCTTTGGTGAACCCCATTTTTCTTGTGCATCACGAGCATCGTAATACCAGTCAGGTTTTTCTTCAAAAATCTTACATATATCATGAGGTTGCTCAGGAGGAGCCGTTGCACAACCAGCCAAAGATGCGGCCAGCGATAAAATAATTATACTTTTTTTCATTTTTTTATGGATCTCGCTGAACTTTTTCTCATCAGGTCAGTCTGAACTTATGAATGCAGCAGTATAGCATTGTTTCATCCCTGAAGAATCTTTGACGCAGCCTCCCTAGGCTGCGTTTTTTTTATGCCTTCACCATACTAAGCTTTAGCAAAATAGTCATCTAAAAATGCAGTGAAAGATACACTGTCTGCTGCTTTAACTTCACGCTCTTTAAGTACAGAGTCAGTCGCTTGCTTTGCCAAAAATGCTTGATCATAAAATTGGTAATCAGCATCAAGGTGGCTTTGCTTGTACTGCTGTGCAAGTGCTAAAGCGAAATGACCATTATCTTGGTTCTCTTTTGCCAGCGCACTAACATATTTGCCAGAGAACGTTTTACTTGGATTGTTCACCCAAGTTGCAAGCTCAGCTATGGTTTCGCTGTAATAACTCACGCCATATGCATTATCCATGTAACGGGCAACCTCAGATAGCTGAGTAAAAATTGTCTCGGCCCAATCAGTTAGACGCACCATCTCACCCTGCTTGTTGAGCATTAGCTCTGGGTCTCGACCTTCATTGACAACCGCATCAAGGTTAGTAGTGCTTAATTTTTGCTCTTGCCAATCCATTTCTGGCGAGTCATTCAATAAGCAATAAGTTAAGAATACGTCTAAGAAACGAATTTGCTGTAAATCGATACCCGTTTCACTAAACGGGTTAACATCAAGCGCACGTACCTCGATGTATTCTATACCGCCGCGAAGTAATGCATCTGTCGGTGTTTCGCCAGAGGCTGCATTACGCTTAGGACGAATTGGCGAGTAAAACTCGTTTTCGATTTGTAGAATATTTTTATTTAACTGCTTTGGCTCCGCACTCGTGTAATCATCAATATGACCATAGATATCCGATGGTGTATGAATTGCTTCTTTTAAACCCGCTACATATTCTTCTAGTGAGTTATACATAACACGTAAAGACGATTGCGCACTATTAGTATAGCCAAGGTTACCCAAACGCAGCGCTGTGCCCACTTCTAAATAAAGGGTGCCTTTACCTAGCTTTTTGAATGGTAAATCAGTTTCGCGCCCTTGTAAGAATGAACTACATAATGCTGGTGATGCACCAAATAAAAAGCTGATCAACCAAAGCTCACGCTTAAAGTTACGAATAAGCCCTAAATAGCCATTCGAAATAGAGTCAGCTAATGTACCTTGGTTGCCGTTTAAGCTATACAGGCTTTGCCATAAGCTCTCAGGGAAAGAGATATTGAAATGCACACCAGCAATGGCCTGCATCATGCTGCCATAACGGTTCTTTAAGCCTTCACGGTAAAGTGTTTTCATGCGGCCAATGTTTGAGTCACCAAACTGTGCGAGTACAATGTCATCTTGATGTTCAATAAAGCATGGCATACTGATCGGCCATAACAGCTCATCGTCCATCTGCGATAAGGTGAACTTTTGCAAGTCTTTTAGCTGCGCGAGTGTTTGCTCTGCAGATGTACTAACCGGCGTGATAAATTCTAAAAGTGATTCTGAAAAATCAGTGGTGACATGATCATTCGTTAAAGCGCTACCAACGCCTTGTGGATGACCTTGCTGTGAGATAACACCACTTGGTTTAATCCTTAATGCTTCTCGCTCGATACCACGTTGAATCCCATTAATTGCGTTAGGAAATTGTGCCGTTAACGCTTCTAGCGTTTTATTTAAATCATGTTTTATCAAAAATGCTTCCTCGAGCCGCGTGGCTGTAATCCTAAGTGTATGGGGGCAAAAAACAATTACTCAAGTCAGAAATATCAGTTTCATTATTTACCTATACACTCGAAGCTCAATCTTGCCATTGTGAGTCACAATATACAATTGCTTTGGTGGCACTTCATTGTTGCTTAAACGGTTAAAAATACAATTTAGGCTTTTTCCTTGAGGATATTAGGTCTTTTAACTAATATAAAAGAATGAGGCTAAACATAATATTTCAGGCAAGATATTGTTTTAGATCAAAGGGAAGATGAAATTATTAAAAGTTTCACAGTTAACACTATGTCCCCCCTTCCCTTACATTTTTCTGAGACTATAATCCGCACACCATAAAAAAGTATATTTCGAGGACTCATATGCGTCGTGGGCAAGAAATCGTCAATCAAGAAGTGACATACTCAGATAATCAAGAGCTTGTCTCTACCACAGATTTACGCGGTGTAATCACATACGTAAATAAGGAATTTTGTACTATAGCAGGTTACACCGAAGAAGAGCTTCTCGGAAAAAATCATAATATTGTACGCCACCCAGATATGCCTAAAGCGGCATTTAAAGAGATGTGGGAAAAACTTAAAGAGGGCCACTCTTGGCGTGGCATGGTAAAAAACCTCTGTAAAGATGGCCGCTACTATTGGGTCGATGCGTTCGTTACGCCTATTTATGAACATGGTCAGCTAGTTGGCTATCAATCAGTGCGTACCAAGCCATCTGAGCAATTAAAAACCCGTGCGATGGCACTGTACACTAAAATAAATGGCGGTAAATCAATCGCATCATTTCGTGAGAATATTTCACTTAGACAAATAGTGTCTGCGATTTTATTGCTTGCAGGTATTGTTGGTTTAGCTGTGACCACCTCATGGATGGTTGCTTTAACCGCATGTGCCCTTGTAATACTACTTTTTGCTTTAAATTATGACGAACTCGTTGTTACGCCAAGCCACTTAAAGCAGCAACGTGCAGAGTTTGATTCAGTATCACGTTATGTGTATTCAGGCTCACACCCATTTAGTATTGCTGCCTATAATCAGCAAATGCTGTTCGCTAAGCTTAGAACTGTGTTGGGCCGTGTTAAAGACTCTACTTACTCCTTCAAAGACATTGCTACCAACTTAGATAAACAATCGTCACTAACCGAGCAAGGTATTGCTGCACAAGGCCAACGTTTAAGTGATATTGCTACGGCAATGACACAAATGAGTGCAACTATCGGCGAAATTTCAGCAAATACTCATCACACTGCTGATAAGGTTAAAACCACTTACCAAAGCTGTAACGATATCAAACTGCATATTGAAGATAATAGCAGCATGGTGTCTGATCTAGCTAACCAAGTAGAGCAAGCAGCCACTACCGCTGACTCTCTTGCTAGTGAAGCTGACAAAATAGGCCAAGTAATGAGTGAGATTGAAGGCATTGCTGAACAAACAAACTTATTAGCGCTGAATGCAGCCATAGAAGCAGCACGTGCCGGTGAGCATGGCCGTGGTTTTGCGGTTGTAGCAGATGAAGTACGCGCACTTTCTTCACGTACTCAAAATGCGACGGCACAAATTCATAGCTCAATTAAAGAAATACAAGATACGTTATTCAGCTGGTCTAAAGTGATGCAATCAACTAAAGCGCAAGCAGATAGTTGTGTTGATACGACTGCTCACACTCAAACTGAGCTTGCGAGCATCTTCGCACAAATTAATGAAATATCAGGCCTTGCCACTGAGATTTCGACGGCTGCTGAGGAACAACAAGTTGTTAGCACCGATATACGCGAAAATGTAGAAAGCATTAAAGGACACAGCGAAGAGAACTTAAAGCTTAGCTACAACGTGGCTAAAGATGCAGCGGGGCTTGTTGAAGGCTCACGCAAAGTTAACGATATGCTGTTAACCTTTAAAGTTTAAACTTAACTGATACAAAAAAGCCGCATCATAATTGATGCGGCTTTTGTTTTTAGGGCTAATTAACGACTCGAGAAAACAAGTCCATTCTCATCAGCATCAATATGGATGATGGCACCTGGTTGGTAATCGCCACCGAGCAGGCGCTGTGCTAATGGGTTTTCAATGGTATGTTGAATAGCACGTTTTAAAGGCCTTGCCCCATACACAGGATCAAAACCACTTTCAGCGATGCGGTCTAAAGCTGCATCCGTAACTTCAAGAATGTAGCCTTTTTCAGTTAATCGCTCACGTAGCTTACTTAACTGAATGTCAGCAATTTCCTTAATGTGCTCATTAGCAAGTGGATGGAATACCACGGTTTCGTCGATTCGGTTAATAAATTCAGGACGGAACTGACTGACTAATACGCCCATCACTTTTTCTTTTAACCCGGCATAATCATTTGAACCGGCTTGCTCTTGGATAATATCGGAACCCAAGTTAGAGGTCATGATGATCACCGTATTTTTAAAATCAACGGTACGGCCCTGACCATCCGTTAAGCGGCCATCATCAAGCACTTGCAGTAAGATGTTAAATACATCAGGGTGCGCTTTTTCGACTTCATCCAATAAAATGACGGAATACGGACGACGGCGTACCGCTTCAGTTAAATAGCCACCCTCTTCATAGCCAACATAACCCGGAGGTGCACCGACTAAACGTGCCACCGAGTGTTTCTCCATAAACTCCGACATATCAATGCGCACCATGGCATCTTCAGTGTCAAACATGAAACTGGCTAGTGCTTTGGTCAGCTCAGTTTTACCTACCCCTGTCGGGCCTAAGAATAGGAATGAACCGATTGGGCGATTTGGATCAGCAAGTCCTGCGCGAGAGCGACGAATTGCATTCGCAACAGCTACAACGGCTTCATCTTGACCAATCACCTTGTGGTGTAATTGATCTTCCATTTGCAGAAGCTTTTCACGTTCACCTTGCAGCATTTTCGATACCGGAATACCTGTCCAACGCGATAAAATCTCAGCGATTTCGTCTTCACCTACTTGGTTTTTAAGCAAGCTCATTTCTTGCATTTCAGCTTGTGAAGCAAGGTCGAGTTTGCGCTCAAGTTCAGGGATACGACCATATTGCAGTTCAGACATACGCTGTAAATCGCTGGCACGGCGTGCCACATCTAAATCAAGACGTGCCTGCTCAAGTTCTGCTTTGATAACTTGCGTGCCTTGCAGTGAGGCCTTCTCAGCATTCCACACTTCATCTAGTTCGCGGTATTGCGCTTCTAGTTCAGTGATCAGTTCTTGCATTTCGGTGCGGCGCTTTTGACTTGCTTCGTCTTTTTCTTTCGCCAACGCATTATCTTCCAGTTTTAACTGAATAATACGACGCTCTAGCTTATCTAAAGACTCTGGTTTTGAGTCAATTTGCAAACGAATTGAAGAACCCGCTTCGTCAATTAAATCTATTGCCTTATCTGGTAATTGGCGATCGCTGATGTAACGGTGCGACAACTGCGCCGCGGCAACAATGGCCGGATCGGTAATATCAACTGAGTGATGCAGCTCATAACGCTCTTTTAAACCACGTAAAATCGCAATGGTATCTTCAACCGATGGTTCATCAACAAATACCTTTTGGAAACGACGCTCAAGTGCCGCATCTTTTTCAATGTATTGACGATACTCATCAAGGGTTGTAGCTCCCACGCAATGTAACTCACCACGGGCAAGTGCTGGTTTTAGCATATTACCTGCATCCATTGCGCCGTCTGTTTTACCTGCGCCTACCATAGTATGGATTTCATCAATAAAGAGGATGACTTGGCCTTCTTCTTTGGCAAGTTCATTCAATACTGATTTTAAACGCTCTTCAAATTCACCACGGTATTTTGCGCCAGCAACCAAAGCACCTAAATCGAGCGATAATACTCGCTTGTTTTTTAAGCCTTCAGGTACTTCACCATTGATAATACGTTGTGCAAGGCCCTCAGCAATCGCTGTTTTACCTACACCCGGCTCACCAATTAACACCGGATTATTTTTAGTACGGCGTTGTAATACTTGGATAGTACGACGAATTTCGTCATCACGACCAATGACAGGGTCAAGCTTACCTTGCTCTGCTCGCTCAGTTAAATCGATGGTGAATTTTTTTAATGCCTGACGAGTTTCTTCAGCATTTGGGTCTTCTACTTTTTGGCCACCACGAATGGCTTCAATTGCAGATTCGATCTTGCTAGAAGTAATATTCAGCGCTTTAAAAATGTCGCCTAATGGACCTTTATCATCACACGCGGCAAGAACAAACAACTCACTCGAAATGAATTTATCTTTTCGTTTTTGAGCATATTTATCGCATAAGTTAATTAATGAAATCAGGTTATTTGACAGCTGAACATCGCCACCAATACCTTCAACTTTAAACTGTTTCTCGATTTCTTGGGATAACTTGGTGTTTAACTCATCAGCACTGACGCCTGCTTGTGCAAGTAACGCACGCACACTTGAACCATTTTGCTGAAGCAATGAATACATTAAATGCACAGGCTCAATAAATTGATGATCGCGCCCAAGTGCTAATGACTGCGCATCTGAAAGCGCAGATTGAAATTTACTTGTAAATCTATCTAAACGCATAAGGGTTTACCTATTAAAAAATCTAATTGCTTAATTAATGGGTATGCTTAGTGATTTGTTCAAGTAAAAGAAGAAAATTTAATCGCAAAAAAGGCGTATTAATTGCGCCAGATCAAGCTAGCCATACGGCCTGTTTGTCCATCGCGGCGATAAGAGAAAAACAGTGATTTGTCAGTGACGGTGCAGTGCTCACCACCATACATTTTGACCACACCTAATTGTGCCAATTGCTGGCGTGCTAGTAAGTAGATATCAGCCATGTATTTTTCGTGCTTGGCTGTAAAAGCTTGTTGATGCTCTGGGTTTTGTGAGCAAAAACACTCTTTAACTTCTTGCCCAACTTCAAATTGTAAAGGACCGATGGCTGGGCCTAACCAAGCAATAATATCGCTTGCTGGCGCTTGAAAGTGCGAAACCGTGTTTGCCAATATACCTTGCGCTAAACCACGCCAGCCACCATGGACAGCAGCGACTTCATCCCCAGAACTCGAGCAAAGCAATACTGGTAAACAGTCTGCGGTCATTATCGCCAGCGGCTGCTTTATTAAACGGGTGTAAAGCGCATCAGCAGAGCGTAGTTCGCTTAAATCAGACTGCTCATCAATCACGACTACATCGCTGCTATGTGTTTGGTTTAACCACACAGCAGGATTAGGCAGCTGATTTGCAAGTAAGGCACGATTTGCAAGCACGGCTTGCTCATCATCACCAACATGTAAACCCACATTAAAACTATCAAAGGGTGCAACTGATACACCGCCCTGTCGGGTGGTACTCAGCGCGCTAACAGAGTTTGGGGCAGTCCATGCTGGTGTGATCATAACGCTTAAAACTCGATATTTGGGTTTGCTTTAGTATCAGCGCGCAAAGCTTCTGTCATAGCTGCCATATCATCTGGAATTGGCGCTTGCCAAGTCATTAGCTCACCAGTGATTGGGTGTGCAATTGATAGCTTAACAGCATGTAATGCTTGGCGTTTAAAGTCGCGTAGCATTTGAAACAGCTCAGGTGTAGCACCTTTTGGCGGGCGCGGACGACCACCATACAGTTGATCGCCAACTAATGGATGATTTAAATAAGCCATGTGTACACGGATTTGGTGAGTACGGCCTGTTTCTAGGCGTAAACGTAAGCGTGTATGTGCGCGGAATTTTTCTGCAACACGGTAATGCGTCACAGCTGGTTTGCCCATTTCATGCACGGCCATGTGAGTACGTTTTGTTGCATGTCGACCAATTGGTTTTTCAACCATGCCACCTGCTGTCATTGTGCCATTACAAATTGCTTCGTATTCACGGGTGAAGTTTTCACGCTTTTGTAAAGCAGAAACTAAATGAGTTTGTGCCGGAATTGTTTTCGCCACCACCATTAAACCGGTGGTGTCTTTATCTAGACGATGCACAATACCTGCACGAGGCACATTAATGATATCAGGGTAATGATGTAGCAAAGCATTTAATACCGTGCCATCTGGGTTACCCGCACCAGGATGTACAACTAATCCCATAGGTTTATTGATCACCAAAATATCATCGTCTTCATAAACGATGTTTAATTTGATATTTTGTGCCTCGTATTCACGAGGGGCTTCGATGGTTGTTTCTACACTCACCACTTCGCCACCGAGTAGTTTTTCGCGCGGTGTGTTTAATATTTCGCCGTTTACAGTGATTTTATCATCCAAAATCCACGTTTTTATACGTGAACGAGAATAATCAGGGAACAATTGCGCTAATACTTGGTCTAGACGTTTACCGCCAAGGTCAATTGGAACCTCGGCTTGGAGAGAAATTTGCTCTGACATTAGTAACTTTACCCAATTTACCAGTGCAAGCTGTGCTCGACTGGGTTAGAATCGCTTTAATATAATACGTATAGTTTACTCGGTTTTCCTCACTTGGCCTAGCCGAAGACATCGAAGGTAAGAAATAAAATGATAAATAAAATAGGGAAACGTGCGTTCGCCATAGTTTTTTCAGTATCTGTACTTGGCTTAGGTGCCTGTTCATCAGCGCCAGATCAAGAAGATATCCAACGCGTTCCTAATAAATCTGCGCAAGCTTTATATGAAGATGCAAAACAAACATTAGATTCAGGCTTGTATGCTCGTGCAATTGAGCTATTAAGTGCTATTGATTCTCGCTACCCTTTTGGTCCTCTATCAAAACAAGTACAAATGGACTTAGTGTTTGCGCATTATCAAGCAGGTAATACTGAACAAGCACTAGCAACTATCGACCGTTTCATTCGATTAAACCCGAACCACAAAGATTTAGACTACATGTATTACATGCGTGGCTTGGTAAACATCAAAGCGGATGAAAACGCATTCCAAGAATATTTTGGTGTAGACCGTGCCGACAGAGATGCAAACCGTACTCGTGTCGCATTTACTGATTTATCAACACTTTTAAAACGTTTTCCTAACAGTGCCTACGCACCAGAAGCGAAAAAACGTTTAGTGTGGCTACTGAATAAAATGGCACGCTACGAGTTAAAAGTTGCTGAATACTACTATGAGCGTGAGGCATACCTTGCTGCTGCAAACCGTGGTAAATATGTGGTTGAGCACTACTCACAAAGCAGCTACCTTGATCAAGCACTAGAGATCATGGAAAAAAGCTACAACAAACTTGGCTTACCTGAGCTAAGTGAACACGCTAAAGCAACGCGAGAAGCTAACAAGCGTTAAAACAGACTAAAGCAAAAAGGCGCCTTAGGCGCCTTTTTTAATGTTTGCGATCGAATATACCTAAACCACCCCAAGGTGCGAGTTTCAGTTGGAATTAAAAGCGATTTAGGCAAGGCATTGATTGCAAGTAATAGTGGTTCTATTGTTAAAATCAATAACGCAGTATAAATCGCTTTTAAACCAACCCTTTGGGCGCTCACAGGCACTGACTTTCATCGTTGTTATTTCTTAAAAGGGACTACCATTCTTGCAAAGTAACGCCTTGATATTAAGCACCTGTGAAACGCTGAATTCTGCATCTTGAGGTGGCTTGGGTATACTAATTAAATCGCGTCTTCATCTTCTTCAGCGGTACGAATACGTACGACACGCTCAACGTCAGTGACAAAGATTTTACCGTCACCAATTTTACCTGTTTGCGATGTTTTAACGATAACATCGATAGCACGGTCAACATCTTCGTCGCTTAATACGATATCTAGTTTAACCTTAGGTAAAAAGTCCACCATATACTCAGCACCGCGATAAAGCTCGGTGTGCCCTTTTTGACGGCCAAAACCTTTTACTTCGCTTACCGTCATACCTGTGATACCGACATCTGACAATGCTTCGCGTACATCATCAAGCTTAAATGGTTTAATAATTGCTTCGATTTTTTTCATTATAACCAGCTAGTTTTTAACATTATTTGCGTCGATTTTAGACAATCTAAGAAAGCATAGCAAACATACTGATCAAATAGGTGCACTCTTTTTACATCATGATATGATTAGTTAACAACTTGTGAGTGAGGTACAAGCAATGAAAAACGCCATTCAGCGTGGTTTTACGCTTTTAGAATTAATGATTACTGTTGCCATTGTCGGTATTGTTGCCACAATTGCATTGTGGGATAGTTCAGACACATTAGAGAGCAGCCGTGCAGAAAATTACTTATTAGATCTGCAACGTATGATCAGCTTTGCACGTGCCAAAGCGGTCAGCACGGATACAATTATGACAATTTGCAGGGGATGGGAAAACAGAATCAAAGGAGATCGAGTAAGTATTTGTCATCCCCTGCCTAATGAAAGCAATGCAGAACAAGTCATATTTGTGTTTAGTAATGATGAAGCCCGCTATCAATCGAATGTTTTTCAATGGTACGAACCTTACTATGGCGATGAAGTATACAGAATGATTGCACCGCCTCATAAAAACGATCGACTCGCATATAGTGGAGATGCTTATATTATGTTTGATACTGGCGGCACTATTACAACAGACGTAGGTACGTTTGTATATTGCCCAAATCCTGATAATGATGATAATAATAAAGCCTTACAAGTTTCCAAATCAGGCACCGCCTTATACCTTGGAGATACTGACCTAACCTGTGGTTAAATAATTTGACAAGCTTATAGGTACATCTATAGTTTAATAAAAGGTCAAATTTTGGGAGTCTTCAAGGATGAAGACAAGCAACTTTACGTGCTATAAAAAACGTGGCGCTGCACTTATCGAGATCATGATTGTTTTATCAATCTTAGCCATCTTATTAAATATTGCTTTGCAAGAATTTAAACCCTTTCTAGCCAATAATCGGTTAGAAAATCGTATCACCCTTATACAAAGAGCTCTTAGGATAGCGCGTTCAAATGCAGAAACGAGCAATTCTGTTATTACTTTTTGCGCTCTCGTTAAAAACCAATGTGATAGAGAGTATTGGCACAAAGAACTTACCGTATTTGTAGATAATGGAGATATTGGCGTGTTTGACGAGCGTGATACTGTTATTTTTCGGCTTGAAGCAATCAATAAACAAGACATGCTTACTTACCCACGAAATTCTGTGAACTTCCGCCCAGATGGTACTGCGGGTTTTAATACCGGCACATTTGTTTATTGCCCCGAATATAAAAAAGCAAGCCTTGAAGGGCTTGCTTTGACTGTCAGCCAACCTGGCCGTGTTAGGTTAAAAGACACAGACAGATGTCAGCAATAAGCAGTTATGAAAAACTAACGTCCCCAGCAAACAGCTGAAGACTCGGCCGTGCCTCTATGCCGCTGAATACCACGGTCGTCTATGAGAAGCCTAGTACATTCTGTATCTTTCAACGGCGGGCCTGCAATTGGAATTGCAGTAATATAAAAGACAGTTCGACCAACTTCATTTCTAACATCTAGTTTTAGTCGGTAATATCCATTTTCAGTCGGGCTTGCAACACCAAGCACATCTAAACTGGTTGCATACTGTCGGTTATCTACAAAGTATTGTTCTTGTTTATTTGCAGCATCTAATAAAGCCGTAATTGCCTCTGCTCGTGCGGTACGTTTAACATACTCAAAATAATTGGGTACAGCGATACTTGCTAGAATGCCCATGATAGCAACAGCTATCAATAGCTCTATTAGAGTAAACCCTGACTGGTTATTTTTTTTCTTAACTTTCATATAGATTTCACCAAAATGTGTTTCTAAACCGTTCAAATAGCTGTTATCCATAATAGGTTCAGAGCTAAATTATTGCAATTAACGCTCGACATTAAATACTCAGAAAAATCAGATCTTACAAGTGCCTAAACTGCACTGTAAACCAAAGGTATATACCTCAGCCAAAAAATCTGGCTGAGGTAAGTGGGCTATTGGTTCGTATCGAATTGTTCACGTTTATAAATAAAAGTTTGTTGTGTTTTAAAGCCAAAGCCAATTGGCACAGCATCACTAACGAGTTTAATTTTACCATTTTCAACTGTCAGTCCAGGGCCTAAAATTTCTTGCACCTTAAATGGGTTTTGCTCACCTTTTATGCCAGGGCCTATAGTCAAGAACTGGCTTTGCTCTTTTACCTTCTCACTTGTATTATCATCACAGAAACCATCACTATTACCATCCACACAGCTGTCACCCACACCAAAGTAAAGCTGAGGTGTGTCAGGTACATCATTAGAAGTAGTAAACTTTAAGTTGTCATATACTTTGGTGCCATAATGCAAATGGAAGGCGTACAAACTACCAGAGCCCCCTGTTAGCGAGCATTGATTCACTAAATCTACATTAGAGGCTGGTGAAAAACTGGTAAAGTAAGCCACGCCGCCAATAACAGTACTAGCCGCTAAAGACTTTTCACCAGTTGCTGGTAGGTTGTAATACCAACCGCTAAATTCGCCCAGCTCTACTTCAAGTTCAGTAAATTTATCTAGGTCATCTAGTGCATTGCCGAATGGATCTGAGCCCACATCCATTAAATCAGCTTGAGTGATGGGCGCTGGAACATCATTTCCAATAAAAGACTGAGTTACCGTATTAATGTCGCGTATCATAAATAGTTGATCATTTGCGGTCGTAGATAACGGTTTAGAGCGGTTTCCGCTGCCAATTAATACAGCATCAAATGGGGTATCGATACGTGTGGTAATTGATTCACCTTGGTACGTCGTTTTCGATACTTTGCTGAACATAGTTCTAGCAATCATCGGCTTATAGAAAAAACGACGATCTTGGGTAGCTAAAGTTCCACCTAAACTAGCTAATTTGAAATGTGTCCATGGTTCTTGTGAGTCATTATAGTTCGGTGATGGCATATCAACTCGCCAAATGTCTCCACCAGTATCTGTAGCATATAGTCTATCAACAAAGCCGTCGTAGTCAGAATCTAAAACTGTGATATCTGAAGCAATACTATGCGTACCCGTAAATCCATTTTCATTCGGCGTTAACGCCCATATTTTTTTACCTGTTTCAGCATCGACAATAAAGATACCTCGCCCTTTACTATCGTTAGTTCGAATAACATTGTCTTTGTTGGTATCATAACCTGCACCAAAAATAAGTACTGGCTTATCTTTGTAGCCACTAAGGTTAATGTAGGTAACTGTTGGCTTTGACCAGCTTTGTGCAAGCTCAGCGAAATCTCCAGTGCCACCAGTTATAGGCTCATCCCATAGTAATTTTGGTGAGTCAGGGTTTGTGATATCAAGAGCATAATACTTGTTACCACCTCGTCTTAAGCCAAAAAATGCCCAAACACGATCCGAATCATTAACTACGCCATCACTATTTTTATCATCAAAAAATATTGAAATAGGCCCATCAACACCATATACCTTGGTATCTGCTTGGTTATCACGAAGTGGCTTTATAATTTTATATAAACTTCTTGGAATAAACGCCCAGCTCTCACTAAGAACATCGTTTTTATCTTGGAACATATGCAAGTATCCAGCATTAGTGCCAATTAAGATACGTATATCATCATTGCCGTAATCAATCGTTACTGGTTTTGAATGTAGTGGATCACCGAAGATGTCTTTACGCGAATCAGTGGTTGAACCGTCTTTGTCTTCATCATCAACATCAAGGCCTCTTGACCAATTTATAAGCTCTTCTACTTCATCCGGTTCGGCTTCAAAGTCAACAGCTGCTTTGGCTATTGTTCCGTAATGGTAGACAACACGATAGCGCGTAAAGTTAAGCATGCGACCGTTGACATTGGTTAGTACTTTTCGCCCTTCATTTGGCACACTCGAAGAGTTTGATAAATATTGGTTTACGCCACCTAACTCAACTGAATTACCATCGGCACCTTCACCACTTGGTAACCAAAAGGTTTTAGCATCTTTATCAATTAAACCGTCTTCATTTAAAGCCTGTTTACCATCTTTATCAATAATTTGATCGCCAGACACTTTTAACTTTTTCAAGTTACCACGCCAACGAGCTCCTGTTTTAGGGTAAAACATCGCATAATAAATTGATTCGCGACTACGGGTTTGGTCTACGTTATTACTTGCCACCGAGGGAGCTGTAAAGCTGTCGTTGACTTCTCGAATTTGTGTGATGGTGTTTTTTAATGCCTCAGAAAGCTGTTCTGCGGTGTTTGCATGTAGGTACTTACCGCCACCTTCGGTGGCTGTTTCAGATAATAAGCGCTTACCATTATCACTCATCCCACTACCAAAGCCTATAGTATATACACGGCCCGTTTCGTGAATTTCAGAGGTGTCTGGTCGAAGGTCAACTTCAACGTTATCAGTACCATGAATGATTTTTGCGAGCTTATGTAAATATACACCAGCAATTTTATCATCATTTGATAAAGAGCTGCCAAAATACGACTCATGCAATGCGCTAATATTAGAGTCTTGTTCGTTATCAGAGCCAGCAGATGGGTCACCGTCAGTCATGTAGATTACGTTAACTGAGTTATCACAGCGCTTTACTTCATCAGGGTTATCAAAAGGAGAGATGTAAGTGTAATTGGTAACTGTTTCATTTTCCCACCAGCACCCCCACCAGTTACATTTTCTTACTCTATTTGTTGTTGATGTTTTACTTTCGACTGAAGTATCGCGAAATAGCTCATTCACTTTTTCGCCATAAAATAAGCTTTGCCCGGTAATATAGAGATATGCTTCCCATAACGTTTCAGTCAGTGGCGTACCACCGTCAGCAGGTAAATTGGCAATCGTCGTTTTCAACGTTGACATTGGCGAGCCGATACCTGCCAGTACATAGCCGCCATTGGTGCTATTAAAGCGCATTAAACCAAAGTCGATGTCATCATTACCATCTATAAGTTTGGTAATGGCGTCTTGCGCGACACCTAATCGGCTGTCAGAGCAGGGAATATACTTTCCGCCAGAAATACCACAACTCCCACCTGAACTTGTAGAAAACGCCATACTGCCCGAGGTATCAAAAACAATAAGGACGCGTGGTTTTTCATCTAAGTCAAGATTATGGTTAACGTAAAGTTCAATGTCTTCTGCATGAGCATGCATACTGAACATTACAAAACAACTAGTCAGTAACTTGCGAGCTAAGCTATTTATCCTCATCACACATCTCCGCCGAAAACCTCTTTCGTAATAATAAATTATTCTTATACTGATTATTTGAAAGTAAAAATAAAGGACTATTAAAACATCATTTAAGCCCAAATAACTACTTCTTATATTATAGACAATCAATTAGAATTAATACATAACAATTAAGAATAAAAGGCCAAATATAACACTTTTTACTATAATAGCTTAGCTACAGAAAAACATGGGTAAGACACTGCAAAAAAACAGCAACCAACAAACTGATAAAAAACAACTTTTTAAAAATAGAATTATTATAAATAGAAATAAAAAACAGTGAAAAGGCACTATCCTTTAGGATAATGCCTTTTAAATTTAATTTAATTTAAAATAGCAAACTTATTAAAGCGTAAACTAAAATAAAGCCCCTTAATTTATTAATTATCTTTAGTTATCAAAGTCGAACAACTCTCGCTTATAAATATACGTTTGTTGAACTTTAAAGCCTAATGGCTCATCACTCATTAATTTAATTTTGCCATCAACAACTTTTAAAGCTGGCCCTTCAACACCTTTGGGTACAAACGGTGCTTCCTGATTAATAATGCTAGGCCCAACTATTTTAAAGATACTCTCTCCATCGACATCCACATCAAAAAATAATTGTGCGGTGTCAGGTACATCAATCCCTGTTTCAAACTTCAATTGCTCATATGCCTTTGTCCCATAATGAAGGTGAAAGGCATACAAACCACCTGAGCCACTTGCTATAGAACATTGTGCAGCAGAACTACTCGAATCAGTTGGAGGTGTAAAACTTGTAAAATATGCAACACCGCCGATTACGGTACTAGCTGCAAGTGATTTTTCACCATCAAGTGGCAAGTTGTAATACCAGCCTTTAAATTGTGCCAATTCAATTTCTAGTTGTGTAAATTTTTCTACGTCATCTAAGCTATTACCAAAAGGATCAGAGTTCACATTCATCAAATCACTTTGATAAATCGTCTCTGGAACATCATCGCCCATAAATGACTGCGTAACTGTATTTATGTCTCTAATCATATATAACTGATCATTTGCTTTTTTAGATAACGGCTTAGCTCGGTTCCCACTTCCAAGTAATACTGCATCAAACGGGGTATCTATTCGTGTAATAGTCGATTTACCATTAATGTTTGTTTCAGTTACTTTGCTAAATAAACTGCGAGCAACAACTGGCTTATAAAAAAAGCGGCGATCTTGGCTTGCTGTTTTAGCACCTAAACTCGCTAACTTAAAATGAGTCCAAGGTTGTTTTGAGCTTTTCGGATTATCTGAGGGCATATCAACTCGCCATACATCACCACCTGTATCAGCTGCATATAACCGGTCTATATATCCATCGTAATCAGAATCAAGTAAGGTGATATCTGCCGCTATGCTGTGTTTGCCTTGAAAACCATTTTCATTCGGTGTTAAAGCCCATACTTTTTTCCCGGTCTCTGCATCAACAATGAAAATACCTCGGCCTTTAGAGTCCTCACTCAACGAGCTATTATCTTTATTAGTGTCGTACCCCGCCCCAAAAATTAGTACAGGGCGCTCTTCGTAGCCTTTCAACTTAATAAAAGCAATAGCAGGTTTTGACCAAGTTTGCCCAAGCTCTTTAAAATCCCCAGAGCCTCCAGCGATTGGTCCGCCCCCCCACATTAAATTAGGTGAATCTGGATTTGTGATATCAAGCGCGTAATATTCATTACCTCCTCGTCTGAGACCAAAAAATGTCCAAACGCGATCCGCATCATTAACTACGCCATCATTATTTTTATCATCAAAGAAAACAGAAATAGGCCCATCTACACCATAGACTTTTGTACTTCTCTGGTTATCTCTTAATGGTTTGATAATTTTATATAAACTTCTAGGTATGAATGCCCAGCTCTCTTTCAGTACGTCATTTTTATCTTGAAACATATGCAGGTAGCCCGCATTTGTACCTATTAGAATTCGAACATCATCATTGCCGTAGTCAATAGTTACGGGTTTTGAATGAAGAGGGTCACCGAAAACATCCTCGCGTGTATCTTCTGTTGATCCATCTTCGTTTTGGTCGTCAACATCACGTCCACGTGACCAATCAATTAGATCGAATACTTCATCTGGATCTGATTCAAATGCAACAGCTGCATTATATTTATTACCATAATGAAAGATGACTCGGTAATCTGTAAAAGGTAACATCCGACCATTGACATTGGTTTGCACTTTTCTATCTTTATTAGGAATGCTTGATTGCTTTGAAAGATAAAAGTTTACACCACCAAGCTTTACATCACTTCCATCTGCCGCTTCATTACTTGGTAGCCAAAAAGTTCTTGCGTCACTTTTAATTGAACCACTACTATCTAATGCTGTATTGCCTTTAGAATCAATGATCTTACTGCCAGAAACTTTTAATTTTTTTAAATTGCCACGCCAACGCGCATTTGTACTTGGGTAAAACATTGTATAATAAAGCGCATCTCTACTTCGCGTTTGATCTGTATTATTTGATGCTATTGATGGCGAAGAAAAGGTTCCCCCTTCTTCTCTTAAAGCAGCGAATGCTAACCTCAGAGCTTCAGAGAGTTCTTCTGGGTTAGTAGCAAGGATATAGCTTCCGCCACCTGCTTTAGCTGTTTCCTCTAGGTTTTTTTGCCCTCTCTCAGTTAAGCCATTACCAAATCCAATTGTATTAACGATACCGCGGTCGTGAACCTTTGACGTTTTAGGGTACAAATCTATCTCGATATCTTCTGTACCATGAATTATTCTTGCAAGCGGGGCTAAATAACTCTCACCGTTGAAATCATCCAGATATGTTGTTGCAGGCTCCGAGAAGTAATGTTGATGTAGTAACTCAATATTTTCATTTCTTTCATTATCATGTTGAGGTGAGCCATCACTTATCATCATAATATGAACATCATTGTTACATCTGGCGTTTTTTGTGAATGTTGAATCTAAAGGCGAAATGTATTTATCACCTTTTTCTGCAGTGGTATCACGCAGCTCAGCAGGAAATAGGGCACCAAAGTCAACTGTTTGCCCGGTCAAATATTGATAGGTCTCCCATAATGTTTCTGTAATGGGCGTACCACCAATTGCGCTATTATCCATAATTAATTCTTTTAATTTGCTGTGCTCAGTTCCCAATTTTGCTCTGACGTAACCACCATTACTAAATGGAGAAAAACGAATAAAACCAAATTCAACATCAGGGTTTTCATCAATTACTTGTATAAGAGATTTTTTAGCCGCTGCTATGCGGCTATCTGGGCATTCCATCCAGTAACCATCAACTGGGTGATAACATTTAACCCCTGTATTAGCAGACTGCATCATACTCCCAGAGGTATCTAGTACAAAAATAACGCGGGTTTTTTCATCAAGATCTTTGTCATAGTTAACAAATAGCTCGGTATCATCTGCATTTGACATAAATGCTATGACTATTGCACTGGTAAGGATAAATTTTTCTATTAAGCTAGATACTTTCATAATCGACTTCCTTCTTAACCACCAGTATTTAAACTCGCCATTTCTTGAGCAACACCTGTGCTTATTGTCAAAACATGAATACTTTTTCTACCGTAAGTAATAGTGCTATCGACTTGAATCATGTTGCATGACACCCCTGAAGTGAAGTTGTACTTTCGAGGGCAAGGCAAGTCCAAAGCGCCATTATTTAAGTTAGTCATAGTATTGGTTGTATCGCCTATGCTTCCCATATTAAAGCCCCCTTCAGGTATTTCTGCCGCTTTCATCAGAAAAGCACTATTACCGCCTTGTGCGGCCTCTGCAGCTATAACTTGCTGAACATTACCAAATAATTCATTTTCGGCGACTTCACGCTCTTGTACAGCGGTCGTTATTTTTATATCGATTGAGCTACTATTCATTAGAGTGACAGCAATACCTGTAACCGCAACCACCATGATCAACGCAACGATTAATACAACACCTTGTTGTTTTTTGGGTAGATTTACATACGCCATAAATTAGCCCCCACATTGTTCAGCCTAATAGTTGTTGTAAAAAGAGCCCGCCTATAATTGTCATTAAATGTCAGCACTCGACTGCTTGCGCCTTCTCCTAAGGTGTATTTTTGATTAGTTACCTGTAAATTTGCATCAGGCATCAGAGTTCTGGCTAATAAAAACACCTGTACCGTTAATATTCCCCGGCGATTTTCCCAATCGGTTTCTGTCATATCAGCAATACTTTTATAGGTATCTACGCGACTGTTATTCGTGGTATCCAGGCCAAATACAAAATGAAGGTTTTCAACCCCTTCCATGATAGTTTCTTTTCTCATGTCATCATTTACTGTTAGTCTCATTCGCTTTAACGCAGGGACTTTGACCCTTTTCTTGTTAAAAGTAAAAGTTTGCTCAGAAATGTAGTAGACATGATGTCGATAACGCCAAATTGTTGCATTACCATTAATTGAACCAGCAGCGATTGTCCCACGAGCGAAAAGCCCAAACTCTTGCTCTGCGACAAAATAAAAAGTGTCGCTGCGTGTTCGATTAGGTTGAATTTGTAGCCCTTCTAAAAATTTCACCTGTAAAATATCAGAGTTAGTTTTAGCATCATTAATACAACCTAAAGCATTGGCTGAACTCGCTTCTATTGCATAAACCGAGCGAAAGTTTGTATTTGCATTAGCATCTGGAAAGCTTGCATTGTTCAAACCAGCAGAGCAATCATTCCCTGGGTTACTCACTGAAGTTCTGTTAGTATTGTCACTTGAAAAGGAATCTTCGTAAAAGGTGCCCCAAAAGCCGATTTGCTCTATATCACGTTGCATGATATTTAATGCCAAACGTCCTGTTTCCTGTAATTCACCAATCGCCATGGTATCTTTTGTAGTTACTTTCATGCTGATATACGTAAACATCACGCCACCAAGAACCAAGCCACCAATAAATAAAGCGACCATCATCTCAACCAGCGTAAATCCATTATGCTTATTCATATCAAGACCTTAAATAAATATAACTATCAAGAACAACTAAACGGCGGCTATCATTTGCAGTACCACAGTCAACGTCACTATTCTCTTCACTGGCTGAAAACTCTTGCCTACCTTGCCAGCTGATGACAACTTGGATATTAAACTCATTTGCATTCCCCGCAGCGACTGGCGTGCTATTTATACAAACAGTTGCATCATCTAAAGCGCCAGTATTCTCTCGTGCTTTAATAGCACGTATCCATTGCTGCTTATCAAATGCTGCAATTTGCTGTGCAGAACATGCGGCATTAAAACATGGTTGCGTAGCACCAGCTGATGATTGGCTACTAAATTCTCCATTGTACAAACCAGCAAAGCCTGATGAATCATTAGCCCGCATACGCTGAAGAATATCATTTCCAAGTGCAATTGCAGCAGAGCGTTGTAGCGCATCAAAGCTTGCCTGCTTAGCTTTTGCTTGCAGGGCCACAGCGCCTAATAAACCAAAGCTTAAAATAACAAAGGCAATAAGTACTTCTATAAGGGTAAAGCCTTGCTGCTCAAAATGTTTAATCATGGTGAAGTTCATGGATACTTTTACATACAGTAAGAGTATTACGACACAAATAAATAACAATCTGTATATGGACGAGCGGTCAAAATGCGCGATAAACGGTACTTAACCTTACTCAAAGTTAGATAATGACTACTAACGGAAGAGGTTATTGAAGATGATATGCAGCAATGTAGATTTTTATTATTTACCCATTACAGCTTTAACATTTTTTAGCTCTCGGCGACTAACTGCCAAAGGCTCTTCAAACTGCTTCATCGTAACTGTATGCCCACCTGAAGATGGAGTATTAAGGCTAACAATATGTTGCTTATTTACAAGGGTATTTCGATGAATTCTAAGTAGCTGCAGCGGATAGCTTTGCTCTAGTTGCTTTAAACTTTGCTCAACAAGTGCCTCACCTTCAAAAAACACTACTCGGGTATATTTTTGCTCTGCGATACAGCAAACCACATCATCTACATTAACTCGTCGTATTACACCTGCAAGTTGATAACTAATGTAGTTATTTTCGGGGGCGGTTACTTGAGTACGGTTTAATTTACTCAGTTGCGTCATTGCTTTGGTTAATGCCTGCTCAGACACAGGTTTAACTAGATAGCCATCAACAGCGAGCTCAAATGCAGTTAGAGCATGTTCTGAATGGGCCGTTAAAAACATAACTGCAGGCGGGATCGAAAACTGTTTTAGCTCTGCAGCCACCTCAAGGCCGGACTGCTTAGGCATATTAATATCAAGCATCACTAAATCGGGCTGTAGTTGCTTACAAAGTTCAATTGCTTGCTCACCATTACTTGCTTCACCAACAATAGTGCAACCCTCATTTGCAGCTAATAAACGTTTTATACGTGCCCTTGCTAGTGGTTCATCATCAGCAATCAAAACTTTTATCATGCATTCCTCTGCTTTGGTATTACCAGCTTCACTCTAAATACATCATCACGAATTGTGGTCGTCAGCTGTGCTTTTTGTTGATAGAAAAGCGCCAAACGTTGGCGGATATTATCCAGTGCCATCCCATTTCCTGTTCGTGAGTTATTCACTTCTGCAGCTACAGGATTCGTTATAATAAAGGTATAAGCTTTATCCGATTGATGCATTTCAACAGAAATATTGCCTTGTTCTGCTGGCTCGACGCCATAAAATACAGCATTTTCAATAATCGGCTGTATTGTTAAACACGGTATATCAATGTCTGGCAACTCACCAAGCAATTTCCAGCTTAATGCTAGGCGTTCGCCATAGCGCCAACGCTCAAGGGCTACATACTGTTGGCACAAAGTAATTTCGTCAACAAGCTTTATGGCTTTACCACTGCGCATAGCAGCCTGTGACAGCGCCGCCAGCGCTAAAATTGCTTGTTCAGCCGCGTCAGCATCATAATGTGTCAGCTCAGCTGCAGTGTTCAAACTATTAAACAAAAAGTGGGGGCGAATTCTTGCTTGTAAGGCATCAAGCTCAGCCTGCGCTAACGCTTTCGTTTGTTGCTCTTTCTGATTATGAATAAGCAGGAATTGGCTGAACAACGCGGTGACCAAAAATATGATCAGTAAATTACTGACAATAAAATTAGCTCTCGACTCCATAGCGAACACATCTGAAAACACGAACAAAAACAGCCAGCTAAAAACAGACGTTAATGCCAGTAAAGTGGATATCAGAATAAATAACTGCTTTGAATGTGACAGTTTTGTAAGTAAGGCCCGGCACACATATAGCAACGACAAGCTTGAAAGAAAGACAAGATGTAAAAAACAGCTAAATATAGCAAGGCGTAACCAAACATCACCTAAACTCATGGGTGAGAAGGCGAGCAAAATAGCAATGACTTGGCTGACGATCAGTGTAGCAAGGACACCACGAGATTGAAAAAGAGCCGCAATCAGCAAGCCGTTTGAATTTGGCTGTTTGCTCATGGGCTCCTCTTTTAACTGTTGACTACTATTTGCTTAGATTAGCGTAGCTCAACAGGAACGGCAAATACTATGTTCTCTTCTTCACCAGGATTTTCAACAACTTGATTGCCACCCAATTCTTTTAGACGAGCAATTACTTGTTGAACTAAAACTTCTGGTGCAGATGCACCTGCAGTCACACCCACTGCATTGACACTGTTGAACCAATCCGCTTCAACATTACTCGCATCATCAATTAAATAAGCAGTGGTGCCCATTTTGTCAGCAAGTTCTCGTAAACGATTTGAGTTAGAGCTATTTTTAGCCCCTACTACAAGCAGAACATCCACTTTATCTGCTAAATCTCGAACTGCATCTTGACGGTTCTGCGTGGCATAACAAATGTCATCTTTACGCGGGCCATCAATCGCCGGAAACTTAGTACGAAGTGCATCAATCACATCTGCCGTATCATCTACAGATAACGTCGTTTGGCTACAGTAAAACAGGTTTTCAGGGTTTTTAACCGTTAAGCCTGCAACATCTTCAGGAGTTTCTACTAAGTAAATACCACCCGCTTCGTTGTCGTACTGCCCCATTGTGCCTTCTACTTCAGGATGGCCATGGTGACCAATTAACACGCATTCAGTGCCTTTACGGCTTGCGCGTGTTACTTCCATATGCACTTTTGTTACCAGTGGGCACGTGGCATCGAACACTTTAAGGTCGCGACGTTTTGCTTCATTGCGGACAGCTTGCGAAACACCATGTGCGCTGAAGATAACAATGCTGTCGTCAGGAACCTGATCTAGCTCTTCAACAAACACGGCACCGCGATTTTTTAAGCCATCAACAACATATCGGTTGTGAACGACTTCATGGCGCACATAAATTGGCTTTTCAAAGATATCCAGTGCACGCTCCACAATACTAATTGCACGGTCTACACCTGCGCAAAAGCCACGTGGATTCGCTAATAAAATGTCCATTAGCCTGTTACCTCTAAAATATCAACTTCAAAGGTTAAGCGCTGCCCTGCAAGAGGGTGGTTAAAGTCAATCGTGACTGAGTCACCTTGAACTTCACGAACAAGACCCGGAAGCTCTGTGCCATCTGGTTGAGTAAAGGCAATAATATTACCTACTTCAGCTGGAGTATCTGCACCAAACTTGCTGCGATCAACATAATAAATGTTATCTGGATTCGGCTGACCAAATGCATCTTCTGGCTCTAATGCAAATGACTTACTGTCACCAGCCGCTAAACCGAGTAAACATTTTTCAAAGTTTGCTGTCAGGCTACCATCACCCATTCGCAATTTTGCAGGTTTATTATGTACCTTGGTTGAATCGGCTGCTGAGCCATCTTCTAACTTAATTGAGAAATGAAAGATCACTTCAGAGTTTTCACCAATTACAGCTTGGCTCATGCTTGTTGCTCCTTAGGACTTTCGCCTGTGAAGGCATCAAATAAAAGTAATGCGGCACCGATACAAATTGCACAATCGGCAATATTAAAAACAGGAAAGTGCCAGTTTTCGTAATATACATGCAGGAAGTCAATGACATAGCCATAAGCGATGCGGTCGTATAAGTTGCCAATCGCACCGGCTAATACTAACGCATAAGCAGAACATAATACTTTGTTAGACGCTGGCAAACGTTTCAACCACCACACTAAAAGCACACTGATCGACACTGCAATTAAACTAAAGAACCAACGCTGCCAGCCACCTGAATCACTTAAAAAGCTGAAGGCTGCACCATAGTTATGTACATAAGTGAAATTAAAGAACGGCAGAATATCAATCGACTCTTTGTAGGCCATGGTGCTAACGACTAGTGATTTTGTCGCATAGTCTACTACCAAAAGTAGTAGACTAAGCCATAACCAAACCAAGCCACTTTTTCCGGCTAGTTTGCTCACAAACAACTCCTATGCGAACTGACGCTGTTCACCATCGCCATCAACATTGCTTACACAACGGCCACAGATCTCAGGGTGAGCAGGATCAGCACCTACATCATCACAGTAGTGCCAACAACGCTCACATTTTTCAGCGGTTGTTGCAGTAACTTTAATGTATAAGCCATCAATTTCTGTAGCTTGTGTATCTTCTGGCTGTGCTGTCACAGTTTCAACGGTTACGCCTGACGTTAATAGTACAAAGCGCAGTTCATCACCTAATGCAGCTAATTTCGCGCTTAGCTCTTCACCTGCATAGATGCTTACGTTTGCTTGTAATGTAGCACCAATAACTTCTTCTTTACGAGCAGCTTCTAGTACACGGTTTACTTCATCACGCACGTTAAGGATTGTTAACCAATCATCGTTGCTGAATTTACCTTGTGAAGAGGCTTGCAAGCCATCGTACCACACTGAAGTGAATACAAATTTGTCACGCTCACCTGGTAATGCTTCCCAGATTTCTTGCGCGGTGAAGCTTAAGATCGGTGCCATCCAACGCGTCATTGCTTCAGCAATATGGTAAAGCGCAGTTTGACATGAACGACGCGCATGGCTGTCGCTTTTCGCTGTGTATTGACGATCTTTGATTACGTCTAGGTAGAACGAACCAAGCTCACCAGTACAGAAGTTCATTAGCTTTTGCGTTACAAGTAGCATTTGATACTTGTCGTAAGCCGCTAAGATTTCATCTTGAAGTTCAGCTGCACGGCCCACAATCCAACGGTCAAGCTCAACCATGTCTTCAATAGCAACTTGATCAGTTTTTGGATCAAAACCATTTAAGTTCGCAAGTAAGTAACGGCTCGTGTTACGAATACGACGATAACGATCTGCTGAACGTTTAAAGATTTCATCAGATACAGTCATTTCAGCTGTAAAATCAGTTGATGCAACCCATAAACGTAAGATGTCAGCACCTAGCTTGTTCATCACGTTTTGTGGCGAAATTACATTGCCTAATGATTTAGACATCTTGCGGCCATTTTCATCAACCGTGAAACCATGTGTTAGCACTTGCTTATATGGCGCATGACCATTGATAGCAACCGATGTCATCATTGAAGACATAAACCAACCACGGTGTTGATCAGAACCTTCTAAGTAAAGATCTGCAGGACCGGTTAAATCTTCACGTGCATCAACCACACATGCGTGAGTCACACCTGAGTCAAACCATACATCCAGCGTATCTTGTACTTTCATGTATTGCTCAGCGTCATCGCCAAGTAAAGTAGCTGGGTCTAAGTCATACCAAGCTTGAATACCTGATTTTTCAACCAGCTTCGCAGCTTCTTCAATTAGCTCTTCGGTATTCGGATGAAGCGCACCTGTGTCTTTATCAACGAATAATGCAATTGGCACACCCCATGTACGTTGACGTGAAATACACCAATCAGGACGGCCTTCAACCATGTTTGCAATGCGGCTCTCGCCCCACTCAGGTAACCACTCCGTCTTTTTGATTTCGTTTAATGAATCTTGACGAAGGTTAGCTTGGTCCATACTTACGAACCACTGTGGCGTAGCACGGAAAATAATAGGTGTTTTATGACGCCAGCAATGTGGGTAGCTGTGCGTAAGCGCATGATGATGCAATAACGCATTGTTTTCAGTTAATACGTCAATAACGCTCGCATTCGCTTTAAATACGTGCTGACCTGCAAACATTGGTGTGTCAGGTAAGTAAACACCGTTAGCACCAACCGGATTAGCTACTTCTAAACCATAAGCAAGACCTGCCGCGAAATCCTCTTGACCATGACCAGGTGCAGTATGAACAACACCAGTACCAGAATCAGTCGTTACGTGATCGGCAACAATCACAGGCACTGTGAAGTCATAGAATGGGTGAGCAACCTGTAAGTTCTCAAGTGCGGCACCTTTTACATAACCGAGTACGTGGTAATGTTTGAAGCCATAACGGTCCATAGCATCTTTAACTAGCTCAGAACCTAAAATTAGACGTTGCTGTGCACCTTCATCATCAATTTGAACAAGGGCATATTCAAGCTTTTCGTGAACTGCTACTGCACGGTTAGCTGGTAAAGTCCAAGGTGTTGTCGTCCAGATAACTGTACTAACTGCACCTGTACCTTCATGGCCTTCAGCAAGTTCAAACGCATTGATTACAGTATCTTGCTCAGCGAATACAAAACGCACATCGATTGCTGGAGACTGTTTATCTTGGTATTCAACTTCCGCTTCAGCAAGTGCTGAACCACAATCTGTACACCAATGAACAGGCTTAGCACCTTTGTGTAAGTGACCATTTTTAATGATGCGACCAAGTACGCGAATTGCATTCGCTTCAAAGTCAAAGTTCATTGTTAAGTAAGGCTTGTCCCAGTCACCAAATACACCAAGACGTTTAAAGTCTGTTTTTTGACCTTCGACTTGTTTTTTTGCGTATGCGCGACATTTTTCACGGAACTCAGCAGCAGACACCTTAACGCCTGGCTTGCCTACTTTCTTTTCAACCATTAATTCAATTGGTAAACCGTGACAGTCCCAACCTGGCACGTAAGGTGCGTCGAAGTCAGACAAAGTTTTTGACTTAACAATAATATCTTTAAGAATTTTGTTTACCGAGTGGCCTAAATGGATATCACCGTTTGCATACGGAGGACCGTCATGCAAAATGAAGGTTTTTTTACCTTTTTTAGCGCTGCGAATTTGACCGTAAAGATCGTCTTCATACCATGTCTTAAGCATCTTTGGTTCACGTTGTGCCAAATTGCCGCGCATTGGAAACGCTGTTTCCGGTAAATTCAAAGTATGTTTGTAGTCGCTCATTAATCCTACTTTCCGTATCGGCTACCTAATTTAAACCAAAACACTGCTTAGCGGCGGTTACATCATCTGCAATCTGCGCCGTCAGTTGTGTTAATGTCTCGAATTTTTTCTCATCGCGAAGCTTTTTAATTAGCTCCACGTGCATAAATTGTCCGTAAATGTCTTGCGCAAAGTCGAAAAGATGGACTTCTAACAATGCGCGTGTTCCATTAAATGTGGGTTTGTTGCCAATATTTGCAACCCCATATAATTCTTTATCACCAACTTTAGCTCGTACCGCAAATACCCCATTTACAGGGCATACTTGGCGTTTTAGTGCTATGTTGGCAGTTCTGAACCCTAATTCACGACCTTTCGCCCAGCCATGAATTACACGTCCAGAAATCGCATAACCATGACCTAACATGGTTTTTGCATCTTCTAATTGCCCTGCAGCAAGCGCATGGCGAATAAGGGTACTACTGACTCTATCATTGAGTCTGCGAAAACTTGCAGTACTTTTCACATCCATGTTCAGCTCAGTGCCCATGGTTTTCAGTAACGCAAAATCGCCACGACGACGTTTGCCAAAACAAAAGTCATCACCAACAGTTAATGCTTTAACGCCTAGCTTTTCAACCAGTACTTGGCTGACAAACTGTTCTGCTTCCATGTTGGCAAATTGCTGATTGAAGCTAATGCAAATCACTCGCTCTACGCCTAATTTAGCAAGCAAACTGAGCTTATCACGTAGTCGCGTTAAACGCGCGGGTGCATTATCTTTAGCAAAAAACTCTTGTGGCTGAGGCTCAAATAACATCACGGTACTTGGCAATTGATGCTTTTCTGCGTCTTGCAACAAGCCTTTAATCACTTCTGCATGACCTAAGTGCACGCCATCAAAATTACCAATGGTCAACACACAGCCATAATGCTGCGCGCGAATATTGTGAATACCTCTAATTAACTCCATGCCACCTTTTTGCCTTTATCAGCGAGCCCAAAACATTGATATCGGGCTTGAAGGGCCGATTATAATCTTTTTTTTAGTTTGATTCAGTAGTTGCAACACTTTTTATCGTATTTAGTCGCACACCTAAAATAAATAAGGCCGCAAAGTAAACAAAAACCGCCAGCACTAATAACCCACTCAACAGCAACACTTGCTCAGTAAAGTGCCATGTTTTCCACGTAAATTGCTGGCCAACATACCATACTGAAGCAGCCATTAATAAACTTGAAAACAAACACTTAAAGGTGAAGCCCAGACTCATCGTAGAAAACTGATAAACGCCTTCTTTACGTAATTGATGATACAACAAATAGGCATTACAACTGGCCGACATCGCAGTTGCTAATGCTAAACCCAAATAGCCAATAAATGGAGCCAACATAATGTTAAACACCATATTTAACACCAGTGTTTTAATGCCTATTTTTACCGGAGTTTTAGTATCTTGACGTGAATAAAAACCTGGAGCTAACACCTTGATTAACATAAAGCTAACCAGTCCCACTGAGTAGGCCATCACACCGTAACTTACCGCCTTTACATGATCAATTTCACCATTTTGAAACGCACCATGATCAAATAAAACCGTAATAATGAGCGGGCTTATCACCATTAAACCAAACATGGCCGGCAAGCCTAAGAAAATAACAAATCTCACCCCCCAGTCGAGGGTTAGTTGGAAATCTTTTGTGCTTTTGGTGCTATGTAGCTTAGACAATGCGGGCAGTATGACCGTTGCTATACCGATACCAAATAAGCCAAGAGGAAACTCAATTAAACGATCTGAGTAGTAAAGCCACGCGATAGAGCCGGTCATCAACATCGAGGCGATCATGGTGTCGAGTAACAGGTTTATTTGACTGATAGACACGCCAAACAAGGCCGGTAGCATAAGTTTTCGGACTTTCTTAACGTTTTCATCTTGCCAGCCCCATTTAGGGCGGCTCAACATGCGGGCACGATACAAAAATGGCAACTGGAACAATAACTGTACTAAGCCCCCTACAAACACGCCGATGGCAAGCGCGTATGCCCCCACCGAAAATTTATCGTGTAGAAAAACAGCACACGTGATAATTGATACATTCAACAGCACAGGGGTAAATGCCGCAACAGCAAAGCGATTATATACGTTCATAACCGCACCACTTAGAGCAACCAAACTCACGAAAAATAAATAAGGGAAAGTCAGTTTTAACAGTGCACTAGCAAGTACGAACTTTTCGGCATTTTCGCCTCCTTGCCACCAGTCGATAAACCAGCCAGTGCCAAATAAAGCAGCTATGACTGGAGAGGCAACCACCCCAAACAAGGTAACGATTAATAAAATAGTACCTAGGGTACCAGCTGCTTGAGCCACAAACAGCCTGACTTTATCATCGCCTTGTTGCTCTTTTATCTCAGATAAAACCGGCACAAAAGCTTGGGCAAAGGCTCCTTCGGCAAACAAACGTCTTAAAAAGTTAGGAATTCGATTGGCAAATAAAAACACATCCGCAGCAGCACTGGCACCTAGCAGATTTGCCACAACAGCATCTCGTACTAACCCTAAAATACGCGAGATCATCGTCATTGCACTAACAATCATCCCAGAACGAAATAATCCTTTTGCCACCTTAAACCCATTATAAAAAAACTTCTAAGATGGGCGATTATGCCTAAAATATCCTTAAAGCACTAGGCTCGAACCCGACCCTTTGTTACAATAGCGATATTAACTGCTAAAGCGGCAAATTGATGTTCGTTATAAGGAGCAGTTTTTCTTGAGATGTCAAAATTTCGTTGACATTCATGATAAAAACAGGCATATTCCACGGCCTTTAAATTAAGCTTATTTTAAGATTGTTAGGAGCAAACCTTGGCTAACATCAAGTCTGCAAAAAAACGCGCTATTACGAGCGAAAAAAATCGTCAACATAACGCAAGCCGTCGTTCAATGATGCGTACTTACTTCAAAAAAGTAGTTACTGCTATTGAAGCGGGCGACAAAGAAGCTGCACAAGCGGCATTCGCTGTTGCAACACCTATCCTAGACCGTTACGCAACTAAAGGTCTAATCCACAAGAACAAAGCAGCTCGTCATAAGAGCCGTTTAGCAGCTAAAATCAAAGCGCTATAATTTGTTTTTGATGAATATGAAAAAACCGGCTTTTGCCGGTTTTTTTTTACCTGTAATTTAATTAGGCACTTTCTAAATGCCCAATAATTAATTAGCTAGACAATTTCGAGCTCTGGGTAGAACTTTTTCAGCATAGCGGCAATCTTCTTAGGCGTGAAAGGTTTTACTACAAACCCTTTAGCGCCCTTCTCAATCGCTTCTTTAACGTTTTCTACTGTTGAATGGGCTGAAACCATTACTACGTTTGCTTCAGGCGAAATTTCGTTGATTTGCGAGATAATCTCTTTACCATCCCCATCGGGTAATTCAATATCTAAAAAGATAATATTGAATTCTTTTTCTTTACATGCGCTTAAACACTGCGCGGCCGTAGAAGCCTCACGCACATTGTCGATACCTAGGTGCATTAATGTTTGATTTAAAAAACTGCGAACCGTGCCTACGTCGTCCACAATAAGAATTGAAAGCTGCGTATCCATACTATTCCTCTTAACTATGAAGATAAACACTCATTGCACTTAAGAGTGTAACGCATTTAAGCTATAAGTGATTTGAATTTGACTATTATATCAAAAACTTCGTTATAATCTCATTATAGAGACCTATATTAAAAAGGCCAGATAAGCTTTATGTCTAATAAAATAAAAAAACAATCTTTGCTTGGTAAAACCCCCGAACGAAAAAAACCAACACAAGCAAAGCGCCAAAGACCAGCCCCCCAACAACAAGCACGCGCACAAGCTGCGCAGCAAAGTGCACCTGAAATTGAGCTTAAAAAAAGCAAAACACGCTGGTATGCGCTCGCAGCAGTTGTATTAATTCTGCTAATTACGCCCAAACCTGTGTTAATCACTTATGAAAAGCTAGGTATGGTCTCGCAAAGTGTATTTTGGCCAGGGGTTTTTGGTTATGGTGCAAACTTATTTGATTCAACCCTCAGCCCCCGTGCAGACCTAAGCCGCAACATTATTTACTTGTGCCAGGATAAGCGCAAACCAGATACTTGCCAGAAGTATCGCGTGACAGAGCAAAGTGGTTTTTTTGCTGCCATGAAAAAGCTAATAATGGATTAAAAAATCTAATCCGAAAATTTAAAATTACTTGGTTGAAAGCTGTGTAAAAGATCACCATAATGGCGCTCCTTTTTCAACACAGACACGATCAGATACGACCATGCTAAACGAGCTAGATTGGCTTTTAAACTTAACGTTACTTGCACTAGGACTAGGTGCATTTTTTATTAACCAGCTTACATTACTGCGTTTTGCAGCGATTAGCGCGTGTAGTTTATTATTTTTATCGTTTAGTTTAGATCTGATGTCATCAAGCGTTATCTCAAATATGAGCTTGGTGTTGATCAACACATTTTATTTATTCAAGGTCTACACATTTGGCCAATTGAATATCAATCAAGGTTAATCTTCTCCTAAGATAAATTGATAGAATAGGCTATCCCATCTATCAGCTTTTATGCCCAAGCAGCCCCCTGCTTGGGCTTTTTTTTACTTACAAAATGATTGAACTGAGATACCATATAGATTATTTGGAGGTACCTTATGTCATTAAACGACTTCGACTTATTTCTCTCATCAATGGAAGACGTAAAACCTCTTAAGCATGACACTGTTCAGTTTGATTCTACGAAACAGGGCCCTTCTTTAGCGCAACAAGAAAAACGTAAAGCAGCTGAGTGTGATTTAGCAATTGATGAAAACTATTTACGTACTGAATTCGTTGAGCTATTAGATCCTCATGCCATATTGGCATTTAAAAAAGATGGCGTACAAGGCCAAGTATATAAAAATCTGCGTTTAGCTAAATATCAACTCGATGCCACGCTTGATTTGCATGGCCAGCCTCTTCAACGAGCGCGCAGTACGCTTTTTAATTTTATTGATGACTGCCATAAACGAAATATTCGTGTCGTACTAATTCGCCATGGTATTGGTATCAAAAATAAATCACAGCCGGGTATTTTAAAGAGCTATACCAATAAGTGGCTGCAAGAAATTCCAGCGGTTTTAGCCTTTCATAGCGCCCTTAAGCATCATGGTGGTAGCGGTGCGACGTATGTGATGATTAAAAAGTCAGACGAGAAGAAACACGAGAACAGAGAAATCCATTCAAAAAGAAGTTGATAGAATAAGTGATTGAAGTGCAGCACAAAAACATGCTGCACATATTAACTATGATTGGTTGGTTATGATTGGCTAACTTCAATAGCCTGAGCTGGCTGCTCCGACGCATTCGCTTGATTAAACCATGCTGAAACACCAAGAACGATTACTGACACTACGACTAGACTAAATTTAGCTCCACCTTGATTAGATTTCATAACGCCTCTTTTTTATTGTTGTTTTTTTATTGAGCAACAACAGAATAGCAAAGTTACAGATGTTAACAAGGTGTATATTAAACTAATTTGTAATGTGTCAATAACCTTTTGTTCTATCAACCTGATTTATTAGATTTTTACCTTCAATTAATCTTTTGACATTACCCGCAATTTGCAAAGTCACAGTCTCTAAATCTGACAATGCAGCACAGTGAGGTGTTAAGGTCACCTTTTCATGAGACCAGTAAGCATGCGACTTAGGTAAAGGCTCTTCGCTGAACACATCAAGGGTAGCGCCTCGTAATTGCTCACTATCAAGTGCTTCAAGCAAGTCTTCATCGACAACATGCTTACCTCTGGCAACATTAATAAGCACCGCATGATTTTGCAATTTACTTAGCAGTGATTTGTTAATGATACCCTGAGTGTGTTGGTTAAGTGGCAACAAGCACACGAGATAATCAATTTGACCAAGCATGTCATCTAACCCCTGCTGTGTGTAATAGGTACTTACTTCAGCATCGTGTTTTTCACTATTAGACCAAGCACTCACTCTAAAGCCATTTGCGAGTAAACGCTTAGCACAGGCTTTACCTAGTTCACCATAACCCAAAATACCCACATGTTGATGTGAATACGCTCGCTTTGGCTTCCAAGTACTGGCTGATTGTTTTAAATAATATTCTTTGAGTCTCAGCTTGTGTGCCAACACATGGGTCAACACGTACTCTGCCATATCATTTGCAAGATTATCATCAACAATTCTAACAACGGGGACGTGCGCCGCTATCTTCGTTAAGTCGATGCTATCAACGCCTGCACCAAATGAAGAAACTGCTTTTAAATTTACCAGCTTAGGCCATAAATCAGCAGGGGCATTCCAAGCCAGTACAAACTCTACAGCTTCGTAGTCGGTGCATTCAGACCAAAGCTGCACGTCAACCTCTGGTAATAACGCTTGTAATCGAGCAATTAATTGGCTGCAATCTCGGCCTGTTACAGCTACAAGTAAAATCATTGTCTTCTCCATTTTGCCTCGTACTCGAAGCGCTCTTTAAAAAGTCACACAACTGCAACCTAACTGTCACAGCGAACTCTTACCCTAATCTCATCGCTGAAAGCGTTTATGTTTGAGGTTTGTATGATCAGTGTTGATAAAGTAATAGAAGCAAATTTACCACAGTTAGAAAATTCACCAAAAGTAAAAGGCTTAGTAAAGAAAGGTCTGGGTTATTTATTACATGAGCAAGAGTTTGTTGCCTTTGGTGATGCATACCCACATTTACAAGGACTTGAGTTTGTAGAGCAAGTACTTGATGAGCTAGACTTTGACACGCGCTACAAGCCAAAGCAAATGGAACATATTCCTAGTGAAGGTAATGTCGTTATTGTTGCTAACCACCCTATCGGCTCTCTTGATGCATTAGCGCTGATAAAAGTCTTATCAAGTGTGCGCCCCGACTTAAAAGTCGTTGCAAACCGCATGCTGATGTCAATCACTCCGATGCACTCGTTACTCCTTCCCGTTGATAACCTCTCTGGTACAAGTAAAAAGAAAGAACTTGCTAATATCCAAAAGCATTTAAAATCAGACGGTGCGTTATTAATCTTTCCTGCAGGTGAGGTGTCACGCTTAAGTCCAACGGGCATTAAAGACTGTAAATGGAATACTGGCTTTTTGCGTATGGCAAAGAAAGCCAACGCACCTATTTTGCCAATTTACATTAAAGCGAAAAACAGCCCATTATTCTACGGCACCTCAATGATCTACAAACCCTTAGCCAGTTTGTTGTTAGTCAAAGAGATGTTCAAACAGCGACAAAAATCATTAGAGTTTGAAATTGGCGCTTCCATCCCACCTGAGTCATATTTAATCGAGAATTTAAAAGACAAAGAAATAGCTCAGCTGATAAGAAAGCAGTTGTATCGACTTATCACTAAAAAGCCTCTGCCCTTAAAAACACAAACCCCTATTGCCAGTCCAGAAGCAACGAAAGACCTTAAAAAAGCCATCGAAGAGTGTGAGCTATTAGGTGAAACCTCTGATGGTATGAAAATTTACTTATACCAATACTGTGGTAGCTCACCAATTTTCCGTGAACTAGGACGACTACGTGAAATTGCGTTTCGGGCAGTCGGTGAAGGCAGTGGCAAACGCCGAGATATAGATAAATACGACATGGATTATCAACACCTTGTACTGTGGGATGCTAAGCAACTTGAACTAGTCGGCGCATACCGACTTGCCTGCGCACAAGACATTATAGAAAAACATGGCCGCAAAGGTTTATATACCGACAGTCTATTTAGCTACAGCGGTGATATGGCGCCGTATTTTGAAAAGGGCATTGAGCTTGGTCGCAGCTTTGTGCAACCCAAATACTGGGGCAGAAAGAGCCTAGATTATTTGTGGTTTGGCATTGGCGCATTTGTGAGCCGCTACCCGCAATACCGCTATTTGTTTGGCGCAGTCAGCGTGTCTAACGCGCTCCCCGAGCAAGCTAAATCGCTACTTGTTCACTATTACCAACATTATTATGGTGCAAAACAAGTGTTAGCTATCCCCAATAATGAATATCGCCATACCGAATCACAAAAAGAACAATGTGCTCAGTTATTTGCTGGGGATGATATTAAAGAAGACTTTGTTGAACTTAAGCATGTACTTGCCAATATCGGCGCGCAAGTCCCAACCCTATTTAAACAATACACAGAGCTTTGCGAGCCAGGAGGTGTGCAGTTTTTAAGTTTTAGCATCGACCCTGAGTTTAATAACTGCATTGATGGTTTAGTGCTTGTCGACTTAGATAAAGTGAAAGCGACTAAGGCCAAACGATACTTAGGACAGACACGCGAATAGTCGTTATAAAATAGCTAAAAAAGTCGGCATGCTCGCCGACTTTTTTCTTTTTAATTAAAGATATTTCTAAGTGCAGCTAAATATATTTGCTCAATAGTTTTTAAATCTGCGATAGGAACATGCTCATTAACTTGATGAATGGTATGGTTTCGCACCCCACATTCAATCACTTGTGTGTGCTCATTAGCAAAAAAGCGGCCATCTGATGTGCCACCACTGGTACTTAGCATAGGGAAGCTGCCAGTTACTTCATGCACGGCTTGTTCAAGCTGCTGCAATAAGCAATTGCTTGCTTGATGCAGGGTATAAAATGATTCACACGGGCGTTCCCAAACAAGCGTTAGCTGCGATGCTAGATCTGCCAATGCAAACTGAATTTCTTCTTTAACGTCTTTACTTTTGTAGCCATGACTATAACGTACGTTAAACGTGAGCTCACACTGAGCAGGAACAAGATTATCTACCACATTGGCAATATTAATTCCGGTCACTTGCAGTGTTGTAGCCGAACTAGCTTCATCTTTGTGCCAGCTAATTGCCGTTAGGCGCTTCACTACCTCTGCACTTAAATGCGCTGCGTTTATAGTGTTTGCTGGATAGGCAACATGCCCAGCTTTACCTTGAATAGATAATCGAGCAGACAATGCTCCCCTTCTGCCATTTTTAATGGTATCACCCACATGCAAATGACTCGTCGGCTCGCCTACTAAGCAACCATCAAGTACAACACCTTGTTTGGCTAACCGCTCAGCAATCAATAAGGAGCCGTATTCAGCCTCGCCCTCTTCATCTGAGGTTATTAACCAGTAAAATGTGCCGCGTTTATTGCTATTTTGCGCTAAAAAACGTTTTGTTGCGCAAAGCATAGCTGCAACACCGCCTTTCATATCTGCTGCGCCACGGCCATAGACACTGCCATCGACTATCTCGCCACTAAAAGGTTCAACTCGCCAATCACCTTCTGCAGCAGGGACCACATCAATATGGCCAGAAAAAGCAACGATAGGGCCTTCACCAAAGGTGATTTTAGCAATTAAATTAGTAACATGATTAAAGCCAAATACTTCACAGTCAAAGCCGAGCTGGCTTAAGTTACCTTCAAGCCAATCAATTGCACCCGCTTGAGCAGGCGTTACCGATTTAAATCGGAGCAAGGTTTGTAATGTTTCTACCACATCTGATTGCACCGAGAAGTGGGTTGCTAACTCTGCATTTGATATCAAACTCATAATAACCCTAGTCAGTTAGAAAGCTTAGGTTATTACAACGAGAGTTTATGACCGCAGTGTGAAACTTAAATTAATGATTTCCTTCTTCGATGAGGGTTTCTTGGGTTACCTTGGCAATATCTTTGTCTTCTTTGGTTAATTGTGTTCGTTGCCAACGACCAGCTGCGAACCAAAGATAAGTAATGATCGCCACAAGCACATTTGTAATAGCAAAGGAATACCAAATTCCCTGCGGTCCAAGTGAGGTATGCTTAGACAAAATATACGCTGCAGGAAATTGAATAACACATTGCGAAAGTAGTGACACAACCATTGCATTAAGCATGTTTCCTGAAGCCCTAAATGCAGCAACCACACAAAGCTGCACGCCTATTCCGCCCCAAGTTAAACACATAACGCGAATGAACTCTGCGCCACCAGCAATCACAGACTCATCATCAGGAATGAAAAAAGCCACAAAGTATTCAGCAAACAGATAAGCTACAACGCCCACTAAAGTTAGGCCTAGTAACCCCCACAGCGAGGCTAAACGTGTTATTTGTGCTGCACGCTGTGGATTTCTTGCCCCCATGTTTTGACCAACCAAGGTTGAAACAGCCATTGAAAGACCCATTGCAGGGATCATCACCATTTGTAAAATATTAGAACCAACACCATAAGAGGCAATGGTGTGTGTACCAAAGCTGGCAACCAAAAACGACATAATGATTAAGCCAAAGGCTCGCGCAGAAAGTTCAACCGAGCCAGGAGCCCCTAAAAAGAAGGCTTGTTTCATATATTGCCAGTCTGGTTTAAAGCTTGAGAGTTTAAGTTGGATGCCGTGGCGGCCTCGCAAAAACACCCATACCCCGATTGCAGCCGCTAAGCTTTGCGTGATTAGTGTGGCTAGTGCAGCCCCCATTACGCCAAATCCAGCAAAGTCACCAAAACCAAAAATCAGTAAAGGGTCGAGCACAAAATTGAGTAATACAGTAGCGCTTACAATATAAAGCGGTACCTTGGTTTGCCCTATGCCACGCATTAAGGCTTGAAACATGGCATAAATAAATACAAACACAACGCCAATAAAAGATACATGCATAAATTTAAGCGCATCACCAAACACTTGATCTTCAACACCTAATAAAGTCAAAAAGTAAGGAGAAAGCACATAGCCTATTAAACCAAGTATGGTTGCGGTAATTGTCACCATTAACATAGTTTGTGCAGCAACATGGTTTACCTTATCTTGCTGACCAGCTCCCATGTATTGAGCGGATAAAATAGCGCCCGCCATTGCCAAACCAGAGCCAATAGCAATCACCAAAAAGGTAACTGGCATACTGACAGAAACGGCAGCCACTTGTTCTGCCCCTAAGCGCCCTACCCAAAATGCATCGGTCAACTGATAAGCAGACTGCAAAATATTGATTAAGATGATCGGGATACCTAATTTAAGTAACGCTTTTGAAATCGAGCCATGAAGAAATAAGTGCTGCGGATCAGCCATGAAAAACACCTAATAAGCAAATAACACTGTTAGTTTACCAGCCGCAACTGAATATAGAGTCAATAAGAGTCAATCTTTTTTTTGCTGTACCTGTTTAAAAACTTAATCTAAATCAATAAATGGCTTCACTTAGTTCAAACATTTTTGAAACTTTGATCTAGAACAGGTTTTGTCCGCTTCAAGTTAGTAATAATAGCCTCAACCAAATAAGACAAGTAGTTCGCGGAGAACAACATGAAAACTAAATTAAGCATTGCATTACTTACTTCACTATTAGCACTCTCTCCTGTTGCAAACGCAAACTTAAGCGTGAACGTAGGTGCAATTAATGTAAACCCTGATAACGACAGCTCAAAAATCAATGAAGCACCAACGTTAGGTCTACGTGCAGATGATGATACTCAGCTAGGTATTACTGTAGATTATGCGCTTGATGACAATTGGGTAATTGAATTAGTAGCAGCAACACCTTTTAGTCATGATGTTCAAGGTGCAGGTGGTTTAGCAGGTAACAAAATTGCGAAAATCAAACATTTACCACCAACACTTTTAGCGCAATACCACTTCTTAGACTCAACTTATAAGTTCCGTCCATTTGTGGGTGTAGGCGTAAACTATACTGTTTTCTTTGATGAAGAGCCTTCAGCTGCACTAAAAGCAACACTAGGCACTGACGATGTAGAAGTTAAACTAGATGATTCATTTGGCTTTGCAGCTCAAGCTGGTTTTAACTACATGATGAGTGAAAACTGGGGCCTACATGGCATGGTTTCACTAATCGACATCGATACAGACGCTACCGTTTATGCAGATGGTGCAAAAGCATTAACTTCAACTGTAGAAATCGACCCAGTTGTTGCTATGTTCGGTGTGAAATACAAATTCTAACTTTCATTTTGTGAAAGCCCATACGCACAAAAAGGCCATTTATTGGCCTTTTTTATTTTCTTCTGACTCATAACTCACCTTGTAAAAACAGTTTAATTATTAGACAGCAACACCTTCTAATGAATTTAAACTACACTTCAAAAATACATCGCTTCTTTTTATTAGTTTTTAAATTTCATTTAGTTAAACAACCACTATATTGAGATTTGTCACTTCAATATCTGAATTTTCAGAGCTAAAGACGTGTTGTTCCTAGTCACTCGCGATTATAAAATGAGTGTAATAATTTTGACCTATTTAATGTAAATTAGTTGTCAGCGCGAGGTGTTAATTGAAATTAGCTTTCTATTCTTTGGTCTTAATTCTCTGCGCGGCTTTGACATCGTGTAAAGTCAAAGATCCTAGCGAAGATAAACCAGAACAACTAAAGCAAGATTCAATTAGTGACCGTGAAGCATTAATTGCCGGTACTGCTGACATCGAATTTTCAGTAATAGACGAAAATCAATCACCTCTTAGCAATGTCACTATTACTGTAGCGGGTCAAGAATATCTCTCAGATACAAATGGTCGTGTTTCAATCAATAACCTTTCATTTGGTAATCATGCAGTTTTCATTTCACAAGAAGGCTATTTTCCTAAAGCCGGCATTTTGGTGAATCAACCTAACTTTTTGACCTCTCAAATTCAATTAGAAACAAAACCTGCTAACTCAAAAAGCTTACTCTTTGCAGGTGATACTATGTTTGGTAGACGCTTCCTAGACCCTAAACTGGATACAATGGGTACATCAGTGCCAGATGTTAGTAATGCGCTAATTAGACCAGACTCAGCACGAGAAGACAGTATTGAAATTACGACTCAAGTAGCGGCACTTTTTCGAGCCGCTGACTTTTCATCAGTAAATCTTGAGTCGCCAGTGACGACAATGCCAACAAATGTGCACCCGACCAAAGAATTCAGTTTTTTTTCACTACCAGAATCAGTGCAAAGCCTGTCAGAAATTGGCATTGATTATGTTGGCTTAGGGAATAATCACATCTATGACTATTTACAAAATGGCCTTGAAGATACCTTACTTGAAGTCTCAAGTGCAGGGTTTCTTAATAGCGGCGCTGGTCTTAGTGCTACAGAGGCTTTCAAAACTGTATCGCATAACCTTGAAGAGGTTAACTTAACGCTTTTTGCAGCAACGACAATTACGGGGAAAGAACATCAATACACGTATGTTGCTGATGAAAATAAAGGTGGGGCTGCAGATTTAACTAACTCAGCAGAGGTAAAAGCTGTGCTTGAGCAACTTGACCCTACTGACTTTGTAATCGCGCAAATGCACGGTGGTGATGAATACTCATATACACCTTCACCCTATATTGGTAGTCGATTTGAAGTTCTTTCATCGCAGAACACCGACTTATTAATTGGTCACCATCCTCATATTGCTCAAGGGTTTGCTGTATATAATGAGATACCTGCAGTACTAGGTTTGGGCAACTTTGTATTTGACCAACCAAGACTAGACACTTTATTAGGTCTTGCTGTGATGCTTGATCTTGATACCCAAAACCAAACTATTAATCGCGGCTTCGCCTATCCAATTTATTTAGAAGACTATAAGCCTCGATTCACAAATGGATTTTTAAGTCATTATTTATTAAGAAGAATCGCTGAGCTTTCTGATGATAATATTACCCTTATCCCCCGTGAAAACTATGCAGAAATATACTTTACAGCTAATCAAGCTAGTAAAAACTCTCAGCAAGTAACCATAGAGATTGACGCGACTACAGACATCATCGATTTAAGACAGTATTCACCCTCTTCGGCAGCCTATGTTTCATCTATTGAAGTGAACAATGAAGCGCTTGATAGCCTTTTACTTGGCCGCGATATTATGGTGTTTGGTGATTTTGAGGATTGGGACAATGACACCGACGCCTTTGAAGTAAGTCGCTGGGATCACAGCAGTGAAAGTGTTTTACCTTGCACTGATAACCCGTTTAATGGCTTGCAGGCTCTATGCTCAACGCGTGATCGATTTGATAATACCCCTTCTATCATTCCATTTAGACATACAATGCGAGTAATGGAATTAACCGACGAATCAGGTGAACTTGATCTTAGTAAAGACTTTTCATTACTGACCTATTTGCAGTCTGAGAACGGGGGGCAGCTCGAAGCGTTATTAACCTACACCACTGAAATAGATGACCTTACCTTTGCTGAAAACCAAGTTCCAGTCAGCGAAGGAGGCGATCAGCCATGGCACGCTTTTAGTCATGATTTTAGTTTACCTTCAGATGAACAAACGCTTGGACCTAAAGAACTTCCCCCTCGTGGCGTTAAGTTACAGTTTAGGCACTACCCACCAGAGACAGGTGAAGCAATCACTCGCCTAGATGATGTCGCTATGATCAGCTGGCAGCAAAGTATTAATCTAGAAAACGGACAATGGAAGACCGATAAAATGCACGGTTTCGACTTTTTAAAAGTCAATTCAAGTGGTGAGGTAAGTTTAAAACTTACATTCACTGTACTTGATTAAGGAGGAATTTTGGCCGCATTACAACAGTTGTTGCGATTAGCGCGACAAAGAGCCTTTTGGTTCACTGTTTTCTTATTTGCTATTGTGCTTGTTAGTAACCTGCTGAATATATTTCAAGCAAGTGATGCATTTTTCTATAAAAAAATAAGCTCATTTAGTAGCACTCAGCAAACAAACGTTGTGCTCATCACAAGTGAAAGCCTCAGTGCTAATCATTCAGACTTAGTCACTCAACTAGCCGAGTATCAGCCAAGAGCAATCATTATTTTAGCTGATGAGCCACTACAACCGGTGATCAAGGAAGGGGTTTTCTACCCTTATGACGGTAGTAAGTATTGCATGCCAAAAGTTGATATTTGGGCTACCTATCAAATGCGTATCCCTGCTGTAGCTAATTTTGAATGTGAAAGTGTCTGGCAAGCAGTTTTTAATTATCACCATGACAAATCTAGACTGATTAACTTTAGGTTAGACGTATCTGCACTGCCTAAATTTACTGCTAAGCGAGTACTTAACTACGACGTAATGAGTGAACAACTCGAAAATAAAGTAATCATTGTTGGTCAACAAGCTGCAGAATTTAATGTAAATATACATGCTCCTAAACTTGAAGGACTAAATGATCCTTTACTTCTCTTTACTTATATCGCTGATAGCCTTGAGAAAAACAGTACTATAAATGAGCTTAATTTTGCTATATCGGTAACATTTGCGCTGGTATTTGTATTTGCTTTACTGTTTTTCTATCAAAAAATATCTATAAGTTATTCATTTCTAGTCGCTTTCGGCATAACTATATTTTGGTGTGCAGCCGGCTACTTTTTAGTGAACTTTACAAAGCTTTTCATTCCAATTGGTCAATACACCATACTGACATTCGCGACTTTAATCTGGGTTGTGGTTGCTCGCAAAATTTCTGAAGACAAAGAGCTCACAGCCGATGTAAATAACATCCAACAAATGATGATGGGCCGTTATATTCCGCAAAGCTTTATTGAGCACCCATCTCCGTGGGATCCCATTATTCAATTAATTAGTCAGCAACTAGATCTGGAGAAGTCAATTTTTCTTGCCCGAAAAGAAGACGATCACCGAGTAGTCGAAATTCGCGCAATAAATTGTCAACTAGATGATATTCAAGAAATGAGGCGAGACTATCAACGCACACCTTATAGTAATGCGTTAAAGTCTTTAGGTATAGTGAAAATTAACCGTCCCTTTTTTAAACAAATTATTGACGGTGAAATCGAATTCATTGCGCCACTTGTATACGCTGGTGATGTACGTGGATTTTGGGCGCTATCAATTGTGCCTAACCAAAGCTTTAATCAGCAGGCGTTTGAAAAAAACGTTAATAAGTTTGCAGCTCAAGTTGCTGAGCTGCTATTTCATTACCATATTTTTAAAACTACACAGGCGAAGAATCACACTCTAATTAATCGACTACTTACATTTAAGCTTCATGAACCAGTTAGTCAGAAGGTAAAAAGCTCGCTTAACGAAATGGAGCAAAAGCTAACCACCTTAGAGATGGTATTTAACCACACAAGCCCTGCGACTGTTTTATTTAATTTGTTTGGTCAAATTATTCAAACCAATGCCTCTTTAGAGCACTTTGCTAAACAGCACAAAATTGCTATTTTTGAAACGACAGCCCTTGATTTACTTTGTCGAAGCTGTTCACTTGATATCGAAACGGCAAAAGGGAAATTACGCTACATAACCTTAAATAAAGCCACTGTTGAATTACCTGCGACCCTAGGTAAACAGTCTTATACGCTTATTATTAGGGCGCTTCATTCCGATAACACACAAACCGCGTCAGGTGCGCCTTTTCAAGTGTCAGGAATATTATTTGAATTTATTAACGACACTTCTGAAGTAACTCCAGAGGGTAAGCTTTGATGGACTTCGTTTTAGCGCTTTTTCCTGCAGGTAGTGGGCTGGGTCAATCAGTTATTACAACTGTTTGGGTCGGAACTGCTGTTGTATGCCTACTTAATTTGCGCTTTGGTTTTCCACTAACAGGCCTTGTCGTTCCTGGTTATATTGTGCCTCTACTCATAATTAGCCCCACTTCAGCGGTAGTTATCATCATAGAAGCTATTGTTGTGTATGGGTTTATGCGAGTGAGTGCAAGTTACTTGATGGAGCGCTTTGGTTACAGTGAAATGTTTGGCAGAGACCGCTTTTTTGCCATCATCTTAATCAGTATCTTAGTCCGTGTTTGTATGGATACGCTATTTTGGCCAATCGTTGCTGATCAATTAAGTCAGTGGGATATTACCTTTGATTATGCATCCCAGCTTTACTCTCTGGGTCTTATTATTATCGCATTAACAGCTAATGTAATGTGGAATGGCGGTTTTAAATATGGTCTGAAAGTAACCTTTATTCAGTTATTAATCACCTATATGTTGGTGCGATTTGTACTCATGCCGTTTACCAATTTTAGCATCGCTAATTTAGGTATTATGTATGAAGCTGTTGCTGCGTCAATTATTGCTGCCCCTAAAGCCTACATTATTTTAGTTATTACAGCCTTTTTAGCCTCTCGAGCAAATTTAAAATATGGCTGGGAATTTAACGGTATCATGCTGCCTGCGTTATTAGCTTTACAGCTGACGCAACCAAGTAAAATTTTAACCTCATTTATAGAAACTGCCGTTATATTAGCGGTAGGTAGTTCTCTTATTCATTACACTCGCCTAAAGCATGCACACATAGAAGGTGCTAGACTATTGATGCTATTTTTTACTATAGGCTTTATTTTTAAGCTTATTTTAAACTATATCGTCGTTTGGTTCTTTCCTACGGTTAAAGTGACCGATACATTTGCATTTGGGTATATGCTCGCTACTTTACTTGCCCTTAAAATTTATCAAAAGAATGCGCTGGGCTTGGTACTTAGGGCTACTTTTCAAACTTCCGTCATAGGTGGAAGCCTTGCAATCATTGTTGGCTTTTTAGTCATGCTTGTGCCTTCTTTACTAATAAAACAAAGTATTAGCCCTGAAGCAGAAAACTTACAAGTCATTACACTTAACCAACAAGTTAGTCAGTATAAAAGCTATTTATATACCACTCACTCAAACAAAGTAACGGTAAGCAGCTATAAAGCGAGTCAGGCTGTATCTGACTTCAAATATGCTGTTTATCAACTGAACCAAGCCATCGAGAATAGACAAAAAACGGGTCACCTCAGTGCGCTCTTCAATTCTATCGGTTTCAAGCTTGTGAGTGATGAAAACTATGTATATCTAATAGATATTGTTGAAGATCAACAACGTGGTTTATTTGTAATTAATAAAACACCACAAACAAATTTAATCATCACTGTGCCTTACCCTATTACTGAGGGCCTTGCGAGTGACTCAGCTGCGCTTATCTTCCAGCATTTAAAAAGCAAAGCACTTGTCTTTGGTGCAACAAAAACACCTCAGATAACGTTAGCAAAAGAAAATCAACAAAGCGCTTTTTACCAAGCTTTTATCAATGTATTAGAAATTAATGAGTTGCTACAGGTACGCGAATCTAATCGCTATACAGCCGCTTTACTCAAGAGCACGCCTAATGATGTACAAAGCCAATATTGGATCTTTAACCGACTACCAGAATCAATAAGTCAGCGCGAGATCCATGAATTTTTGGGCAGTGAAGCAACTTTTTTTGGTAAAGCAGCGAAAAGTAGTTTACCCGCAACAGACTTTACGGGCTCTATGCTTGAGGTGTTTCTTGATGGAGATAATTACACCAATATTTTGGCATATATATACCGTGAAAATTATCGCTATAGTAATTTAAAACTTAATACAATTAATGAAGATATAGCCCAAATTGTCGATGATTTTTCCGCTTATATCAGCAGTAAAGGCAGTCTCAATTATCAACCATTAACAGACAGCCAAGTAGCTCTTTGGGAGTTTGAGGTCTTAACACCACTTTATAGATTAATTGAACAAATTGGTAACACATCTCTTAATGAAGATGTTTTAAATCATCTTAAGCAGATCAATAGCACAGCCGAATTACTGAATTATCAGCTACAACTTGTACAAAATAACAGTGGACGATACCTACTGCTTAGCCCAATGCAAAATGACAATGCCGAGGCTCTAGGGCAAGGCTTATATGCATTTTCACTGAGTAAACATGAAGCAATCAGTTTAAGTGTACCAAGGCCAATATTCGAAGGTAATACGTTAAGTTTCGCAAGTGAGCTTTTCACTAATTCAAATGCTGCCAACTTATTAATTGCAGGTGCACATCCTTATGCGCACCCAAAGGCTAATGTACTTGCAGCGAATAATGTCGATTCATTATTCAATGTAGTTCATCAAAGTTACTCGCGCTTTAAAGCACAACAGCCAAGCTTAAATATACAAATTCGTAGCCACAGTGCTCCATCGTGGATCCGTCCTAACGCAATAGCTTTTTCAAACACCCAAGTAAGAGATATCGCAACACCTCTAATGGAAAAGCTTTCTAAAGACTTAGGCAATTTAGGAGTTAGCTACCAAGTGGTCGAAGGTCACAAAGCCACTAGAGGCCTTGAAATCGGTAGTTCGCCACAGTACGGATATCAACAGTTTAACGCAAACAGTGAACTGGCAACCTTGTGGATCGCATCTGATTTTAAAGAACAGTTTTCAATTGATCAAAATAGCCTTCTGATGCGCCTGCTTGCTATTTCGAATGAGCCAACTGTAACCACGATTAATCTAGCTACTTTGTCGCCTTCCAACTGGGCGGAGCTTGATAATGGAGATAAACAACTCATTCAACGCAAGATTAATAAATATTCTACTGAGAATGAAATTGCGGCCTTAAAAACAATATGTTTAGAGCTAAAAGAGTGTGTATTACAGACTATTAAATTAGAACAATTAAATAAATTTGCCTTGATGATCAAAAAACAAAATGACCTCATCGCTATATATAATCCAGCTAGTAATCAACTGATTGACATGGCTGTTTTTAACAACATGATGGTTGGAGGCTTTAATGTATCTAATTAAACGCTTGTTCGCCATTTTGGCTATTATCACTGTTTTATTAGTCGCCTTGTTTGCTTGGAATAGCTTTTTAATTTGGTTAGATTCAGCTGAGCCAGTTAACCCACAAACAAGTAAAGAAACTCGCTCTAAAGTGCAATGGCTAAGTACTAAAAAGCCACTGATTTACACATTTTCCAACCAGCGGACTCACTCACTGCGTATACTTTCAAATGCGGTCTTTGATCAATCGGTTACGCTTGATCAACCGGTAAACTATGCTATCAAATATACACTTTATAATGATAAAAAAGAGGTAATTTTAGATGAAATTTACCACCACGCTTCAAAGTTAGTTAATAACAGTGAAGAGCAACAAATCAAGCAGATTATTGAGAATAAACAATCCCTAAACGTGGCTTCTGGGCAATCATTTTACCTACCTATTGCTCATTACCCTCAAGCTAAAAGCCTAGCGCTATTGCTTATCCCTGAAGAAAAATCAATTCAAGGAGTGGTAGTTAGAGTGCATGCAAAAACCCCTGACCAAAACGTTGATCCGCTTAGTAGTTGGTTAAAACGACCACTAGATAGGCGTAAGCGTGCAACTGATTATCTCACCATGGGTGAAAATACGTTAACAAATACTGAAATAGCGAATGCAATGGCATTTTGGTGGCAAAAAATTGCGCCTCAAGGTATTCCAGGAATCGACTTTAAGTCTGACATTTTATACGAGACCTTGCCGTATAATGTGATTACCTATGACTTCAATCAGCAGCAATACAGCCTTGCGGCTTATTACACGAATGAAAGCTTATGTGCCAGTATTAGGTTAGATAACAGTGATAGCTTGATTTTCACCGTCAGTAATAACCAAGCACTCCCTCTATTAACCTGGTATGACAAACTTCAGTTTGAAGCACCAAAAGAAATAAGCTTCTCTCAAACTGATGAAGTAAACACCTATAAAACCCCATTGCTCAATGCGGGATTGATTACAATTTGCAGTGAAGAAGAGCTATTAACTCAATGGCGAACAGAGTCAGGAACCGTTATTTTAACAAGTTATGCTGGCAGCTATTTGATAAACCCTAAAGCCTCAGTTGAATTTGATATTGTCCCTGCAAGCCATCTTAATTTAGAACTAAGAACATTAAAGAGCAGCCAATTAGACGTTACTTTATACGACAAAAATAAAAAACCAATCGAGCGATATGCCGTCACTATAAAAGGGGAAGCTTCTAAGTTCGACCGCGTAATTGCTAATAATACCCAAAGACAAGCGGTAGGCATGCTCACATCGTATTACCTACGTACACCGCAACAAGCACACTCAATTAAAGTTGAATCTAGCGACGATGTATACCTGCGCGTAAAGACAAGACTCGCTAACTTTCATTATCAACGCCGTACAGCACACCAACCGCTTACCACTGAATCTACAGATGGCTTTTATGATATTGCAGCCTGGTATGAACAAAAAGCAAGTAACCATTACGACTTGGCGCAGCGAGAACACTTTGTAAATATTCGTACTTTCATCCCTCCTAGAGATATTGAGGACACAACAACTTACTACCAATCTAAGGAGTTATTTAATGTTTTGCCATTATCAAATGTGGCACTTGGTTTAAGCCCCAACCGATACTATGAAAAGCCAGAACCAGCTCAAGAATTTAATTTTGGGATCTATGATAACAATCACTACTTCCCATCTACTGGAGAAAACGATAACCGACTGATATTCAAACTAAATAGCAATAGTGCTAATGAAGTCAAAATAGCTGATATCTCTTTGTCAGAACAAATGAAATTAATTAAAGAGTCGAATACTGTTTATCAAAATTGGTATGGTCATCGCCCTTGGATAAAACAACGCCTTTATCAATTAGATAAAAATAAACCAATTAAGCTGCTTTATGATAAGAAAGAGCACCCAACTAGCATTGTTGTAAAAGCATTTCGTACTCAAAGTAATAAACCTATTACATTGAATATTAATCATAGTGCTAATTACAAACTTGGGCTAACAAGTGAATACAGTATTGCGAAACAAAGCTATCAGTTGCATAGCTCTGAATTATTAACGTCATTTTTAATTCACCCTAAAAAGAGCCAGTTAACTAGCTATCCTAGCGTTACATTCAAAGTCGCTAATGATATAAATTTTTTGCAGTCCGTGACATTAACCTCTTCCGAAACGATCTGGCTATCTATACTTGAAGAGTACCCAGTAAAGGATCAAAAAGTTAGGTGGTGGAATAATGAACTATAAAATTATCGTTACTGTTCTTATGTTCTTTACCGCTGCATCTTGTGAAGCAACTCAGCTAGAAAAGCTCACGTCTAGCCTACAAAACTGGTTAAATGACCAGCAGCGCGTACCTGAGCACTTTTCCTTTAGCAATGGCGTTTTGGTTGCCAATAAGTCTCTGCTCTCGGGTGGTGAAATACATTTTAAAGCCAAAGGGAACACCTGTATTTCTTATGCTCCGCATAGATATTTTGATAAACACACATTGGCAATTGCTAAAGCCTTATTTAGTGAGTGCCAAGTGTTATTGACCAATACGAAGCACCGAAATAGCCGTGATGCTTATGGTAAGTTAATTGATTTTGGCAAATATAAAAATAGCAGTAGTAACGCATTTATACTAGCGTACAGCAGTACAGTTGAATCATTTTCGATTTATCAAATCCATGGATTTGCAAAGGAAAAGCGAACCACAGAGCAAGGACGAAAAGCAGATCTCATTTTAAGCGAAGGCCATGTATTCGCCTCTAAACGAACTTTAAATATTGCTCAATGCCTTAACAATACACTAGGTATTAATGCATTGGTTTATGGTCGCGATGTGCATGAGTTGGGCGGAACACACAATGTTCTGAATTCGCTGGCTCCTGTTAATAGTCAGTTTTTCCATATCGAGTTAAGTCGCGAGCTGCGAGAGCAGTTAATAACTAACAACCAACTTTTAAAACAGTTTAGCCTATGCCTTATTTCATAATAGCCTTCATAACATTAACGCTGCTGGCCTTTAAACCTGCTCTTGCCGTACAACAAGAGCATGCAGTACTGCAGCCTCCTATTTGGTTAAAAACATCTCCAAAGCTAGACGTGTTAGCCACTACACAAACGATGCAATTTGATTCGTATGAGCATCAATATTTATGGCTACCCGAAGGACATTGGTTAGAGCTCAACCCTGAATTATTTGAAAAGTTCATTATGAGTGTGGGCAACACACAGTATATTCAGCAGCGGATCCAAATGGATCGTGACTTATTATGTTTAGAAAAGCGCTGTCAGCTTCCAGCACTTGGGCATAATCGTGTTGTAGCAATTCAAAACCGCCAAGATGTGCAGGCTAAGTTTTCTGCGCAAGTTGGTCACTATAAAACCACTGTTGATAGCTTTAAACGAGCCCTAAAACTTGCCAAGCCATCAATATTGCTCTCTTCGCGAAAAGGCAGCGAACGGTTTTATCAATTCGGTAAAGGTGATGAGGTCACTCTATATTTTCCTGATGCTAAAAAAATTAAGCTTTCGGTCAGAAAAAATATGGAGTCTTTAGATAGTCATGGTGCTGTCTACGCATACACAGATGAAGTTCTTACTGCAAAAGTTAATATCATCAATAACCCGGCCCTTGAATACCACAACCAACAGGTAGGTCTGGTGAATAGTGACTATTTTGCTATTGATGCAGGCCAATATTTAACCATAAAAAGCCAAGCCGATGCGTATATAAAAATATCGCAAAGCCACAGAGCCATATACGATGATTCGGCAGCCATAAAAGTTGAAGAAAAACTACTGCTTCCCTACTGGTTAAAAACTGCCAATGATGCAATGGAAACAGTTTACAACGAGTATTCGCTTAATGTTTTTAGTGACAGCGTATTTACAAAAAATAACTCCCTCGCTGTTAAGCGCTACTATGATTTGCTTAGCTTAATATCAACACAAACTTTACTAAAAGGGAGTAGTGTCGTTCATGCTTCGAGCCCATCAAAAAAACTGCTTATTAGTGAACTTGAAGAGCAGCGATTAGTTGATGATCAGTTTTATCCTCGCATTAATAAACAGGTCAGACATATCACGTCGCTTTCTAAGATGGCTTTAAATTTTGACTTATCAAGCCAAAAAAGAGTCACACCTTGGCTAACCTTCGTTGCCCGTAGTGATAAAGACAGTCAATTTAAACTTAATGTCGGTGATAAAAGCTGGTTGGTTAATATTAAAGCTACACAAGAATACCAAACAATTCATGTCTCAGTGCCACTAAACAGCAAAACGATGACCATTCAGAAAACCACTGATGATGTGCCTAGTATTGATTTTGCTGTTTATGCTCGAACACTTACAGATTTTCCAAGTAATGAATTACTTTATTTACAACCGGGAACCCTTTCTGAAAAAAGCCCTATTACAGCAAAGCTAATAACTGAGCATTTAAGGAAATTATACAGTGATTATTTAGCGCTAATAGAGCCTTATGCCCCAGCAAGAAGAAAAGTTAAATTACTCAATTGGCAGCAGTCTTTACTAACAGCCAAAGATCTGGCTAAGTCAGCGCCTCTCGATGCGCTTGCCTTTTTAAAACCATTAACCCAAAACCCAAATCCACAAGTAGCTGTTGAAGCATGGCAAATTAAAATAAATATTTTGCGTGAACAGCAACAGTTTCATCTTGTTACCAGTTATTTAGAAGGACTTTACAAGAGCACTCAACAAAGGGAACTACAAGAGTTTGCTTTAAAGTCTCTATTAGAAACCTACCAAGCAGAGCATCAAGAAATAAAGTTATTTGCTTTGTGCGCCGGAAACCAAAGCATATTGGAAGAATGTAATAGTATTCTCACCAAGCTTGCGACTAAACAACAAAAAAATAGACTCGCATTATGGCTTTTAAATCAAAAGGATAAAAATCACACAACTAAGCAAGTTTATATAGCACTTAACTACCACAGTTTAAGTCCCGGATTAAAAGCTAAAGATAAGCAATATGAGTTACTTTCAGGTGCCCAAGAAACGTTGATTAACTCTCAAGGAAAGCTACAAAGCACGGTACTTTCTCAGCACATGCCATGGAAGTACACGGCGTTAGAAGCGGTTCATTTGAGTATAAAAGCGCGCACAGAAGCCAAACAAAATGGTGAGTACCAAACAGCTTGGTTAATGGCTGATAGTCAGTACCAACATAAATTAATGCCAATTTACAGCGATATACCGTCGACAACACTCATTGTTGAAAGTCAAAAAGCAACATCGGTTGCCTCAACAATGATTGTAAGTCTGCAAGCTGGCGAAACACTCACTCTATCAGCTGATCACAAAGCTTTTATAGAGGTTAAAAATATACCTGATACATTATATGAGGCGTTTGATTACCGCTCTGATGCTGCAAACCAGTTTACTACAAACGATATTATGTCATTAATTTATGCCTATGATGCTACGCAAAAAGATCTTTTAATTAATGGCTTATATCTATTATCTAAAAAGCGTTTAAACAATAATGAATATACGCAACTATTACAGCGAATAGCCACAATTCCAGCGAGTGCCTCATCGACTTTTTTACAAAATAGAATAGAAAGCTTTGGTCATTGGCAGCCCTTAGAAAGCCTAATCGATTATGCAGGTACGCGTCTTTTTAATATTCAAAGTTCAGCACAAACCAGTTTTGCCGATAGGTTTAACCAATTCAAGACGCATCTATACAATAATGATGGTTTATTGATTCGACCATTTCATACCCTTTACATAGATTTGGCTGAAACAGAGGGAGAGCAAATTCGCTTTGTATTTAATTTTTCTACCGCAGAGCTTGCCCAAGCTAATGTAGCAAACTTATCTATTCAACTAGCTAACTCTCTTAAAGTGTGGTCTGTTACCGAGCAACAAAGTATTCCCTTTACCTTTAATAAGCGGGAGTTAGATAATAACGTCATTGCCCTGCATTGGCTTAACCCCTACTTATCTCAACAACTTAAAGTTGAAGTACAGCAATATACTGCGGGTCGATGGAGAAAGTTAGAATTACCAACAACGCTACTTTTTTATTCGGTTGTTCCCTCTACCCCTTTGCTTGCAACATTAAATGCAGATCGTTTAATCAAGTTAGAAAAGATGAACAGCTATAGTCGAAGTGAGCGACAATTTTTCCACCCTGCAGGGAAGATTGAAGTCAAATCAGCGGAGCTTGAACACGTAAGACTATATACTTGGGAGCTTAGTGATCTGAATAATAAGATTTCTGAGTTCACACAAGCACAAGTCCCCTTGCCTGACTTAGTTACTTATATAGCGCCAGAAAAGCAAACAATAGTAAGTGAACAAAAATCATTTCAAAGTGATGATCTTAATTGGCAAGGTTTTATTCAATATGATCAACAAGAAATATTTCAAACTGCTGAAAATATTCCAACCCGACAAGACATTGATGTTGGCGCACGTTTACGTATTAACGACGATAATGATTGGTACCAATTAGAAGGCTATTACTCTTTTAGTAAAGAACAAGCGGATGTGATTGCGCTCAATGGCTACTATTCATGGCAAGATGATACAACCCCTTGGTATGTTGATGCGCAAATTCAAAGCCGTTGGCAACCTAGTCATAATGGATTTGATCTTCAATATGCCCTTGATGGCAGTCTTAGTGTAGGACAAAAATGGCAACGTGATTCTACGCATCGCCATCAATGGCAGCTAACTCCATTTATTCGTTACAGTAGCGCTGATTTAGACGATTACCTCAGTGACGACTTACTTAATTCAAATGTTTTTAATTTTTATCGAGAAAACCATGCATCGGGATGGCAAGGGTTTTATCAATACCGTTATCAACCTTGGGTCGATAATTATTTAAATTTCGGCGTATCATCAAGCTCAAATGATGATTGGACAAGCTTAGATTATCTGCGCTTCAACACCACTTGGAATCAATATTATCATGATCACATTTTCCAGCTTGGCATTGATAGCTATTACCGCTTTAAAGATGAAAATCGTGCTACAGCAACATGGCAATACATCACACAGTTTGCATGGCAAACACAAATTAGTTTAGGTGATTTCTCACATGGTTGGCTTAAGGTACGACTACAACAGGATTGGGTGTGGGATAACCACAATATCAGTATCGAGTTTTCATCTGGTAACAACCAACATACCGGTTTTGAGCCTTTTGCCCATGATGAAATTATATTCCCAACGCTTCAATTAAATCATTTGCTAGAGCACACTGACTATGAGTAATCACTTACTTACAAAACGCCTTGAAAACTTGCTTTTCGCAGACATTGCCAGTTTTTGGTTAGACTTATACCGCCAAAAATATCGCGAACTGGTTGATGAACTTAGTGAGTGGGAATTAATAAAAAATCAGCCTGAGGACTATGAGGAAGATGATTGGTTATTGCTGCAAGCTATTTCATTTTTGACCCATAAGATTGATACCCTGCAAAGTCAATTAATCAAAATTGATGTCGAGCACAGACGCTTTATCGAGCGTTTAAATCATGCCGAATTAAAAGCCGAGCGTGAGTTTCATATTCTTGATTATGCGTACACTTTAGGTGCAGACCGAGAACAATTAAAAAAAGACCAAGATGCTTTTCAACGCTGGTTTGATGAGGGAGCGATTGTAAACCGGTACCAAGATAAACTCTCTGAACTTGAGCAGTCTCTTAAGTTTTTAATTGGTAAATTAGGTGATTTAACCAATCGTTATTTACGGATCCATTCGGGAGAAATAACTAAATCGTGGTTAACACTTAATTTAGAAAGCTTCTTTTTAGGGCTACTAGAAAAAAGTGAGAACGAAGCTATTCGCAACTCTATTTTTCGCGCCCTCGCCAACCAAGTAAACTTAATTAGCGAATATGTAGGTGAAACTCAATTCGACTCAGATCTTGTTGAGTTGTTATTACTATCTCTTGAAAAACAATCGACTCCACATGCTGCAAAAGTAGATATTTTAGAAATTCTGATCAACTTAAGACCCTCTTTTACTCACTACTTTATGCGCTCTCAAATTGACTTAGATGTTTTAGCAAATGAAAAAGTCGATGCTCAACACCTGTTTTTACTGACTGCGTTTTCAAAAATTATATGTAAGCAACCTAAATTAAGTGAAACTAATTATAAACTACTCATTTTACTTGCTAAGCACACCTACCCTCGTGTTAGACAGAGTGTCATTGAACAATGCTCAGTATTACCTACGGCGTTTGTACTCAAACTATTAACTGTTCGACTACAAAAAGAAACCCATGAAGCGGTACGACTAACACTCATTAAGCAATTAACCGACCCTCGTTTAACCGAGAAGCTTCAAGTTTTTCACATTTGGCGCAAGCAACTAAAAATTACACAATGCTTTGCCCAGAAGCGCTTATTACTCGAATTAACGCCAAGAATTATGTTCAATTTACAAGTTGATTATGAGCAGCAAAGCCAAGCAGATAGATTGTTTAAGTCGTTTATTAATGTCTTAAATACGCAGCTTGAAAATGAGAAAAGTATTGCAATCAAACGAGTCATAAGCCGAGTTAGAGAGCAGCTCGTATGTTTTATGTACCAGCAACAAGTCGCTGAGCTTGAGTTTAACTTAAACTCAAGCTTAAGTATTTATTTAAACTCCGACTGGGCTGAACAAGATTTACTAGGCCGACTTTTGAGTAAGCAAGCGCAGAATAATGAAGCCTTTAATGTAACAATGAAAAATAAAGGCTGGCAAATACAACGAGGTTACAAGCGAGGATTTCGTTTTTGGCGGCTCTGGCATGAATTTAAAAACCCAAGTACTGGTAAACGTCAAAGCTTTAATCATGTACAAGCTAGAAAACCAAGTGCATTAATGCATGTGCCGAGCTGCACCGTTGCAGAGATTAGCCAAACGGAGGTGCCGGGAGAGCCTCGCTTTGATGCCGAGCAGTTTAGTGCCCGACCTCATTTACCTATGCTAGATTTTCTGTTGAGCACATTATCGCAAGATAATTTAAAAACACCGGCTAAATCGTTCACTCCTGATGGTATTTTAATCGTCACTCCTCCCTCAAACGTGCTCAAACGTATGTTTGCGTATAGCTGGATTTCTTTCAACTTTGAAAAATTAGATGACTTACGAAATGGTTCGGATCAAGAACAACAAGACTTCCTAGAGTTAATAAAAGCGAAAGGCTTCAAACTTGACTTCCAACAATATGGCTCGGTGCTTGATGCCGAATTCCCTGTTGAGCCGAGTATTGCCAAATTATATCAAAAACTTTCACTCACCCCATTCTTGTTTAATATGTGGTCTAGTTTTAAAGAATATGCCTATTCGCTTTATCAAAATAGTATTGGTCAACTGATATTTTTCGTTTTGGCTTTCTCAACCTATTTTTGGGCTCGCCATATAAAGATAAGTAGGCAAATAAAGTCAGATAGGGCCAAAATCCCCGTTTCAATTGGGGGTTGGGGAACTCGTGGCAAGTCAGGAACCGAACGCTTAAAAGCGGCATTATTTAGTAGTTTAACTCTAAAAGTGATCAGTAAAACAACAGGTTGTGAAGCAACTCTTATTTATGCAAGAGCAAGTGGAGAGCAATTTGAAATTCCATTATTCAGACCTTTTGATAAAGCGAGTATTTGGGAACAAAGTGATGTTTTGCACTTTGCAACAAAAGTAAAAGCCGATGTATTTCTGTGGGAATGTATGGGTTTGACCCCGCGCTATGTAAAAATATTAAGGAATTGGATGGCTGATAACTTTTCAACTATAACCAATGCTTACCCAGACCATGAGGACACATTAGGTCCAACGGGAATTGATGTTGCAAACGAAACAAGCCATTTTATCGGTGAGAATAGTTTAGTGTTCACCAGCGAACAAAACATGGCTCCAATTCTAGAATTAAATGCAAAACAGAAAAACTCTAACTTAATTCAAGTTCACTGGGCCGATGGCTTGCAAATAACGGATGATATTCGATCCTTGTATCCTTACCAAGAGCATCCGTCCAATATTGCACTCGTATGCAAAATGGCTGAGCATATTGGCTTAAATAAAGATTATGTCTTCAAAGAGACATCCGCACGAATTGTGCCTGATATTGGCGTTTTAAAGCACTTTACAGCAGCGCCCATTGGAAAAATTAGTCAATCATTTGTCAATAGCATGTCTGCAAACGAACGCTTGGCTACCCTAGAAAACTGGCAGCGCCTAAAGCTTGAAGAATTAAATAACGATGCTAAAACCCAGGTAATCGCGCTTATAAATAACCGTAACGATCGTGTCGCGCGTTCAAAAGTTTTTGCTATCATGCTTAGTAATGACCTACGTTTTGACCGTATTGTAGTAATAGGAAGTAATGTAGATGGATTCTACAGTTACTTTCTAGATGCATTTATAGAAAGAGTCGAAAAACTAATTGAAATTAATGCTATTGAGAGCCTAGAAAAGCTTTTAGAGCAATTTAATATTCTCAGCGAAGCTGAAGTGAAAGCAAGGTTAAAAATCGCATATGGCAATATGGCAGCTGAGAACTTACTTACACTTAGCGAAGGGCTCTTGAATAAATCCTGTATAAAAGAAATCACTGGCGAGATCTCCGATCAAGAACTAACCACTATTATTTATACCCTACGCACCTATTATCAAAGAATACACTTGAACTCTCTAAAAAGTGATATTGAAAAAAATAGTAAACAAATAAAAGAACGCTTGATTTCTATCGTCGAGTCCAAAGTCATATTGCTTGACGACAGTAATATATCTGCAGATGAAATAACCAATACTATTGCTGATTTAGCTTTACCCAATACTCATCAGGTTGTTGTTGGTATGCAAAACATTAAAGGAGCGGGGTTAAATTACGTTTACGCATGGCAACAATGGCACAAAATATCACAAACTATTACAAATATGCTGAGTAAGCACTGCACAGCTAAAGAGTTCAGAACGGCATTAACAAACTTAAATATGATTGTCTCATTTAACTTACTTGAAACAGATTACTTAAAGCAAAAGTTAGTTATTCTTAAGAAAAACCAACTTGCACAAAATGAATTCTGCCAAGCAGAAATAACAACCCTCCAAGAAAAAATTAATGAGGAAGGTTTAAAACTAGACGATGAAAATTTGCAATCTCGTCCAGCTCGTTATTTTAACCAAATGATAGAATCGTTTTTAGATGCAGGCGCTGCGGTTAAACGTAAAAAACTTGCTATTCAGATTTACGATGATATTGCTGAACAGAGGATCACATTAGAAAAAGCAATAAAATTACTTAGCGATATGAACCGCAATCAAAAATCTGGTTGGTTTGCAAAAAAACGAAAAAACAACAACGAGAAATAAATAAACTTTATAACTATAAAACAATTAAAACATAATGAAAAACAACAAACAAAAACCAATATAAAACACAATGAAAATATAAAATAAAAAATCAGAAATTTCCCAGAAGAAATAACAAAAGAATTATCAGCAACTTATAAAAACAAAACAAACAAATAGCCGTACCTAAATTGAAAATAAATTAATTAAATATAAAAATATAACTGATAAATCATTTTATCTACAACAAAGGAAAGTTATATGAAGAATTTATTTTTTAAATTAGCGGTATTACCACTGGCTGTTACCTCTGCATTTGCTGTGGCGAATACAAATTTGGTTGAAAATGGATCATTCGAAGCCGAAGTTGTCAATGGCCAATGGCAATTATTTGATGAAATTACTGGTTGGACACGAAGCGAAAACGCAAAGTTTGAACTACAAACAAGCGATCTTGGAATTCTTAAAGCGAAGGATGGCCAGAATTATCTGGAGCTTGGTTCTACGCAGCAATATAGCGTATCTCAAGCCGTAGCTACAACAGCTGGTAAAATGTATGAAATTAGCTTCTATTACTCAGCACGCGTGTCTGGTGATGATACAGCAAGCACAGTTGAAGTACTGTGGAATGGTGAATCATTAGGTGTAGTTAATGCTAAGTTTAAAGGTTGGACGAAGTACAGCTTTAATGTAGAAGCAACGAGTGCAAGCTCAGAAATCACATTAGCGGGTGTTGGTAGCAGTGGTGGTGTAGGTGGCTTCATCGATAATGTTTCAGTAAGTGAAGCTACAGAATACTGCTCAGTACAAGCGGGTTTATACGCTATTAATAAATATGGTTCTGATTCAGAAGGCTATATTTATCACTTAAATCCAGAAACATCAGCAGTAACAAAAGTTGCTGGTGTTACGAATACTGCAGCAAACATCGCAGGCATGGATGGCAAGCTATACTACATGGAGAAGCTAGATAGTGAGACTAGAGACTCAAAAATCTACAGTCTAGATTTGGCATCAAATGCGCAAAGCGAAGTAGCAGATACTAACTCTTATACTATTATTCGTTCTGCTGTTTCTCCTGATGGTCTTAACTTACGTGCAACAAGCAAAACCTACATGTATGACTTCAATCTTGAAACAGGTGAAAAGACAGTTTTAGGTAAGCTTAGCTACGAAGGTGAAGAGTTTGTAGGCGGTGATATTGCATACTCAAGTGACAATAACGTACTTTATGCATTAACTGAACAAGCGTTATACACTGTTGATCAGGGTACATTAGAACTTACATTAGTAGGTGAACATGGTGTTAACTGGGCATCGGGCCTTGCAGTTGCTGATGATGGCACTATCTACGTAACAGGAAGAAAGAGTGGTCAAAGCGCGAAGCTTTATACACTCGACCCTAATACAGCTGAAGCGACTTTTGTATTGCGTGGTCCTACACACCTAAATGACCTAACATTTGTTAGTGAGTCAGTTTGCTCAGAACAATAAAGCAAATTAGTCTTATAATGCCAGTTTTATAACTGGCATTTCTATTTTTAATAAATCACTATTAAAAACCCTCCCCCTTCATTAGAAAAAATCAAACCTATTATAAAACCACCAAAAACTTTAATACTAGATAAAAAACCAAAATCCACCGTTAAATACCAAACAAACAAAAACAAATAAAACATCTATAAAAATCAGAATTTTCCTAGAAACAAAACAAATTAATTAAATACAGCAATTTAAAGACAACCACCATAAAATGCGATCAGTAAATAATTATTATATATTTGAAATAAACTAGAACAATATTAAAATTTCAACGAAACAACATAATGGAGAAAAGTCATGAAAAGTTTGATTACTAAACTAGCAGTTTTACCTTTGGCTATTGCATCAGGTATTGCAATGGCTAGTACAAACTTGGTAGAAAACGGATCATTCGAAAATACAGATGCAGTGATTGATCACAATGGTCAATGGCAATTATTTGATGTTATTCCAAGCTGGACCCGTAGTACTAATGCTAAGTTTGAAATTCAAACAAATGAACTTGGTATTGTTCCAGCACAAGACGGTGAACAGCACATCGAACTTGATTCAACAGCCAACTACAGCATTTCACAAACTATTGCGACGACGGCTGGTAATCAGTACGAATTAAGTTTCTATTACTCTGCACGTGTTACTGGTAACGAGACAACAAACAAAGCTGACGTTATATGGAATGGTGAATCATTAGCTGTTGTTAATAGCAGTACAAAAGGTTGGACTAAATACAGTTTTACAGTTGAAGCAGACAGCGCAAGTTCAGTTTTAAGCTTTGCTGGAGCTGGTACGTCAGATAGTTATGGTGCGTTTATTGATAATGTAGTTGTTACAGAAGTTCCTGAGCCTTGTGCAGTAACTACCGGCTTATACGGTATCAACAACTTTGGTTCTGAAACTGAAGGCTATGTGTATCACTTTAATCCAGAATCAAGCGCCGTAACAATTGTTTCTGGTCTTAGCAATACAGCGTCAAACATTGCAAGCAAAGGTGATGTGTTATATTTCATGGAGCAGCTTGATAGTAGTAGCAAAGCTTCAAAAATTTATAGCTTAAATTTAAAAAACAATATACAGACAGAGCTTGCAGATGCGACATCATACCCTATTTATCGCTCAACAGTGACTGCAGACGGCCTGACGTTACGCGCGACGAGCAAAACATACATGTATGACTTTGATCTAGCTACAGGTGAAAAAACCGTGCTAGGCAAGCTTTCTTATGACGGTGACTCTTTCACAGATGGCGATATTGCATATTCAAGTGATTACAACGTGTTATACGTTTTAACGGGCAAAGCACTTTATACCTTGGATATGGGTAGTTTTGAATTAACCCAAATTGGAGAGCACGGTGTGAACTGGGCATCAGGTATTGCAATTGCTGATGATGGTACGATATACGTTTCAGGTCGAGAAAGCGGTGAAAATGCGAAAATCTATACTTTAGATCAAAACACAGCGGCAGCAACATTTGTGATGGATGGGCCTGCACATATCAATGATTTAACATTTGTAAGTGAAGCCGCTTGCGCAGCAGAGTAAACAGTTGGTAAAGCCATACAAAAGCCAGCGAAGCTGGCTTTTAATTTAAAAAACCATGTATAAATAATAAAAACGCCATTAATTACTACCTACAAAACAAAACCTACCACAAAAGTAAACAGAATAAAAATAATAAAATAACATCAAGATTAAAAAACAAGATCATTAAAAAATATAAAAAACGAGAATTTAATAAAACACAATAAATTTAAATGTGAAAATTCCTAAAGCAAAATTTAATCATTTATTTCAGACGCTTGCAGAAAATGAGCATTAAAAAAACAAACCAAACAAAAATTAACATTGCAAGGTATATTAATTAAAATAAAATTATCCCAATAAATGAAATTAATCCGAAAAATGGGGCGCGCATGAAAAAACTAATATCAAAATTAGCAATATTACCTTTGGCTATTGTATCAACTTTTGCTATTTCAAATACTAATTTAGTTGAAAATGGTTCATTTGAAGCTGATAAAATCAGCGAAAGATCAGGAACCTGGCAGCTGTATAATGAGCTTACGAACTGGAGCAGCAGTGAAAATGCATACTTTGAAGTTCAAACAAACCTTCTAGGTGAAATGACTGCACAAGATGGTGATCAATATTTAGAGCTTAATTCAACAAAGAATTATCGTGCCTCTCAAAAAATAGCAACCACGCCTGGCGAAACATATGAATTTAGCCTTTATTATTCTGCTCGAATTAACGGTGCTCAAGGCACAAATAATATCGATGTTTATTGGAATGGCAAACTACTTGAAGCTTTAAATAGTAGTCAAAAAGGGTGGACAAAATACACCTACACGATTGAAGCGACAGGAACAACATCTGAAATCGCAATTGCCGGCACTGGTGTTGCAAACGGCTATGGTGGAATAGTAGATAACATCTCTGTTGTTCAAGTTTCAAACCCAGCAACTAACTTAGTTCAAAATGGCTCTTTCGAAGCCGACCGAGTAACAGAAGCTAATGGCCGTTATCAGTTTTTCAAAGATTTAACTGACTGGACTGCTAATGAGAATCAATGGCTTGAGTTACAAGCGTCTTCTTTAAATAAAATTGATGCTCAAGATGGTGAGCAGTATTTAGAATTGAACTCGTATGAGAACTATAGCGCTTCTCAAGAGATACCTACACAAGCTGGTAAGCAATATGAACTTAGTTTCTATTACGCTGGTCGTGTTGAAAATCAAGAAGGTATAAATAGTGCTGAGGTATTTTGGAATGGCGAATTACTAGAAGCATTAGACACAACACAAATTGCTTGGTCTAAGCATAGTTACACTGTTGAAGGAACAGATGTAAGTTCACTAATTACATTGAAAGGTACGGGTAGCTCTGCTGGCCAGGGTGGCTTTATTGACAATGTTGTTGTTACAGAAATTGCTGAACCTTGCGCTGTTACTACCGGTTTATACGGCATCAACAATTTTGGTTCTGAAACTGAAGGCTATGTGTATCACTTTAACCCAGAGTCAGGCGCTGTGTCTATTGTTGCTGGCGTTAACAATACAGCATCAAACATTGCTAGCAAAGATGGCGTGCTTTATTTCATGGAGCAACTTGATAAAAGCAGCAAAGCATCAAAAATTCATAGCCTAGATTTAACTACTGACACGCAAGCTGAAGTTGCAGATGCAACATCATTCCCAATTTACCGCTCAACAGTAACTGCAGATGGCCTGTCATTACGTGCAACAAGCAAAACATACATGTATGATTTTGACCTTGCTACAGGTGAGAAAACAGTATTAGGTAAGCTTTCGTATGACGGTGACACATTCTCTGATGGCGACATCGCTTATTCAAGTGACTACAACGTACTTTACGTGTTGACTGGTAAAGCGCTTTACACATTAGATGAAGGTAGCCTTGAATTAACCCAAATTGGTGAACATGGTATCAACTGGGCATCTGGCCTTGCAATTGCTGATGACGGTACAATTTATGTCTCAGGTAGAGAAAATGGCGAAAATGCAAAAATCTATACCTTAGATCAAAACACCGCTGAAGCGACATTCGTAATGGATGGTCCAGCACACGTAAACGATTTAACGTTTGTTAGTGAAGCAGTTTGCGGGAAGTAAACTGTTTATAAAGCCATAAAATGCCAGCTTAGCTGGCATTTTTTTTTACTAATCTTTGATATCACTTATTTGTGAGTTTCTTTTGTTCTAACATCTCTTTCCAGTGCATCACTTCTGCTGGCAAAATAGGTGCAACTCCACTAAAGCCTGCAACTTCAAGCATCTCTTCAACACTTACAACGCCTTTCTTACGTTTAAATACACCACGTACATAAGCAATTGCATGCAAGCCTCGTTCAGAGTGAAACTTTTGCTCAATGTAAAAGTATTTATGATCCCAACCAACTAAACGTGTACTGACTGTGTACTTTTGCATTGGTTTAATATCGCGTATATAGGTAATTGCAGTTGCATTAACGATTGGGAACCAGCGGCGTTTCATAATGTGCTTTAACAAGCCTACCCGCTCAGTCATCCAAGTACGGGCAAGATCCATCATCGCTAAATAACGAGAATTAGTTAGATGAAAATTGATATCGCAATCGGTTGGTAACGCTTTGAATTCAATATCAATCGTGTCTAACAATTGTTGATAATCACGATTACGTTTAATTTTAAAAAACAGTAGTATAAGTCGAAAATAGAGGTTCACGGCAAAGGTCTAACCAGTTGATAATGAACAAAGTGTATCACAGCATATTGCTAAGGCGAATTTTCTGCTCTAATCTGTGCATATATTAGTATAAAAAAAGAATAACCTAATGAAATTATTTAGTTTGGTAACTTTGTTCAGTGCAAGCTTATTCACCAGCTCTGCCTTTGCAGATTTTAACTTTGCTGGGGATGGAACCCTAAAGTACCCAACGGGTGTTGAGAAAGCCTTTAAATTTGGCTTTGCTTGGCAACAAGATGCTGAGAAGTTCACTATTGGTGATAAAAGCTATGACATGTCTCTTCCAGAATCTTATTCTGTGGCGATTACACTCAGTAAAGATGAGGAACAAGTGTGGGTGCAAGAATTCAACAATGGCTTTATTGAAGGCTTCAACTGGCAGATTGCTGGTCACACCCTAAAACTCGAAAAGCGCAAATTTAGCGATTCAGTAAAAGGTGATTATGTTATCAGCCTTGATAACCGCGATTACTTTTTTGCCCGTAATAACATCAGTGTTGTTATTAAGTTCGACAATGAAGGTATAAAAAGCATCGCCATTGATGGTGTTACCAAGGATATGGGTACCAAACAATAGTTTTTAATCGAAAAGAAAAGGCTTAGGTTTTACCCAAGCCTTTTTTGCTAAATTAAGCTATATAATTAAACCTTCACTGTCTTACGGTTAATACCGTAATCGCGAAGCTTATTTGCCACTGCGGTGTGGCTCAAACCTAATCTTTTTGCTAGTTGACGAGAGCTTGGATAAGCAGGATAAAGCTTACGAAGTAAAGTCGCCTCAAAACGTTTTACCGCTTGGTCTAAGGTTCCTTCAAAGTCAGACTCAAGATAACCTAAATCATGGGTAAACGTTGGTAACTGCAGGTGCTCAATACGCAATTCGTTATCATCTAACAACGACACAGCACGATAAATCGCATTTTCTAATTGGCGCACGTTACCCGGCCATGGGTAATCTTGTAAAAAGCGTAAACAATCTTCTGACATCTCTGGCACAGAATGACCATTTTGCTGGGCATACTTTTGAATAAAGTGCTCTGCTAGCGGGCCGATATCTGCTTTTCTATCACGTAATGGGGCTATTTCTAAGGTCAAAACATTAATTCGGTAATAAAGATCTTCTCTAAATGTTCCCTCTTGTACCATCGCTGGTAAATCTTTTTGTGTTGCGGCAACAATACGCACATTTACTTTTACTTCGTTTTCATCACCGACTTTTCGGAAGGTACCGTCTTGTAAAAAACGCAGTAGCTTAGTTTGTAGCTGAGTCGACATTTCACCAACTTCATCTAAAAACACTGTGCCACCATCAGCTTGCTCTAAAACGCCGCGTTTTGGTGCCGCGTTTTCTTCATAGCCTGCGTAACCAAATAGTTCAGACTCAGCGACATCATCAGGCAACGAAGCACACGACAAAGCGATAAATGGCTTTACTGAGCGATTTGATGCGTAATGACAAGCACGAGCAAGTAACTCTTTACCTGTACCGGTTTCACCAGTAATCAGGATTGGCGCTTCAAGTTGTGCCATTTTACGCGCTTCACGAACCACACGGCGCATTGCAGTACTAAAGTTATGTATGGTTGCAAAACTTTCTTGGCCATAACGCCGGAACGCACTGACTTGTTGGCCTAAGCGACTTTGTGATTTGATATTGATAACTGCGCCGGCTAACACATCCCCTTCAGCACCTTGGGGTACTGAAATAGGTAGAATATCGGCAATAAAGTCTTCGCCAGCAACTTCAACTCGGGTTGTTTGGCCAAGTACTTCTTTGCCTTCTAACCAACGCGTAAAATTAAAGCCTTTAAGCAGGTTATTGATGTTAGCGCCAATCACTTCGCTTTCAGATAATTGCAGGTCGCGACACGCAGCATCATTACATAAACGCACCCACCCTTTAGCATCAATAGATATCACACCGTCAGGCAATGCACGCAGTAATGTATTTAACTCATTATGTTCTCGCTCAGAAGGTAAAAATGCAGTCGTACGAACGTCTTTCACACCATCTATCAATCGGATAGATGGCATGATTTTTTGGAATTGTTCAAACTCAATAGGCGGAAAACTCACGTACATTCGACAATTAACCGAATCTACTTCGATGCCTTTTAAATCAACTTGGTAACTCACCAAGATATTGAGAATCTCTTGTGCGATACCAATTCGGTCAGCACAGTGGATATCTAAACGCATTACATCCTCAAAAAACGGGAACCTATAGTATGAGGATGATACGCTAACTCCCAGCAACTGGGTAGTCTATTGTAAACAATTTTGGACAAATAACTTAATTAGTCGGGTACCGGGTCCACTCTCCCCCATCTAATTGAATATATGGCTGCCCTTTTATATACATCATCACTGTATCTTCATTCTCAGCAACCTTAGCTGAGGTCGGCAAATTATCCAGCACTCGGTTAATGGGGGCTTTTCCTGCAAACAGGTCGAGCTTCATCGTATTGTTGATTAACTCTGACAGTGAAAAATAACTCATTGTTTCATCGACGACATTCAGCCCATCATGCTTTACATCAGGACCAATGAATTTAACAGCCGTAGGCACCGAAACTATTGAAGGGCTCGGAATTTCACGCAAACCAGAGAATTGTAGTTTATCACCCTGTAAGGCAGCCCCATGCTCTGGCACAACCACCAGCATCACATTACGATCTTGTGCCTCTAACTCAGTTATGAACTTATCGATGTCATTAAATAAGCGCTGCTGCCTAAGTGGATAGCTTTCAAAACTATTCATTCGTTCACGACCTGCAAGTTGATTTCCATCGTGTAAGCTTATGGTGTTGTAGTAGAGAGCTCTAGGCTGCTGACTTGTGCCTTGTTTATTCAACCAGGCAGAGAGTATATCCGCATCAGAATAAATCGGTTTGCCATCGAAACCATACTGCGCAGCACTAAATTGGCTAAAATCCAGTTTTGGCACAGAAACACCACCGTATTGTCTGATCAAACCTATAAAGTCATCAAAATGTCCATCGTGGTTAAGAGCCACACTGGTTTTATAGCCAAGCTCAGCAAGGTTAGTGAATAACTGGCATTGCTCATCAACAGGTTTAAATAGTTGCTCTTGACTTGTTTGCCCGCAACTTGCTCGTAATAAACGAATTGCCGCAGGGCCACTGTACGACGTTGCTGAGTTAAATTGGCTAAACAAGATATCAAAATCAGCAAACAGGTTACGGGGTTCAACACCTATCGCATTTAAATCAGCCGTTGCTAGAGAGCAAATATTCAGCACAACCACATCAAATGGTTGACCATTAAATACGTCAGGAAACTGGCTTTGTAATAAATTCTGTTGCTGGTAAAAGTCTTGTAACTGTTGATCCGGTGTCTTTTGTTTTGCAGTATCAGAAACTAAAACGGGCACTTGTTTTTGCGTAGTTTGGCTATTGCTTGCAACTTGAGTTGTAATCTCATTATCTGCTGCTGCCCCACCGAGCCAATACGCATAAAGAAAACCAATAATAGAAATACTGGTATAACGCAACCATTTCACCGTGAACCAATAAAAAACCACTAGTGCAAACAGCGCAAAAATCATATCAAGGCTAACAACACGCGCTGTGATCTCAAAAAAGTAGCTGATGCTAAAGTCTTGTACATTTCCTGCTTGCTTAGTGAGCCTAGAAATCGGGGGCAACCATGAATCGTGATACAATAAGGCCGCACCTATCAGCACACTCACGATGTGTTTAATACGAGACAACCAAATATGTTGAAATGAGATAGCTAGAAAAGCAAAAAATGCTAGGTTTGCATATAAATCAAAAGAAATGTCACCTCGGCTATACAGAACAAACTTAACTAGAAAGTATAAATTCCATAAACCTAATCCTGAAAGCCTCACTTGTCATCCTTCTTATGTCGTTTTGGCGTATATGGCGTTAATAATACATGCCTAAATGTTAGTTTTCGGTATAGCACTACGGCTTTATTTAACAGTACCTTACCAGTATTACTTAACAAGATACCGATTAGCATTGCGATGATAAAAGTAATAAAAAACTGATTTAAGCTCATGATAGCTCACTTTTTAAAATAACTTTTACAGGCTCTGATATAGGTCGAATCACTTTTTTAAATTCCGGAGTCTCTGGATTTAAGTTTGCAATATCTGCTGATTTTGTATCAAAAATGTAACTTACGTTTTCTTGTAATTGCTTAGTAAAATCAGTTACGTCAGCATTCGCATAATTACGCTGTATCCGGCGACACTCTTGCTGAATATAGAAATGGTCAGCCACAACATTTTTTGACACAAAAAAGTCGCTCACTTGCAATTTAAATAAATGCTTAATTGCACTTTCTACGTCATGCTCTCTACAAGCATGTAGATACAAATAAACTGTGCCCTCTGCAAAACTGAAAATATCTCCTTCACGTTTCACATGAAATAAATGCAATGGGTGTATAGCATCAATACGCGGTAAAAGCTCTAGCATAACAAGCACTCCACTTACACCAAGATTAGCCGCTGAATCACTATGCTTAGTAACCTGCTGTGCAAACTTGGTGATTGGTAAATAACCTTTTGCGAGGGTGTTTTCACTGTACTTTAGAACATCATCAATTGATTTTGGGAGTGCTCTTGAAAACTGAAACCCTTGAATTGACTGAATTTGTGACAGCAAGCGCGAAGGCTCAGAAAAACTATATAAAATAAGGTTAACCCCTAAAGTTAAAAATAAGCATTCATCCTGATGACGAATTATGCCATCAACATTTTGAATTACTAATTTCAGTCTACGACCGCACTTTTTACGCAAAGAAAAACAGTCCTTAGCTAGCGCTTTTAGGTCTGTGTAACGAGTAACCGCAAATACGAGAGTAGCAACCTTTTTAGTGAGCCCTTTGGAGTACAAAGCATCGTTATCTTCAATGATTTTATAAGACACTGGCAATTTAGTACCTTCAGGTACTGCGCTTCTTGTTAGCCAGACTTCATCCTCATCTAAACCTTGTTCTGTTGTTTGGGTTAATTCTAAAGCCTCTTGCTCTTGTTCAATAAGAGCTAGTTGACCATTGTGGAGCTGCAAATTGACCGAACGTCCAGCAATGACACCTTCTTTATGGCACCAATAATCGTATTCTAGAGTACGAATCGATGCTTCTTGGGTCATATAGATAAGCCCATCAAAAAAGCGATTCAACGCTAGTAACTGACGCCTTAACTCACTGATGTAAGCCCCTGACATTAAAAATACTAAAGTAACGTTTTTTGACTCTGATAGTGATACATATAACTTAAGTTTTTCTTCAAGCTCATCATAGCTTAAAGATACCAAGTATTCTGAATCCACGTGCACAATAACAGTACTGTTTTTTAGCTGTTTATACTGTTTAATTTCGTTAATAACCCCGCGAGAAAAGTGCAAACTTTTTGATACATTTTCATTATGATGTAAATGAAATGGATGCAGTACCCCTTGTTCAAACAAGGTAAACACAGGTTCACTATCTTCACCTTCAAAAAACAGCTCTACTTGTTCAGAAAGCAAAAAAACAGAGTCTTTATGATTAACTAAAAGATGCCTAGATAGTTCCAATAGCTGACTATCTAAAGGGGAAAGTAGAGCATAGTTTGCGCCACGTTTTAGCTCTGAAAACGCAGTCTTTAACCCTGTAATATTTAAATGAGGCACCTACAAACCCTTAAAAAAGATACTTTAGTACTAGTTTTAAACGCTATTCTATATATAATGCAGATTATGTCCATGGATCGTGAACATTTTTAAGCTAATTTTTCTCATAACGGTTTTTTTAGATGAATGACTTTGCAGTAAAAAATTCACACACCTTAACTCAATACGATATTGAAAAGCTGTTACGCCAATTTGGCGGCAAGGAAACGGATTATGTTGAAATTGTTGATGTTGAAAAAAATCGCAAAACGATTGAAAAGTACCCTTTGCTTAACGATATCGCATTAGCAACAACACAAATACAGAGCACGAAAAAAGTTAACAAAAACACAATAAAGAATCATAAATGAAGCGAATTTTTATAAAAGGAATTAAAGGTGGCACTGGTACAACATCTATTGTGGCCAACCTTGCTTGTGCTTTGAGAAAATCAAATGTGCCTGTGTATGCCATCGATTTAGATCCAAAAGGCGACTTAGGCCTACATCTTGGTCTTGCGTGGGAGCATCAGCTAGGCTGGAGTGATTACCCAAACTTTGTCTCTGCATGTGAGCAGTTTCACCAAGATAACGATGGCGTAAAGTTTTTACCCTATGGCAGCCGTTCGAACTTAGGGTTAGACTTTTCATGTATTATAGAGAGTTGTCAGCAGCTTAATGACAGCGATGACAGCTGGTTTTTATTTGACTGCCCAGCCCATGTTGATGTGCACCGCTATACGCTAAATGAAGACGATATATTCCTTGAGATTATTAATTGTGATGCAATTTGTCACAGTTTTGCTTTCAAACGTTTAAACACTCTAAAGCAGGCTGAATCATCATGGCAGCATTATTTTTTAACCAACAAATATAACTCTGCCTCTGAGCTTGAATCAGATTTATTGCAGCTTTGGCAAACTGAATTACCATTAATTGCACCTTTGTATATCAATAAAGATGAAGTCATCAAAGAAGCCACTGCGTTTCGTAATGTGGCGATTAACTGTGCTCCATACAGCGTTGCTAATGATGACTTTGAAACGCTAGCAGGTTGGCTTGTAAGCCGCGCGAGTCAGAATGACCAATAGCATCCATTCACTCGGTATCACACACCGAATACTTAAAGGTATTTTAGGGTTGTTTTTAACGAAGCAACTTGTCCGCTTTGTATTTATAAAATTTTATAGTTATTACAACCAACACAAAATGAGCCTATTGGGAGCGATTTTACTGCCCTTCTTTGTGCTTTTTTTGTCATTGTTTATTAAATTAGAAAACAATAAAAAACGAGAGTTAAAGCTTAAACTTAAACGCTTGTATCCTCATGTTTCTCAACCAGTACTTACACCAAGCAATTGCATTCGGATTGCATTGCAAAGTGTGTACCTTGCGCTATTCAATACCACCACAACCTCACAGCAACATATCGCCGTTGAGCAGCGTAAATCTTGGCGTAAAATCACGCGCTCAGCTCGCTTATTGAGACTGGCAGACAGTAAACTAGTACGCTCTTTTAAAGGGCTTTGGTTAGTTGCTAGAAAGCAAACAAAAACTAAATCATATAAAGCAGTGAGTCGCTCTCCACTTTGGAGAAACAGCACCTTAAAGGTCGCTTTTTTCACTCTCATTATTTTTGCGGTGGCTATATTTGTAACCGTGCCATTTAGTATTGAAGCGCAAGCAGTGTTCATTAGTTTAATTTTGGTGGTTGCTTATTCTCTAAGGCGGGTTGAAGGGAAAATGGCCACTATTGTGATGATCACCCTTTCTGTTACAACCTCTACACGTTATCTATGGTGGCGCTACACTGACACTCTTAACTGGGGTGACCCTTTAGCCCTTACCCTAGGGATTGGTTTGCTGCTTGCTGAAAGTTACGCTTGGTTAGTACTGATATTAGGCTTTTTCCAAACCATTAATCCATTAAACCGTAAACCAATCGCGTTAGGAAAAGACACTGCAAACTGGCCAACAGTTGATATTTATATTCCTACTTATAATGAGCCGCTTGATGTTGTGAAGCCAACAACAATCGCCGCGCAAAGTATTGATTGGCCTGCAGATAAGCTTAACATTTATATTTTAGATGATGGTAAGCGCCCTGAATTTGCCGAATTCGCAAAGCAAATTGGTGTTGGTTATTTAACTCGCCCTGATAACAAACATGCCAAAGCCGGCAACATGAACCATGCGATGAAAGTAACTAGTGGCGACTACATTGCTATTTTTGACTGTGACCATATCCCTGCTCGCTCATTCTTACAAATGACAATGGGACAATTCATCAATGACAGTAAAGTGTGTTTAGTACAAACACCTCACCACTTTTTTTCTGCCGATCCATTTGAGCGCAATCTCAAAAACCATCGGAAAATCCCAAATGAAAATATGTTGTTCTATGGCTTAATTCAAGATGGCAATGATATGTGGGATGCAACCTTCTTTTGTGGTTCGTGTGCTGTTTTAAGGCGCAGTGCCCTTGAAGAAATTGGTGGTTTTGCCGTAGAAACCGTCACTGAAGATGCCCACACCGCCCTAAGAATGCAGCGCGCTGGCTACAAAACAACATATATTAATATTCCACAAGCCGCCGGCCTGGCTACAGATAGTTTATCTGCCCACGTTGGTCAACGTATTCGCTGGGCACGCGGCATGGCACAAATATTCCGATTAGATAACCCGCTGTTTGGTAAGGGCCTAAATATCGCGCAGCGCTTGTGCTATTTAAACGCTATGTTGCACTTTTTATCAGGCATTCCGCGAATTGTATTCTTAACAGCGCCACTGGCATTAATTTATTTTAATGCGCAAATTATCTATGCACCGTTTGTTGCCATCTTTCTTTATATTGTGCCAACCCTGTTACAGGTAAAAATAACCAACTCTCGAATTCAAGGTAAATACCGCTATTCATTTTGGGGCGAAGTTTATGAGTCAGTACTTGCTTGGTATATTTTAAAACCCACGACAGTTGCGCTTATCAACCCGAATAAGGGTAAATTTAACGTGACTGAAAAAGGCGGTTTAAACAAGCAAGATCACTACGATTGGACGATTTCAAAGCCTTATATAATCTTGTTGCTTGTTAACGTTTTGGGTATGACCTACGGCGTGTTTAGATTGCTCTTCGGCGATAGTTCACAAATAGGTGTACTCGTCATTAGCATGCTGTGGGCAAGCTATAACGTGATAATTTTAGGTGCAGCTGTGGCTGTTGCCGCTGAAGCCAAACAAGTACGCAGCTCACACCGCATTAAAGCAAATTTCCCTGCAGCTATTCGCCTTGCTAATGGCCGTACTATTAAAGTAAAAATTACGGACTACTCAAATAATGGTGTTGGTCTTGAAACTGACCATAATCACCTTTGCCGTGTAAATGATAAAGTCGAGCTACTCATGAGCCGTGGCTTGAAGCAGTTTTCATTCCCAACTTATATCTGTAACACCCGCGATAAACAACTGGGTCTTACCCTCAGGGATTTAGATTTAGAAAAACAAAAAGCCTTTATTCAATGCACTTTCTCACGTGCTGATGCTTGGCTTGATTGGCAAGAAAACTTTAAACACGACAAGCCTTCATACAGCTTTTCTCACGTTTTTTATACCAGTCTAAGAGGCTTTAAGAACTTGATTTTCCATGCCCCAAATGAATTAAGACCCGCGATTGCGTTTGCATCAAGAGTCTTGTACTTTGTGGCGTCGTTATTACCTAAAAAACCAACAAAAGTACTAAAAACATCATGATAAAAACTTTTTTAACCTTGTTATTAGCTTTTGGCACACTCGGCATATCTGGCTGGGCGATAAGTGCTGAGCCTCTCTCTAATAAAGCGATTTTTGATGATGGTTACCCAGAGCAAGCACCAATTGAAAGCATGACGCTAAGCTTTGAAAAGCTTGGTTTAAGCAAGTTCAAGCTTGATGGAGTAAGTAATAGTACCCGTGTTGATTTTACAAACCGCCTCGATAAATTAGGGAAAAAACTGACCCTAGACTTTTCATACACAACTTCACCATCACTTATTGGTCGTGTCTCACATTTGAAAATTTTCTTAAATGAAAACCTTGTCACTGTGCTACCTATTGATGATAAGACAACGCCAATTGGCACAGTCTCTGAGCGCAGCATTGTTCTTAACCCTAAGCTAATCAAAGACTTTAACCAAATTCGCTTCGAACTAGTCGGTTTTTACGATCTGGTTTGTCAGGATGACTATAGTAAAACAATATGGGCCGAGCTTAGTAAAAGCAGCCGTATTTCTATTGACCGTCAGTCACTTGCTCTTGAAAGCTTACTTGAGTATTTCCCTGCACCATTTTTTGATTCGCGAGATTACAACAAGGTCAATTTACCATTTGTGTTTGCATCACAACCTGATGAAAACACACTCGAAGCAGCAGCTGCACTATCAAGCTTTTTTGGCGCACAAGCAAAATGGCGCAAAGCACTGTTCCCTGTGCAAATTAATGCAACACCGACAGAACATAGTGTCGTATTCGCAACAAACGACAACAAGCCTGATTTTTTATTGAATTACCCTGATGTTGAAAAGCCAACTGTAGAAATTATCAGCAGCCCTACTCAGCGCTACGCCAAAGTACTGCTTGTTTTAGGTAAAGACACAGCACAATTGAAAGAAGCCGTAGTAGGTTTAGTCTTTGGCTATAAAGTCATGACTGGTCGCAGTGCAACTATTGATGCAATTAGCAACTTACCGCTTCGAGAAGCCTACGATGCGCCACTGTGGGTGCGTTCTGATCGCCCAGTAAGCTTTGATGAATTTATTGAATACCCAACTCAGCTGCAATCGGAAGGCTATCGTGGTCTACCTGTTCGGTTAGACTTGCGTTTTGCACCAGATTTATTCACTTGGCGTGAAAATGGTATTCCTATTACCTTGAATTACCGCAACACGCCTGTTGAGCAAAACATGTTGTCGCGTTTGAATATGTTGATTAACGGTAAGTTTGTGGATGGTTTTATTCTTGATAACGAAGGTGGTAAAACGATTACAACCGATACCTTGTTACCGCTTTTATCTGAATTCAATCCAACCAAAACTCGTCAAGACTTTGAGCTAACAGGGTTAGATTTAACAACAAATAACCAGCTGACTTATGATTTTAATTTTGCAGTCGTAAAAACCGGTGAGTGTAGCGCCATTCCTGCCGGCGGTGAATTTGGTGCAATTGATGGCAGCTCTACCATTGATGTAAGTGACTTCCATCACTATATTGCCATGCCAAACCTACGCGCCTTTGCAAATGGCGGTTTCCCATTCACCAAATATGCCGATTTACACCAAAGTACGCTTGTAATGGAAGCTAACAGCTCAGTTAACGCGATTAGTTTATTGCTTAATTTCACAGGTCATTTGGGTGCCATAACAGGCTACCCAGCACACCGTTTAGACATTCAATTTCCAAGTAACCAATTGGCGCTAAACGATAAAGACATTATTATTATTGGTAAGCCTGACTCTTTCTTAAACTCACTTGCCAAAGACAGCGCCCTAAGTGTGCTTATCAACAACAACCAACGCATTGTTGATCAAGCTATCTATAATGGTGCCTACGACACTAAAGGTGCTGAAAAAATTAAAGTAAATATAAGCAGCATTGGTCGTTTAGCCGTGATGTCTGGGTTCCAGTCACCGTTTGATTCAGACCGCTCAGTAGTCTCTTTGATTGCCAGTAATGAAAATGCTTTTGCACTTCTCACTGATGCACTGCTCAATGATGATAAAACAGCTCAAATAATGGGAAGCTCAGCCATTATCAATAGCCAAGGCATCAAAACGATTAAAACCGATGAGCAGTATTTTGTCGGTCACGTACCTATTCATACCCTCATTTGGTTCCACTTTTCAGACCGCCCAGTATTGTTAGCGATTCTATCACTACTAACCCTATTACTTATTTCATTTATGTTATGGCGAGTGCTTGCGCTACTTACCAAAAAACGTTTATCTGAAGGAGATCAGGCATAATGAAAACTATCGCTTCTTTACTATTCGTTTTTGTTTTTTCAAGCAATGCCTTAGCTCAGTTAAGCTGCAGCGCTTGGCCGCAGTGGAATAACTTTAAAACTCACTTCATTACACCTGAAGGACGCGTAATTGATTTGGGTAGTGATTACAGTATTACTACCTCTGAAGGGCAATCTTATGCGTTATTCTTTGCTTTACTTGCCAATGATAAAGCCAGCTTCGATAAGTTGCTTGAGTGGACTGAAGTACACCTTTCTGAAGGTGACTTAAGTACCCGTTTACCAGCGTGGCAATGGGGAATAAAGCAAAATCAAGGACAAATCCTTGATTCAAATCCAGCTTCTGATTCAGATTTATGGATTGCTTATACCCTGTCGCAAGCAGCTATCTTATGGAATGAAAGACGCTACGCAGTGCTCAGCTCAGTGCTTGCTGAGCGCATCATTCGTGAAGAAACAGCGCAGATACCAAACCTCGGTCTGACTCTTTTACCTGGGCCAACAGGTTTTGAAAAAGACAGTAGCTGGAAATTAAATCCAAGCTATGCACCGCTATTTATATTTGCGCAATTTGCGCACCTATACCCGCACTCGCCTTGGCAAACATTACACGATAACTCGGCGCAGTTATTAATAGATACAGCACCACAAGGCGTGAGCCCTGATTGGGTTAATTACAGCGTGGAAAAAGGCTTTTATCATGATAAAAGCACGCCAGCCACAGGTAGTTATAATGCGATCCGCGTTTACCTCTGGGCCAGCATGATGGCAGAGGATGCCCCCTATAAAAATGCCCTTACAGAGCAGTTTAAACCTTTTGTTGATAGCATTGTTTCTTCAGGCAAAGTGCCATTAGAAACCAATGCTGCCACAGGCAAAACGGCAGGCAACGCCCCAAGTGGTTTTGTTGCCGCCTTATTGCCATTGCTTGCTGAAGATAATGCATCACAAACTGTGACAGCTTTACAACAGCAAATTATGATGGATACCCGCTTTACCACCAGCCGCTACTACGACAGCGTGTTGTATTTATTTGGTAACAGCGCATTGAACAAACGTTTTAGTATTGATAAAAACGGGGCTTTAACAACTAACTGGAGCAATGAATGCCGATAAAGTGGCTACTTGCTGCAGTTTTAGCAAGCTCCAGTGCATCCGCAGCAATAAACAAAGACCTTGATAGTCAATCAATTGATTGGTTAATTAGCCAAGTACAACTTGGTGAAATTGAGCGTGATAATCAATTGATGAGCGACAGCTTAGAAAAGCTGCAAAGCATTGCACCTAAAAATATCCAGGTGCAATGTGCCCAGGTGCGCGTTTTATATAGCCTCAAAGAAACCGACAAAGCCAATGTGCGTTTAGCAGAGCTTAGTAACCTATCGCATCCGTGCGTAACAAGCTTAACCCTACTTGCACGCGTCAATAATCAAGACAAAGAAGCGGTTCAACAAGCCAGGCTTCGTGCCAGGGCCGGACAATACAGTGACGCGGTAAAAATCTACAATCGGCTATTTAAATCCGCCTACCCTAATATTGAATATGAGCTGGAGCACATAAACTGGCTTGCTCAAGATCCAAATCAATATCAGCAAGCACTGCGCGGTTACCGTTCTTTACTGAAACGCTACCCAAATAGTGGCCGTTTTGAACTTGCCTACGCAAGACATCTGTTAAAGCAAAACCCAACAAACAAGGAAGCCATTGAATTACTGAGCCATTATGCACACAGTAATCAATATGGTGTTGAAGCTGAGTTTGCGTGGCTTGCAGCCCTTGAGGATATGCCGCTTAATAAACAAACTGAGCGTGAATATCAGCGTTACTTTGCAGCCTACCCTAAAAGCAGTAAAGGTCAGCTACAATTTAGTGACTTTAAAAAAGCGTATTTAGCGGAGCAAAAAAAGCAAGCAGACCCTGCGTATCAGACATGGCTTAAAGGCAGTGTCGAACTTGAAAAACGCCACTTTGATGCAGCAGAAAAGCTTTTCAATAAAGCACTGCGAGGTCGTCCTCAAGATCCTGAAATATACAATAGCTTAGGTTTATTGAACTTAAGGCAAGGTCGTTATGCCAATGCTTACCAGTACTTTAAAAAAGCTCAAAAATACAGCATAGATGCAAACCGTATAACAGTTTTAAAAGGCCTCGCCAATACTGCTCGTTTTTGGCAATACATAGATGAAGCTAAATCAGCCATTAGTAGCAATGAACTCAAACAGGCTACGCTTAAGCTGGATTTAGCTGACACCTTAAATGAAGACCCTAATACGGTATTGTTTTACCGTGCTGAACTTGCCAAACAAGCAGGCCAACTTCAAAACGCGATGAACCTTTATAAGCAAGTGCTAAAAGACGATCCTCTGCAACAGCCTACTTTGCGTGCCATGCTTGAATTAACCGCCTCAGATGGTAATTATGCTCGTAGTCATCGTTTTTATAATGGCTTAACTCGTCAGCAACAGGCATTAATTGCTGAAGATTACACCCTGTTACAAACACAGCAATTGCGAGCCCGTGCTGATGAGCTTACTGCTGAAGGTAAGCTAGATGAAGCAGTTGATGTGCTACTTATGGCAATCAAACAAAGCCCACGTCAGAGCTGGCTTTACTACGACCTTGCAAATTTATATCAACAACAAGGTTTAGTTGATCATGCCAAAGCTCTGTATAAAAAAACCTTGTGGCAATTTCCGCTAGATGCAGATTTGCGTTATAGCCATGCACTATTTTTACGTTCGTTGAACGATTACCAAGGAGCACTGGCAACCTTAGATTACATTCCTAATAACGCGCGCACTGAACAAATTAATGTGCTTACAGAGCAGCTAAGTATTAATACCAAACTAGAAAGGCTCTCTGCCAACAATACAGCCACTAATAAAGCCACGGTGATTTATAAGCTCACCGAGTTAGAAGCACAGCCATTAACACCTTTAATGCAAGCTGAGCTTGCCAGTCAATGGCAACAAATTAATGAGCAGCAGTATGCAATAAGGCAACTGAAAAAAGCTCTTACTCGTGACCCAAGTTTGAGCCCATATTGGCACATGACATATGCAAATTGGCTAATTGAAAGCAACGATAAAAACGCTGCTGATAGCTGGTTTGCAGACTATCAACTGCCGAGTAACGCAACCGATGCAGAGCAATCACAATGGTTAGCACTACAAGTTAATTACGTTAATCGCTTTAGTGATAGTAACCAACGAGTTGCTAAGCTCTCAGAGCTTGCAACACGTTACCCTGATAACCCAGAACTGTCAGAGGCGCTGATCAATGCTCATATCGAGCAAGGCAATAGTAATCAGGCCATTACCCGCTTTGAGCAGCACGTTGCAAAAGGACAAACTGTGTCAACGGATACTGCTTTAGCTATTGCGACACTTGCTCGTCAGCAGCAAAGAGATGATTTAGCAGATCGCATCATTGCTGGGCAAATTAATCAAGTTTCGAGTGAGCAAAGCTATCGTCAGCAGCAATTGATGACTGCCCTTGAACAATTTGAAGATAAACAGAGCGCAATAAATCTAGCTGAGCAATTGCTAGCTAAATCCAACAACAACCAAGAGCTTTATTATCAAGCAGCAGCGGTTGCGCAAGCTAAGCAACAAACTACGCTTGCGCAAAGCTGGTACCGCGCTGCCGTTGATCCAGATACGGCAACGAGCACCTTAAGCGATGAGCAGAACTATGAACTGTATGCCCTTGATGAAAATGAAGCTTGGTATGTCAATAATGCCAAGCGTCAATTGCAAGGTATTGAGCGCGATGAGCAAGCGTATATCACTGCTGCAATCAACTTAAGTAGCCAAACCAGCACACAAAATGAGTCCACACTGGGCGCTGGGGCAACGCCTATTGAAGCAGGTTTCCCGTTATGGGGTGGCACTGGGATTGTGAAATTAGACCCAATGACAATATCGAGCCAAGAAACCCGCTTTGATGAAACCTTTGCTGGTAGCCGCTATGGTCAAGGGGCCCTGTGTATTTTTGACTGCCCACTTTTAAGTATAAAACCAAAGCAACAAGGTATGGATATTGGCCTTGCTTGGCAAAACGAGCAATGGCGAATTGATGTTGGTACCACTCCACTTGGCTTTTTAGTCGAAGATATCGTGTGGGGCGTTAATTACAATGGTGATTTAGGCGACTTTGGTTATGGCGTCACGTTTAATAAACGCCCGGTTACCAGCTCTGTATTATCTTACGCCGGACTTGAAGATGTCTTTACCAACCAAGTATGGGGCGGTGTTAGAGCTACGCAATTACAACTTAGTCTATCTCATGACCTTGGCCTAGATTGGGGTTTTTGGGGCAGTACTAACTATCAAATCTTGCAAGGTAAAAACGTAAAAGACAATCAAAGCTACAGCCTAATGGGTGGTAGTTATTATCGTTATATTCGCGAAAGAAACACCGAATTAAGTCTAGGTCTTAACTTATTACACTGGTCGTATAAGTATAATTTAAGTGAAGAAACCTGGGGACATGGTGGCTATTACAGTCCACAAAACTACTTGGGCGCTTCATTACCTGTGATTTTTGATAAGCGAGTTGGTCATAATTTTGTATACCGACTGCGCGCTGGCGTATCTTGGTCAACCACCACGACAGACGACATCGCATTTTTTCCTAACGACCCTATTTTGCAAGGCCAAGCAGAGGCTCAAACAGCTGTAACGGGTGTTGTGCCTTACTTTGAAGGCGATACCAGCAGTGGTTTATCGTATAACTTAGGGGCAAGTTTTGAGTATCGATTCACGCCTCATTGGTTCTTTGGTGGTTACGTCAACTTAGATCGGGCCGATTTTTACGAACCGAATTATGCTCAGCTGTACTTCCGTTATTACTTTAATCCGGTGTATAGCGAACTGGCTTTCCCAGGTAAACCAGTTGTGCCTTATGCAAGCTACTAACTGTCGCATCACAAGGGGCAAGTGTCGCAAGTTCTTCCCCTCTCCATAAGGTCTATGTATACTGTAGCGCACTTGTAGCTAGGATAAGGGTGTGTCCCTTTCCTTCAAGTACAAAACTTGAGCAACAAACCATTATCTTAGCTGCATCAAAAAACATGGCCGCCCGTTCACTAAATAAATACATAGAACGACCAAAGCAAAAACAATAAGGCCTCAAATAAAAACTTAGAGTTAGGAAGTAAATATGAGTTCATTACCTAAAGCAGGTGACTTTTTAGGGCATCCTAAAGGGTTATTCCTGTTGTTCGGCACAGAAATGTGGGAACGATTCGGTTATTACGGCATGCGCGCCATCTTAGTTTTATACTTAGTAGCGCTTGTACAAGAAGGTGGTTTTGGTTGGTCAAATGCAGACGCATTAAGCCTTTATGGTACCTTCACAATGGCTGTATACATCACCCCACTATTCGGTGGTTGGTTAGCCGATAACATATTAGGACAGCGTAAAGCAATTATCCTTGGTGGTTTATTGATGGCTGCAGGCCATTTCACTATGGGTATCCCACACAGCTACTTAGCTGGCCAAGAAGAAAATGTATTCTACATTGGTTTAACACTTCTTTGTGTGGGTAACGGTTTATTCAAGCCAAACATCTCAACTATGGTAGGTGATCTATACAAAGAAGGTGACCAACGTCGTGATGGCGCGTTCACTATCTTCTATATGGGTATCAACCTAGGTGGTGCATTAGGTCCTCTAGTTGCGGGTTATGCTGCAGCTGCAATGGGCTGGCAATGGGGCTTTATCGTAGCCGGTGTTGGTATGGTGTTATCTGTACTTTTACAGCTTGCATTAAGCAACAAATACTTAGGCGATATCGGTGTTGTGCCTTCTGCTAAGCTTTCTCAAGCACAGTCTGAATCAAACACTAAAGAGCCACTAACTAAAGTAGAAACTGACCGTATTAAAGTTATCTTTACTATGAGTGTATTCAGCATCATCTTCTGGATGGGCTTTGAACAAGCGGGTGGTTTAATGAACCTTTTCGCTAACGATTACACAGACCGTATGTTACTTGGTTTTGAAGTACCAGCTTCTTGGTTCCAATCTTTAAACTCAATTTTCATCATTGTTTTTGCACCTTTAGTTGCCATTATTTGGTTGAAACTTGATAAACGTGAACCAAACTCTCCGGTTAAGTTTGCTATTGCACTTATCTTCTTAGCACTTGGTTTCATCACTATGATCCTAGCGCTTATGACACAAGGTCAAGGTGAGCACCTACAAATCAGCATGATGTGGTTAGTTTTATTCTACTTATTCCACACCCTAGGTGAGTTATGTTTATCTCCAATTGGCCTATCTATGGTAAGTAAACTTGCACCTCTACGTTTAGCTTCAATGCTTATGGGTATTTGGTTCCTATGTACAGCGGTTGCAAACAAGATTGCAGGTTTCGTAGGTTCTTTCCTAGGTGAAGGTGAAGAAGCGTTAGACAACGCGATGGGTATCTTCATTGGTTTAGGCGCAACAGCGGTTCTTTCTGCTGTGATCATGTACTTACTAAGCGATAAACTAGTCGCTTGGATGCATGGTGCTGAAGGTCAGCACGAGCCACAAACTACTGAGCACATCCTAGCTGAAGAGCTAGAAGTGACAGCTGAAAAGCAATAATACTTATTCCCCGTAGCACCCGCTGCGGGGAATTTCTCTCTCCCCTATTCCCTCTGCGTCCTTAAAACTGATACTATATTCTGATATTAATTTGGTTTGGCAAAGGAACTGAGTAAGTGCGCCCTAACACTCAACTACTGGTCATTATTCTGACCAGCTTATTATTAACAGCATGCGGTGGCGATAAAACAACAAAAGAAGTCGCAACAGCTCCTGATCAGTCTGGTTTGATTATTACTGTCGAAAATGGCGTATCAGCTGAATTCGCACAAGGCGATGTCACACTTAATGCAATAAGTAACACAGTCACAACAGACACTACATTTACTTACACTGAGACAAGCGCTTCAAGCACGGATATCGAGCAAGGTATTGTCTCGAGTATTCATACCTTTCGCCCTAATAACCTGATATTTGCTGAGCCATTAAGTTTAGCGATTAAATTACCAGATGAACAAACCAACCTTGCCTTTAGCATAGTGCAGTTAGTTGATGAGCAGTGGCAAACTCTCAGTACAGAACAAAGCAATGATGGATTTGCAGTCAGTGCTATTACAGAATTTGGTAGCTTTGCTTTAATGTCTCGCACTGTTCCTGTAGCCAGTAAAACCATTGGCGAGCAATGTAATAACACTGCCAGTAATCAAACAGTGCGCTTTATTCATGTTGCAGATTTACACGCGCGCTTCGGCTTTAAAGAGCAGTTATTCAGCCGTATTCGCAGTTACTACGACAATGCAAAACTTGAAAACCCTAACACCTTATTCACCAATGGCGGTGACGATTATGAAAAAGGCACCGTAGCTGAACAAACATCACAAGGGTTAGCCACTGTTGAAGCAATAAAAGCCATGGCTTTTGACGTACGTGTGATTGGTAACCACGACTATGCGTGGGGACCTGAGCAACTGTTGGACTTTGCCGATGACGATAATGCCATCGTGCTTTCAAGTAACACCGAATATGATGGTAGCGATGATACGCCGTTTGCCGGTGTCGATTTTTCGGTTGTTCAAGTAGGTTGCCTACGCATCGGCTTTTTTGGCATGACTTCAGTGCCTTGGAATGAACTCGATGAACCAGTTGAAGACGAGCCAATTCCTGATTTTATCGCTAACTTTAAAATGAATTGGCAGTGGCAAGAAGTGGCTGAGCAGCTTGTTAACCAATACCGTCAAGATGTAGATTACATGGTTATGGTCAGTCACTTAGGTGAAGGCACTGACACCCGAATTGCACAAAATGTTACTGGAATTGATTTAGTGCTTGGTGGGCATACTCATGGCGGTGAAAGTTATCAAACCTTAGATAACGGCAGCATTGTTATTCAGCCAAACTTTTTTGCACAAGGTCTGACTGATCTTACCTTAACCTTTAACCTTGAAGACAAAACACTTGCGGATGTTGATTACAAAACCATCGCAACCACCAGCATTACGACCCAAGATGAAAGCACTAAAAACGCCATCGATGAAATCATGGGTCGCTATGCCCCAGATGCAAACACCGAAATTGCCGTTTCAGAAAATTACCCTACTGCAGAAGAGCTCACCACAATTACAGCCAAAGCAACTATGCAGCAGTTCCCTGCTATTGAGGCCGCCTTACTAGATGCAAGCCAAGTACAAGATCGTTGGCTACCGGGTACATTAACCCAAGAAGATTTTCATGCCGCGTTTAAGGTTGAACGCCAACCATCGAATACCCCGGGCTTTAATTCAATTTATCAAGTTGAGGTGACAGGCAGCCAGTTGAAAAGCATGCTCGAAAGCCAGCCAGAATGGGTCTCGGTTGTGCCAGATAACATTGATGATGCAAGCACTTACCTCGTTGCTCTATTTAAAGGCCCAGCGCTAAATAGCGAATTGTTCTTCCCTGCTCTGCCAAGCTTAGAAGCTCAATTGGTCGCTGAAAGTTGGTGGCTACTTGATAACTACGCGCGAGCACGCACCAGCCAATGTTTATATATCGATACCGATAACATGCTTAATGCCTGTAAAGCAGATGATGCGGTCACAGTATGGAATTTTAACAACCCAGAGCAAGGCTTTAGTAATGACTTTGGCCCTGCAACACTCAGCTTTTATGACCCTGAAGACAAAAATTGGGGGCCAGAAGATAGCCAATTTGCCACCACCACTGAGCTTGAAATAGCTGATTTACCAAACGGTGCTTCAGGCGTGCTCGCCTTTGCTCGCCATAGCCCAACGCAAGGCTTAACCTTAACGGCTAATAGTGCTGCAAACGGTGATTACCAAACTGAAGGGCTTATCGCTGATTACACCTTAGTGATGGATATTATGTGGCCAGAACAAAGCACCAATGAGTGGCGCTCATTACTACAAACCGATATCACTAACAGTGATGACGCAGACCTTTACGTTAGCCGAGATAACGCCATCGGTATTGCCACCAGTGACAGTGGTTACTTTGGCGAGCTTACAGCAAACAGCTGGCACCGTATTGCTTTTGTGTTTTATGCTGCTCCAAACAATGGCGCACTAAAAATTTATCTTGATGGCGAGCTGATTGGTATTAAAGATGAAGGTGAAATCAATGAGCGCTGGGCAATCAACGATGCGGCCTTACTTTTAACCGATAATGACTACGAAACTAAGCCGGGTTATTTAAACGCCTTGTTATTTGCTGGTCGTGCAATGACAGATGCCGAGATTGCCAATATGGGTGCAGCCCAGCAGCAACTTAATTTTACGCAATCAACCCGTACCTTAAACCAAGTGGTTGAGCGCCATTATCAAGCAGCGCCACAAATTTTGAATAACCCTTGGTTACAACAACGCAGCAAGTTTTTTAACAAAGCGCGCCAAACTGTAAACTAAACTATACAATAAACTTAATAAAAAAGGCCGTTCCAGGCCTTTTTTATTGCCTGAAAAATACAAAAATTTACCATTAAATACATATAGATAGATATAAAAAAGGATACCCTCTGTTAGTCAATGCTGTGGCTTACTCATTGCCTTTGAAAGTGCAATTGCTGAAATTAAAATCATTGTCCCATTTAATTTACAAAAGAGGCTTTGGCTAAATAATGCGGGGATCTTCCCCTTATTGAGATTCTGGTTAATCATCCGCTCATTACAGAACAATAATTCTTTTTTAGCGCAGTGCTTATAATTGCGGGAGTAATGACAATGAGCGAAGTAAATAATCCGTTAGGCCTAGTGGGCATTGAATTCACTGAATACGCAACACCAGATGCAGATTACATGGACAAAGTGTTTACTGATTTTGGCTTCTCAAAGCTAAAAAAATTCAAAGGTAAAGACATCGTTTACTATAATCAACATGACATTCATTTCTTACTAAACAATGAACGTGAAGGTTTCTCTGCTGAGTTTGCTAAAAGCCACGGCCCAGCAATTTGTTCTATGGGTTGGCGTGTAGAGAATGCGCAAAAAGCATTCGAGGTTGCTGTTGAGCGCGGTGCAAAGCCTGCGACAGATTCAACACATAAAGATTTACCTTACCCAGCTATTTACGGTATTGGTGACAGCTTAATCTATTTCATCGAGCAATTTGGCGACAAAGGTTCTATCTATGAGTCAGATTTTGAAGATTTAAACGAGCAAAACATTGTTGAAGACAAAGGCTTCATCCGTATCGACCATTTAACCAATAACGTTTATAAAGGCACGATGGAAACATGGGCTAACTTCTATAAAGACGTATTTGGTTTTACTGAAGTTCGTTACTTCGACATTAAAGGTCAAAAAACAGCGTTATTATCTTACGCACTTAAATCACCGTGCGGCACTTTCTCGATTCCGATCAACGAAGGTAAAGATAACAATAATAACCAAATCGATGAGTACTTAAATGAGTACAATGGTCCGGGTGTACAGCATTTAGCATTCCTAACGAATGACCTAGTTAGCTCACTTGATAAGCTTGACCAATCAACGATTGCGACGCTTGATATCATCCCTGAGTACTACGACACCATTTTCGACCGTGTGCCTTGGGTTAAAGAAGACAAAGAGAAGATCCGTAAGCATCAAATCCTAGTAGATAGCCAAAGCGAAAACTGTTACCTACTACAAATCTTCTCGAAGAACCTATTCGGTCCTATCTTTATCGAGATGATCCAACGTGTAGATGACGGCGGTTTCGGTGAAGGTAACTTCCAAGCGCTTTTCGAATCAATCGAACGTGATCAAGAGCGTCGTGGTGTAATCTAAATCATCATCATGAATAAAAAGCAGCGTGTGGTTTGGGTAAATTCACACGCTGCTTTTTGTCGTTTTTAATTCTGTTTTAAACTAACTGTTTAAATTGCGTTGATTGCCTCCATATAGATAACTAATAAATCAGCGCGAACTAATAAGGAAAGAGTATGAGCCTAATTAACGAAACCCACGATATTAATCTAAAAAGCTGGGTTGCATCTGCTAACGAAGCGAACTGTGACTTCCCAATTCAAAACCTTCCTTTTGCAGAAGTACGCCGTAAAAATTCAGACGAAGCGTTCCGTGGCGCTGTCGCAATTGGTGATCAAGTTATCGACTTAGCAAAAGTAAATGAACTTGGTTTATTTTCTGGTGATGCGCAGGTTGCCGTTAAAGCAGCAAGCCAAACTACACTCAATGAATTTATGGGTCTTGGTCAGCAGTATTGGTCTGCACTTCGTCTAGCGTTATCAAAAGCACTCCGTGAAGGTGCGAGTGAACAAGCGCAATTAAGCGAAGCGCTTATCGCTCAAGCAGACATCGAATTTGCGCTACCGTGTCGTATTGGTGATTACACTGACTTTTATACTTCTATTTACCACGCAACAGCGGTAGGTAGTCTATTCCGCCCTGATAACCCACTTCTACCTAACTACAAATGGGTACCAATTGGTTATCACGGCCGTTCTTCGTCAATTGATGTTTCAGGTCAAACGTTCCACCGCCCTAACGGTCAAACTAAAGCACCAGATGCAGAAGTACCATCATTCGGCCCTTGTAAACGTCTAGACTACGAACTTGAGTTAGGTATCTACCTTGGTAAAGGTAATGAATTAGGCGATGCTATTGCCATCGAAAATGCTGAAAACCACGTATTTGGTTTCTGTGTATTTAATGATTGGTCTGCACGTGATTTACAAGCATGGGAATACCAGCCTCTTGGTCCATTCCTTGCGAAGAACTTCGCTTCGACTGTATCTCCTTGGATTGTTACGACAGAAGCACTGGCACCATTTAGAACAAGCTGGACACGTGACGAAAACGATCCACAACCAATGGACTATTTAGAGTCAGCTCATAACCGTGAGTTTGGTGCATTCGATATCAAAATGGATGTGCAAATTGAAACTGAAAAGATGCGTGCAGCTGGCGAAGCACCAACACAAGTATCTAAATCAAGCTTCAAGCACTCTTACTGGACAGTCGCGCAAATGGTGACTCACCACACTGTAAATGGCTGTAACTTCCAACCAGGCGACATGTTAGGTTCAGGTACGCAATCAGGTCCTGAGCACGAAGAAGCAGGCTCATTGTTAGAACTATCACGCGGTGGTAAAGAAAAGATCACCCTAGCTAATGGGGAGCAACGTACTTTCTTAGAAGATGGCGACAACGTAATCATGCGTGGTTGGTGTGAGAAAGACGGTTTTGCACGCATTGGTTTTGGTTCAGTAGAAGGTACAGTACTACCTGCTAAATAAAAATAGCTCGCTATTTTTATTTCCAGAACAACTATTAAGGGCATTTTTTGCCCTTTTTATTTGCCTTTTCTCAATTGAGTTACAATTTTTTTCTGGCTTTTTTAAATCAGATTGCTATCTTAACTCGGTTATTAGTTAAATTTTGTACGCCATGTTAGTTAAACTTAAGTCTTTTTATCGCACGTTTTTTCCAGCTAGACAGCTGTTGATCCGTCAAAATGGCGAAGTAAAGCACTTAGTATTAGCCCCTTGGTTACAATTAACTACACTTCTAGTCATTTTAACTGCCATTGTTTGGCTAAGTATTTCGACACTACAGATCATGTCACAAGCTGACCAAATCATCAGCATCGAGCAAAATCAACTTAGCAAACAACAACAGTGGCAACAGCAGCGCTATCAGCAACAAGCGGCCTATGAAAAACAATTAGAGCAACTGGCAGTGCTTGAACAAAAACAAGCGCTGTTGCAAAGCATGATTGAGTCGCTACCTGAGTCAATGAACAAACCTGCATTAGCAACTGACTCAGAGCCATTACTTTTACCTGTTCAGGAGCACACAGAAGAGTTTCACGCTCCATTAGAAGATGATCAACCAAAACAAGTTAAGCGCATAGAAAGCATGTCTGAGCGCTTGGTGCGTCTTGATGCCGCTTACAACAACAGCTTTGCTGTATTAGATCACCAAATCAAACTTCGCCACCAAGAAATTGTTGCCATGTTAGAAGGCGCTGGCCTTGATAGCAGCCTTGCCAATGCAACTGTGCTTGAAAGCTCAGACACAGCTCAAGGTGGCCCGTTAGACTTATTTGACGAGTCAAAAATTCCGTCTGAGTTTTTAGCGATTGCCGATAACCTTTTAGCGTTAAATAACTTAGAAAATTTACTCAGTGAATTACCACAAACGCTCCCTGCTGCTGATTACTATATATCAAGTAGTTTTGGTCTACGAAAAGATCCAATGAATGGCCGTCGAGCATTTCATAAAGGGGTTGATTTAGCAGGCTGGCATAAAACCGAAATTTTTGCTCCCGCTGACGGCACCGTTTTACGTGCTGGTCGTAATGGAGGTTATGGCAACTTTATCGAACTTAAACACAAAAACGGCTTCGTCACTCGCTTCGGACACCTTAATAAAATTAAGGTTAAAAAAGGCCAAACAGTGACTAAAGACGATGTCATTGGTTTAATGGGTAGTACAGGCCGTAGTACCAGCACTCACCTGCATTACGAAGTTTTAGTGAATGGCAAACATGTCAATCCAGTTAAAATAACAAAGGCGCTTTCTCGTGTTCGGTAAAAAAAAGCAACCAGCAGCTAGCTCATCTGGCTCAACATTAAAAAGAACCAACCATACTCCTTCAATAATTTCTGAGGACGTTCGTTTAACAGGTAGCCTTACCAGCCAAGGTGAAGTTCAGCTTGATGGTCGCATCGAAGGCGATTTACACGTTAAACACCTAGTGATTGGTCACACTGGCATGATTGAAGGTGTGATTGAGGCCGATAGCGTAACTGTGAAAGGTAAAATCTTCGGTTCACTTATTGCTAACAAAGTGGTCATTGAAAGCACCGCAGAAGTCCATGGTGATGTATTTCATGATACCCTGAGCATCGAAGCGGGCGCAATCATTGAAGGTAGCTTGAAACATCGTCATGAAGAAGATAATGTGGCGCCTATTAAGCCTGAAGAGCAAGCGAGTTCTTCAATACTGGCTGATGATGACAACGACCTGTCGTTTGTAAACAAACAAGCCGCTGATAAGTCTTAGCGTTTTTTAGCGGTTACATACATTGTGATATCCGCGGTGAAAACGAGTTCATCGCGGCTGTTATAAACCTCTACCGGTACTAGCAAGTCTTGCTTTTCTAACCACTCACTCGGCACTTCAATCTGGGCAACAGCGCGCATGTCTGTATCAATTTTTGCTAAATAATTCACTGTCATGCCTTTTGGGATCCAGCGATGTGTTTTTGCTGGCACAGTTGCATCAACCATTAAGCCAGCGCATAGCTCAGCCACATTACATTGTGCAATTGCATGGATGGTACCAATGTGATTATGGATTGCTCGGCGATTTTTAACAGTTGCGCTGCAATGCCCAGCAGTTAAATCTGTGATCAATGGCTTTATTGAACCAAAGTAAGGGGCTTTAAAGCACACGGCTTTACTAAACAACCAGTTACCCTTCGGCAGTGACTGGCATTTAGTCCAAATTTTTAATAATGATGATTGTGAGCTCACGACGTTTATCCATTATTTTTATGATGTGAGATAAAAAACTAACACATCAGACCAGATAGCGAAATGGAAAATTTTTGTTAGCAGTTTTAATGATTACACATTTCGCTAAGTGAACGCTTTTCTTTTCCTTTAGGGGCACATAAAATACCGTTTTAAAGGAGAGCGAATGCAGTCACGCCAGCACAAAAACCTCAGCTTACTATTTATTCTTGGCCTTCTGGTTATCTTTAGCCCGTTAGCAATTGATATTTACTTACCCGCATTTCCGACCATTGCAGAACAATTCAGCGCTTCAGAAAAGCAAATTCAGCAAACCGTCGCTATTTTTATGCTTACCGTTGGGCTTGGACAGCTCATTGCAGGGCCATTAGCAGATAAATTTGGTCGTAAGCCTGTGGCAATTACCGGTGTGACAATTTATGGTTTAGCGGCTTTTGGCGCGTATCTGGCACCTGATTTTACAAGCCTGATGATTGCAAGAGCACTGCAAGGTTTGGGGGCCTGTGCCACATTTGTAGTAGCGTTTGCCATTGTAAGAGATAGATTTGGTAGTGAACGTAGCGGCCAAATCATTACTTATCTTAATGGTATCGTCTGCTTTATCCCTGCCCTCGCGCCAATTTTAGGCGCTTGGCTCACAGTACAGTTTGGCTGGCGCATGAACTTTTTATTCATGGCTGTATTTGCACTCATTGGTTTATTCATAACCTTGTTAATGTATAAAGAAACCCGCCCTGCAGATAGTGTATATAGTGGTCATATTCTTGATTTACGCCGTTTTATGCCAATTATCAGCACGCCATTGTTTTTATTCCATAGCTTAATTTGCTTGGTAACTATGTCGGCTATTTTAGTCTTCGTTACGTTAGCACCTGGCTGGCTTATTACAGAATTAGGCGGCAGTGTTACCGACTTTACTTTCTGGTTTACCTGTAATGCGGTCTTGAGCATTGTTGCAAGCTTTATTATGCCACTGTACATCAAACGCCAACCAAAACGCGCATTAAAAGCAGGACTCCTGTTGCTTGTAATCGCAGGTGCCTTAATGTTGGCCTTTAGCCAACAACGTACTGCGCTTGCGTTGATGTTTCCGATGTTTATTGCTGCGTTTGGTTTTGCACTGACACTTGGCTCATCAGCAGGCCGTGCATTAAGTTTGTTTCCTAAACAAGCAGGCACAGCTTCCGCACTTATTGGCTTGATGCAAATGAGTGGCGCAAGCTTATTAGTGTTTATAACGCAATTGTTAAATTTAACAACACCGGTATTAATTGGCGGGCACTTTTTAATGCTCATCCCATTTACCTACTTACTGTTCAAACATAAGCACTTGTCATAAAAAAGTTTTATCATACTTTTTGTCATAATGGGTAAATGAGAATCGTTATATTCTATTTACCCGTTTAGACATCCTGTTATTTCCTACCGTTATAAAAAGCATCTTTCTAGAATAATTTGTTCCAGTTTTATGGATTATTTTGCTTGTACCTATAGCATCATTAAACTATTGTTTACCCATGTTAACATTTAGTTAACTCAACAACATGTTTGGGATACGAATTATGAAAAAGAATAAATTAGCATTAGCACTGATCATCAGTGGACTATGTGCAGCAGGAACTGCAAACGCAGCCAATGACCGTTACATCATTCAAGTAGACAACAATAAAAAAGGCGTAGTTAAAGCACTCGCTAAAAAGCTTGGTGGTGATATTAAAGTTGATGGTAATGGTTTTATTGCAGCGCAATTTACAGGTCATGACCTTGCAAGTGTAAAAGGCTTATTAAACAACCCTCACATCAAACTGGTTGAAGAAGACCAAAAACGTGTACCAATGGCGCTTTATAACGATGACGCTGGTAATGCAATGCAGCAGCAATTAACGCCTTACGCAGTTTACCAATCACAAGCTGATCAAGTTACCTTCGATGCAAATGCTGGCATGAAAGTATGTGTAATTGACTCAGGTTTAGATGCTACAAACCCTGATTTCATTTGGGGTAACATTACAGGTGATAATGACAGTGGTACAGGCAACTGGTACGACAATGGTGGTCCACATGGTACTCACGTAGCAGGTACTATTGGCGCAGCAGACAACAATGTTGGTGTGGTTGGTATGGCACCAGGTGTGGCAATGCACATCATCAAAGTATTCAACGCTGAAGGCTGGGGTTACTCTTCAGACTTAGCACACGCAGCAGATTTATGTTCTCAAGCAGGTGCAAATATCATCAGCATGAGCCTTGGTGGCGGTGGTTCAAATAGCACCGAATCTAACGCATTTGCTAATTTCACAAGTGCTGGCGGCTTAGTCGTTGCAGCAGCGGGTAACGATGGTAACAGCGTACGTTCATACCCTGCAGGCTATCCATCAGTAATGATGGTTGGCGCAAATGATGCGGACAACCAAATTGCAGATTTCTCGCAATTCCCTAGCTGTACATCTGGTCGCGGTAAACGCGCTACTACAGATGAAACTATCTGTGTTGAAGTAACAGCAGGTGGTGTTGATACTCTTTCTACTTACCCTGCAGGTATGGCAACGTCAGCTAGCTTAGCAGCTGATGGCGCAGGCTTTGCTACTTCATCAATGGAAAACTCAGGTAATGCATCGGGCACGGCGTATTACATGGGTACTGCTGAAAGCGTAGATGCTGGCGCAGCGGGGAAAATTTGTATGATTGACCGCGGTAATATCTCGTTCTATGACAAGGTAAATAACTGCGAGAACTCAGGCGGTATCGGTGCTGTTATCATCAATAACGAAGCAGGCATGCTATACGCTACACTAGGCGAAACTAACGATACAACAATTCCAGCTGTCGGTGCTGCACTTGAAGACCGTTCAGCTCTTCTTTCAAGCACAACTATTGATATCGCAATTGGTACCAGTGATTATGGTTTCATGAGCGGTACATCAATGGCAACACCTGCTGTTTCAGGTATCGCAGCGCTAGTATGGTCAAATCACCCTGAGTGTACGGGTACAGAAATCCGTGATGCACTAAAAGCAACGGCAGAAGATCAAGGTGCTTCTGGTCACGATGTTTACTTCGGTCACGGTATTGTTAAAGCAGCTGACGCAGATGCATACCTAACAGCCAATGGCTGTGCAGGTGGTGGCGATAATGGCGGTGGCACAACACCAGGTGGTGATGATATTAGTCTTTCTACTTCAGGTTATAAGTCAAAAGGCACTAAATACATTGATTTAAGCTGGAGTGGCGCTGCTACAAGCACTGTAGATGTTTACCGTAATGGTAGCAAAGTAGGCTCAGTGGCAAACACTAACAGCTATACTGACACTATCACAACAAAAGGTGGTGGCACTTACACTTACCAAGTATGTGAAGCACAAAGCACAACTGTTTGTTCAAACAACAGCTCAGTGACATTCTAATACTTTCCCCAACCCAAATCAGCGGGCATTGATTGCCCGCTTTTTCTTTTTCTAGAAGCTTGTTAAAATCAACTACCTAGCTTTTTATCTTTGTGCCGATGATCAATCCAGAATCGTTGCTGTCGTTTTTAGGCGCCAGTTTTTTAATTGCCGTAGCCCCAGGCCCTTCTAATGCATTTTTAATGGCACAAACCTTTGCCAATGGCCGTAAAGCCGGGATGCAGAGTGCCTTTGGTTTTGCCTTAGGTGGTGTGGTGCATACTTTTCTTGCGGTGGTGGGTTTAACAGCAATTTTAAAAGCGTCGACTGTTGCCTATACCACAGTGCAGTATTTAGGTGCGGCGTACCTGTGCTATTTGGGCGTAATGACGCTAAAAGCCACCTTTACACAGCCTGAGTCAGAGTGCGAAGAAAAACCCCATGTAAGTACCAGTAAAAAGCAAAATGTGATGTTTCAAGCAATGATGACCGAGGTACTTAATCCAAAAGTCGCTCTCTTCTTTATTGCGTTTATTCCGCAGTTCGTCGATCCGAGCTTATCTTCAACGACCTTTCAGCTCGCTTTTTTTGGTTTACTCTACCCGCTTTTTGCTTTTCCTATCGACTGCACGTATATTTATTTCGGCGATAAGATAGCCAGTTATTTTCGTGAGCACCCACAAACCCAAATTTGGATTGATCGGATCACGGGGCTGGTGTTTATTGCACTAGCAATTAACCTATTGATATAAGAGCACTTATGGAACAAAAACAACAAGCCTTACCAGCCAAAAAGAATATTGCCCTCGTAGCCCATGATGGTAAAAAAGCTGCCCTTCAGGCGTGGTGTGAAAAACACCAAGATATTTTAAGTAAGCACACGCTATACGGTACGGGAACAACAGGTCATTTAATTGAGCGTACAACAGGGCTTGAAGTGATTAAGCTGCTAAGCGGCCCTATGGGGGGCGATCAACAACTCGGTGCTAAAATTGCTGAACATGAAGTGCACATGCTGGTGTTTTTCTGGGATCCACTTGCATCGCAGCCTCACGACCCAGATGTAAAAGCATTACTGCGTTTAGCTGCGGTTTGGAATATTCCTGTTGCCTGTAATGAAGTCAGTGCCGATATGCTATTAAGCTCACCTATGATGGAAACTGAGCTGTGCCGCACGTTGCCAGATTACGAAAAATACCTCGCAACGCGCCAAGTGACTCTTTAGTTCTATAAGTAGATATACCAAAGTGGGGGCTATTAGCTATAAAGCTTGTGCGCCCACTTAGTTAAACCTGCAGTAACACTACCAAAGTGATCCCCGTTCAGCATAGTAATATCGCCTAAATGGGATTTTAACGCGGCCTTGATCAGCGGTGATTGCGCGCTACCGCCTGTTAAGTAAATGACATCTGGCGTTGTGCCAGCTTCTTGAATCGCTTGTTTAGCTAGGCTCACTATCTGATTTATTGAGTCATCAACAGCTAAAGCTAGATCTTTTAGCGTTAAACATTGCGTTAAGCCTGAATCTAAAAAGCGCAAATCTGTAGTAAATTCATTGGCTGACGAGAGTGCAATTTTTGCCGCCTCGCCTTGCTGCACTAATTGATGACCTTGCTTATTTTGCTGCAATTGAATTAAGCGTTTAAAAAGCGTAGGCTCTTTAACTTCACGAAGTTGAGTCAGTAACTCACGATGATGGGCATCGCTATAAAACTGGCTTTGCAAATTTACATCATTGATTTTACAGGCTTGCCAAAACGGTTGATTCGGCAGTGGAAGACCCGATTTAAACTCAGTGCCTAAACCTAGCAATGGCATTAAACCATGAAAGCTCAGCGCAATATCTAAATCATTTCCACCCACACGCTTACCACTGTGAGCTAAAAAGTCATTGTCACGGCACTGATTGTCACGAAAGCTAGGCCCCATTTGTACAAATGAGCAATCGCTAGTCCCCCCGCCAATATCGACAACCAACACTTTTTGGTCTTGCTGTAATGAGGTTTCATAATCAATCCCCGCCGCTAATGGCTCATACAAAAAAGACACCTCTTTAAAGCCTGCACGCTTTGCTGCTCGCTCTAATATGCCGAGCGCTTGTTGATTAGACTCTTCACCACCGACTGATTGAAAGTTTACCGGTCGTCCAATTACCGTTTCTGTTAATGTGTCTTGCAATGATTGCTCGGCGCGTTGTTTAATTTTTAAAATCATCGCCGTGGCAATGTCTTCAAAGAAGTTTATTTGCCCTTGCTTTAAGCCCACAGCACCAAAAAATGATTTAGGTGACTTTACAAAGTAACCTTCTTCAGGAAACTGCACATACTCGCTAATTGCTTCGCGACCTATAAATAAGGTCTCATCACCAGCTTGTATATCGAGATCAGATTTAATACGTGGAATAGTATTTAAAAGCGCTTGTCGCTCAGTTTTAAAGTCGTGCTCAAATGGGCTACCCGTAAGGTGTTTTGTCACAAAATCGACAACTAATGCACTGTGATGAGTATAAAGTGTTGATGGTAAATATTGCTTGCCCTGCTCAAGCGGCACTAAAGAGACTTGTTGCTCGTTATCCATTACACCGATTGCACAATTTGAGCTACCGTAATCAAAGCCTGCAAACATTCTAACACCTATACATCAATAAAAAGGCCGCGAAATTTACCATAGTCGCAGCCGTTTTTGAATGACGCTATGGCGTTTCATGCAAAAAGCTTGCAAAACGTGGTAGGCCATTTTTAGTAAAGCCATGATATTTGTAGGTAATAGTACTACCTATCGCTGGGGGCGATGTTCTTTGTTGATCGGTAAACCCCGAGCCAATTTTAAACTCGGTACCATCACTGCTGCGCACCTTGAGTGCACCAAGCATATTTTTGTACTTTCCTTTTCCTGCGATATAACCGATTACAACCGCTTCAGCGTCAAAATAAGGCTTTAACTTTAGCAATGCATCACTTCGCCCTGCACTATGCTTTGCAGCTGTTAGATGCAGCATGACACCCTCAGCTCCTTGTGCGATTAGTTCATCCATAAACAAACTAAGTTGCTTGTTATCATTAAAGTGCATTTGCGCAACGGCTTTAATATGCTCACTTTGCAGCTGGTTTACTAACCTTGTGTAGTTTTCATAGCGTTGACTAAATGGCGTTGTCGCATCCGGCATATCAAATATCATGTAATTGACGGTTTGCCATTCTGATTCTACAGGTGTGACTTTTCGAACGATCCCGCTCACATTGGCAAAATCTTGGTGCTTAGTCCAAAGCTCTCCATCAAGCCAAACACCTGGCAGTGGATCTGTGAACCACTTGGGGGCATAAATTGGGTTACCATTTCGGGTTACTAATTGACTCCCTGTCCAAATAGCCCGAACGCCATCATATTTTTCACTAACTAAATAGTCAGATACATTTACCTTTTCGGCTTGATAGACGTTTGCTAAAAGGACTGAAGGAGCTTGTTGCGCTTCGGCTGAAAAGCCTATAAATAAAGTGATTGCGCACAAAAGCGCACGAGTGAATTTAACCATTATTGCTTCCTTGCAAATTTGTGAGTATTAACTGGCTCTGGCTTTGACTACTTAACAATAGCTACTTAACAATAGCTACTTAACAATAGCGACTTAACAAAAGCAGCTTAGCAGCAGTCAGCTAATTATAGTTTAGTTTGTAGCCATTTGAAAAATTCGTTCAAATCAGCAAACACACCCGCGGCTTTACTAAAATCATGCTCTAACGTGAAATGATTCGGCACCGCATACACAGCAACACCGGCATTGCTTGCTGCAGTTACACCGGTAAAGGTATCTTCGACGGCTACAGCCTCATTAGCCTTTATATCTAGCGTATCTAGAGCTAATTGATAAGGGTCACCAGCAGGTTTAGGATTATTAACATCATCTTTGGTAACCACACAGTCAAACCAATCGAAAATACCATAGCCTTTTAAAATAGGATAGGCTTCATCTTTTGCACTACCTGTTACTAATGCCATTTTTAAACCACTGGCTTTTACTTGCTCCAGCACCACTTTTGCATCTGGCATAAAGGCAGGTAAATTAGTACTAACAAAACGGCCAAATGCAGCGTACTTATCATCCGTTAACTGTTCTGGGCTGATAGTAAGCCCATAATTTGTCACAACCTCTTTAGCGGCTTCAAGTGTTGGTCTTCCTGAGAAGCGCTGACAAAACGTAGCTTCATCATACTGCACGCCAAAAGGGGCTAACAAATCATTCCAAATATTAAAATGCACACTTTCAGAGTCAACCAAGGTGCCATCCATATCAAACAATACTGCTTTTAAAGTCATCCTCATTCCTTCAAAGTAAAAAGGTGCCATAGGCACCTTTAAATAAGATTATTCTGTTAAGCCCGCAGGTGGCTCAGCAAACGCTTCTTCGCCAGTTTCTACATCAACCAGCTCGTAGCCACGTTGCTTTCTTACCACTTTTAAAATCGGCTTAGAAAACGCTGTTTTTAAACGTTCTGCATCTGCTTCAAGTTCTTCGACTGTATTACCAAATGGTGCTGCACCAGTTTCTGACCAGTTAGTCACTTTACCATTTAAGTTATATTCAACTTCATGAATTTGATATTGTGCCGCTTCATCTTTTGTTGCTTCACAAAAAATTACACGGTAGTTCCAAAATCCAGCCATAGTTATTCTCTTTCTCTTCAATTAATCCTGCCACTTTAGCAGTTACCAACGCGATTATAAACGAAAAAACCCGCTATACAGCGGGTTTTAATAGGACTTATTATTTCAGCTTAGAAGAAGCTTACTTTGAACTCAGCACCGATGTAACGCTCTTCGTTCACCATTGCTGTGTTGTTATTGAAGTCGATAGCACCGATTGATTGTTGCTCGTCGAACATGTTACGAACGAATGCTGATACTTCATATTCGTTGTCGCCTTCAGCCCAAGCATAACCTGCACGTAAACCTACTTCAGTTAATGGCTTGCCTTCAAACTCAACTGACTCGTATAAGAAGTAGTTGATTTCGCTGCGGTAAGACACGTCAGCGTAAGTGAAGAATTCACCGTCAGCCACTTCGCGGCTATAGCGTAATGTAAGGTTAGAGATCCACTCAGGTGCGTGAGGTAAGCTGTTACCATCAAGGATAGCTTGGCCTGCGCTGTTTAATGAGTTTGTTACAGTACACTGCGCACATACGTCAACGGCTAGGTCTTTATCATCAAGCTCAGTGTTGTTGTAGCTTAAGTTAAATGTAGCGTTTAGGTTGTCAGTTAATACCCACTCAGTGTCTAACTCAAAACCGTAACCAGTTGTCTGATCAGCATTAACTAAACGGTTGAAGTTTGCACCACCACCTACAGCTGTTAATTGTTGGTCATCCATAGTGTAGTAGAACACAGTTGCGTTTACACGACCTTGGCCGTCAAGTACGTCTGATTTGATACCTGTTTCGAAAGACGTCACAGTTTCAGACTCAGCAACAGTTACTTCATCACCGAATAAAATACGACCTTGGATACTTGGTGCACGGAAGCTGTTAGCAACACGCGCGTACCAGTTTACGTCGTCGTTGATCTTGTAGTTAGCAGATAAATCCCAGCTAACGTGGTCGTCACTTGGATTTTCTGTTAGGAATAACGCACCGCCACCTGCAGGGCTCAGAGTACGATTTGCAGAGAACTCTTTTTCGTCATCTGAGTAACGTAGACCTGCAGTAATTTTTAGATCATCAGTGATTGTGTAATCTAATGAACCGAATACCGCCCATGCTTTTGTATCTTGCTGCTGGATAACATAGCCGTTTAACTCACCTGGTGTTGAACCATAAGTGTCGTAGCTGAAGTTTTCGATTGTTAGCGCTTCATCAAAGTAGAAAACACCTACTTGGAAATTTACGTCGCCAGCATAGTTGCTAGATAAACGAAGTTCTTGCGTGTATTGGTCTTGATCTGGAATACCGTCAGCACTTTCAGAATAGAACGGGATAAAACCTGGGCCCATATCTGGTAAGTAGCTTGCACCGTAACCACCGTCGATGTCAGCGCGAGAATAGATTTCAGCGCTTTCCCATGCAGAGATTGACGTAAGAGTTAAATCATTGATATCCCACTCAAGCTTTAAGCTTGCGCCTTGAGACTCAACTTGTTGTGTCGCACGAGAAGCAGCATCGTGGTAAACCACATCATGTTCGTAGTTATCAGCTAAATCGTTTGTGCCTGCTTTAATAGCGTTACCACGGAATGCGATTGGCGTACCGTCCATATCACGAACGTGGTAGTTGAAAAGACCAGTGAAATCGTCACCTTCATATAAGAACTGAACACGTGCCGCTTTTTCAGTGTAACCACCTAAAACGTCATCTTGTTCAAAACCCGGTGCACGGTTATCGATGTAATCGTCTTTTTCTTGCCAAAGTACAGAAACACGCGTTGATAAACGGTCTGTTAGGCCACCGCCAACAGCACCTTCAAAATCAACTGCGCCACGGCTACCGTAAGATACTGAGCCATAGCCTTCAAATTCTTGTGATGGCTTAACTGTATCAAATTTAACAAGGCCAGCCGGTGTGTTACGACCGAATAAAGTACCTTGTGGGCCACGTAGAACTTCTACACGTGCTACGTCAAATACAGGGAAACCTTTTAAGATTGCGTTCTCTTGAACAACTTCGTCTACAACTAACGAAACTGGTTGAGAAGCATTTAGGTCAAAGTCAGTGTTACCTAGACCACGAACATAAAAGCGTGGGAAAGAACGACCAAACGAAGATTCGATTGATAAGCTTGGGATCTTCGCATTCATAAAACGAATATCCATACCAGCTGAGCTGTAAGCGTCTAAGCTGTCACCTTGTAATGCAGATACAGCTACAGGTACTTCCTGAGCGTTTTCTACACGTTTACGAGCGGTGATTTGAATAACTTCTAGTTGGTTGTTTTTTTCTGCTGTCGCTTCGTCGGCAGCAAGAGTTGAAAATGAAGTACCTGCTACGGCAGAGAACAACGTTGCATTGATAAGTGTTGCTAACGTAGATCTTTTCATTGCTTTCATGTCGGGTTTTAACCTTTTTTATGCACTCTTATTCAACGGTGATGATGTTGCGTCAATTCATTTGACGGGCTCGGCCAATTTTTCGCGCCTTGTAATAAGCTGCGCGGACCTCTAGTTCGAGAGTGCAAAACGAAGTAAAGAGGCTGAACGAACGCTGACAATTATAACACTTTATGACACTTTTACTGCATTAAAAATTAGAAATATACAATTTTTTTACAACAATTAGCGGCAACATCGCCGCATTTAGAAGATTTTATGCAATTATTTTTCACCAAAGCGGACATATGTCCTGTGCATCTAATTGCAACAATGTGTAGACATTATGTACAAATGAGAGTCGCTTTCATTTACCCCTTTTTTAGCAACTAATCAGTCACACGTGCGAATTCTGGGTTAGCTAATTCACACTCATGCTCATTTAATAAGCCTAAGATTGCTAAATTTAATTCTTCGATTACTTCCATATAAAAAGCAAAGTCGACGGTCTCTACGTAGCTTAGTACATCCACTTGTAAAGCCCAAGGCGTGAAGCCTTTAAAGCGAACACGGCAAGGCTCAAAGGCAATGTGCTTGTGTTGCTCTAAAAGCTCTCTTAGGGCTTGCATAAACGACATTAGGTTTTGTTGCTTAGTATTGGCACTGAGCATCAATTTAGGTCGATAAGAAATTCGCTCTCGTTCCGAGATATTCTCAAGCTGCATATCAACAAACTTTGCATTCGCTACATAGATAACTGAACGATCAAGCGTTCGAATTCGCGTTGCTCTTAGCCCTATTTCTTCTACCGTGCCTAACTGGCTGCCAAACTTACATAAGCTACCTATTTTTACTGGTGCAGAGATATATAAGGTGATTGCTGCAATGATATTCTCAACAGTTTTTTGCGCTGCAAGGGCAATTGCAAGGCCACCAATACCTAAACCTGCCAGTAAGGTAGTGGCATTAAAGCCTAAGTTTTCAAACCACATGAATAGCAACGAAATGACAATCAGGGTTTTAGCTACATTACTTATAGGGCGTAATAAGAAAATCGCTTGTGGTTTATCTTGTTTGATAAAACGCTGACTTAATCTATGTTTGGCAAGATCAACTGCCCGTAGGCAAATCCAACCCCATGCGATTAATAATACGGTTGCACCATGAAATAGCGCCATCACAGCAATAGTTACATTGGATTGGTCGTTCAATGAACGCGCCATAAATACCGCAAGTAACAGGCTAACCGGCCCATTAATAAAACCTATTACGTCTTTTTCTACAGGGACTTTTAAGTGTGCGAGAATAAACGTGATTATGCGGGTAATGATAATCGCGACCGCTAAAAACAGTACAAATGTGAAGGCAAAATAAATCCACTGCCAAAGCATCACACCCAAAAATTCAATGTCTGGTAGGTTATCGTAAAGCCACTCACCAACTCGGTTATAGCCAAACTCTTTGGTGAGTAGAGGGATTTGACTTACGGTGGCATTCGATATTTTCCAGATCCGGTTACCTGTTTTATCATCAGGTACACTTTGCAATAAAATTTGCACCTTACCTTGTGAAGTGCTGATTTCTCCAACCAAATCACGATAACTAGGCACGCTTTCTTTTTGTTTTCCTTTAGGCTTATTGCTCAAGTTATCAACATCGACCCATAAGGTACGATCAAGTACCACTGATAAATTTTCAGCAAGCTGAATTTTTCCTAATGCCTCAACTTCTTTAGGTAAGTTACGGTAGTCAAGATAATGGCTGGCACGTTTAAAGTCTCGATCCCGGGCCGCTTTTAAGTAGCCCTGCATTGAGCTGCGTGGCGTAATTCGGTCAAAGGCATCATAGGGTAAGTCATCTTCAAGAGGCTCCTGCACCTTTTCCGTTGTAGCAGGTGTATTCGTTTCGGGCTCTTGCTTGGCCGTCTTTTGTTCGGCTTGTTCTTCCTTGTTGTCTTTATCAATTAAGGATTTAACGGTCACTTCTGGTGTGGTTGTTGCCCATAATGGAGCATTAAACAACAGTAAAAAACACACTAATAACTTACTAAATTGTAATGAAAACTTGGTATTACAACGGCTCACACTCTATTCCTTGTTCGATAAACATTAAATCGCTGAAATAATCAGCTAATTAAATTAGAGCATGGTTTGTGTAACTGTACAAAAAATAATTAAAAATCTTTGCAAGTAAGCACTGAAATGTTAGTTATATAGTGACTTAAGCAAAGGATACTATTATGCAAATCTCAAGTTCACTGATCCCCCATTGGTCATCATTAATGATCCACGGTGCCATTGCCATCATTTTTGGCTTATGTGGTTGGTTTGCCCCAGAAGCCTCATTAGCGATTCTGATGTTTATTTTCGCCGCTTACTTTTTTGTCGATGGTGCCATTAGAACTTGGTTAGCTATTGCTTCAAAAAGTGAAAACCCACTTTGGTGGATGCTATTAGTGGGTGGTTTAATTTCAATTGCTGCTGCACTTGTAACCTTGTTTGCTCCCAACGTAACAGCTATCTTAATGCTGTACTTTATTGCCGCATGGGCCATTGCTATCGGAGTGATTGAAATATTGATTGCGAGTAAGCTACGCAAAGAAATTAGTAATGAATGGCTGTTAATTGGTAGCGGTATTATTTCAATTATCTTTGGTGGTTATCTGATATTTAACCCTGGCGCGGGCATAATCACCCTACTATGGCTGGTTGCAACCTATGCCGTCGTATTTGGCATAATGATGGTGTTGTTGGCTTTAAAACTAAAAAAAATGCAACACTCTCAAATATAAAACAAAAAGGAGCTATTCAGCTCCTTTTTTATACCAATCAAATCAAGGCTGATTAATCAGCGCTGTTTTCTTCTTGGTTATGTAACTCTAAACTCGCTGACATCGCATTTTCACGAGTTGATTTTGCTGAATCATTACGTAAACGGTCAATGTGGTTTAGGTAATCTTGGTCGATATCACCTGTGATGTATTGACCATCAAATACTGATGTTTCAAAACGGGTGATTTCTGGGTTTTCTTGGCTTACAGCCGAGATTAAGTCATCTAGCGATTGATAGATTAGGCCATCTGCACCAATGCTTGCGTTGATATCTTCAACTTCACGGCCATGAGCAATTAGCTCAGCTGCCGATGGCATATCAATACCGTAAACGTTCGGGAAGCGAATCTCTGGCGCTGCTGAAGCGAAATAAACGTTCTTCGCACCTGACTCACGAGCCATCTCAACGATTTGCGCTGACGTTGTACCACGCACAATAGAGTCATCAACAAGTAATACGTTTTTACCTTTGAACTCACGGTCAATGGCATTCAGTTTTTGACGAACTGACTTCTTACGCATTTCTTGACCTGGCATGATAAACGTACGGCCAATGTAGCGGTTTTTAACAAAACCTTGGCGGTATGGCAGGTTAAGGGCTGATGCAATCTCAAGTGCTACGTCACATGATGTTTCTGGGATTGGAATAACCACGTCGATGTCTTTGTCAGCCCATTCACGTGCAATTTTCTCACCTAACTTAGTACCCATGTTTACACGTGTTGCATAAACAGACATACGGTCAATTGTTGAATCTGGACGCGCAAAGTAAACAAACTCAAAGATACACGGCGAGTAAGTTGCTTTTTCAGCACACGCTTGCGAGAAAAGTTGACCATCTTCAGTTACGTAAATTGCTTCACCTGGTGCAACGTCACGAACAAACTCAAAGCCATCTGTTTTTAAAGCAACGCTTTCTGATGCAAACATGTACTCAGTACCATTTGCAGTTTCACGCTTACCAAATACTAATGGGCGAATACCGTTCGGATCACGAAACGCAACAATACCGTGACCAATGATCATCGCAATTGTTGCATAACCACCGGTTACTTTATTATTCACTTCAGTTACCGCTGTGAAGATATCTTCAGCATCAAGTTTTAGCTTGTTCGATTTACTTAATTCATGCGCCATGATGTTAAGTAAAATTTCAGAGTCAGATGTTGTATTAACATGACGGCGAGCTTCTGAAAATAATTGCTGCTTTAATGCTTCTGCGTTTGTTAAGTTACCATTGTGCGCAAGTGCGATACCAAATGGCGAGTTAACATAGAAAGGTTGCGCTTCAGACGAGCTAGAAGAACCAGCTGTCGGGTAGCGAACATGGCCAATACCAATTGTACCTTGCAGACGTTTCATATGGCGTGTATGAAATACATCTTTTACAAGGCCATTGGCTTTACGTAAGCTAAACGTGTTGTTTTCAATGGTAATGATGCCAGCTGCATCTTGACCGCGGTGTTGCAAAACAGTTAAGCCGTCATATAACGCCTGATTAACAGGAGAAGTTCCGACTATGCCAACGATACCACACATTAAATTTATCCTCGCCGATTAACGGTTTACAGAATTTAAAAAGCTCGAGTTGTTTTCGAGGTACGAGAAGAACCACTCAACAACAAAGCCAAATTCTGGAATCAAAATAGAGTTGCCCCACCAATGCGTATTAGGTGCACCGGTAAAAGCATCAAGAAAGAAGAGTAACGCGCTTACGACCAACACGCCACGAAGAGCACCAAACACTATGCCGAAAACACGGTCTGTGCCAGATAAACCAGTACGTTGTACAAGTTCACCTAAAATATAGTTTAGTAACCCACCCAACAGGAGTGTCGCAAAGAATAATATGGCTATTGCGGCTGCATTTCTTAAAAGGGGTTCTGAAATACTTGTTAGGAAGGATGCTAAATATTGGTAAAACAAACTAGAGATGATAAATGCGCCAGCCCATACAGCTAATGACATTGCTTCTTTTACAAAGCCACGTATTAAGCCGATGATAGTGGATAGTGCAATAATGCCAAGTATGGCGTAATCAACCCAGATCATAAGAACCAACTAGTCGTTAATTTGGGGCGCATTCTATAAGACTACCTATAGAATTGCCAGATCATTTTGTAATTTCAAACTGAGTAACTTTGCCGTTTAACTTGGTTAACTGCTTTAACTCAGGAAGCTTACTTTCTAACTCTTTCTTGCTAAGTGAAGGACCTACAAAGACTTTTGTCAGTGTACCGTTCGGGGTTTTGATTGGGCGAGTGAAGGTTTTGAAACCATTCGCTTTTAATTTTTCTTGTAGTGATTTCACATTAGGTGCATGAGAAAAACTGCCCAGTTGAATAACATAAGCCATTTGTGTGAGGTTCTCTTCTGGCTTACGGGTTGGCTCAGGCGTTTTAGCAGCTGGCTTGGCAGGCTCTTGCACTGCAACTTTCGGCTCAGCTTTGTTAATTACCGGCTCATCCGTTGAAGCTTCAACCATTTGCGGTGCAGTATCAATTTGCTGGGTTTCATTTGCGACAAGATCAGCATCGTTTGCTTGCGTATCTTCAACCGGGATTTGCGAAGGTTGCTCGGCAGAGGCGACTTTATTATCAATCACCTCTTGCAAGTCTATCGTAGTGAACTCAGGGCGTTCAGGAATAGCTTTAAAGCCTTCTTTATAATGAACCTTCTCACCATCCAAAATGTTTGGAATGAAGACAATAGCCGCCACAACCACAATCGTGGTGCCTACTAAGCGATTAATAAACCCTGCGTTCACCGATTTCCTCTCTATTTTTTAAAGTAATTGATGGCTGCAGCCACAGTTATAAACGAACCGAACACAATCACTAACGTGTTTTCATCAACATTTGGTAATAACGTATCTAGCGCAGTTTCAACACTCTCATAGTGCGTACTAGGCGCTGTTGATGTGGTTTCGGCTAGTGCTTTAGCAAGGTTCTCAACTTTGTCGCCACGAAAACAATCTAAGCTTGCTAACGACCACTGGTCAACAACATTTGCCACGGCCGACATTGCAGCCACTTTATCTTTATCTGCAAGCATAGCGACTAATGCATGAATTTTAAACCCTTGATCTTTATACACGCTTAATTTGCGTGCCAAATATCTAGCTGACTCAGGATTATGTGCAACATCGGTAAAAACAAGCGGCTGCTGACTTAACTGCTGAAAGCGCCCTTCTACAGTTAGATTCGCCAAGCAATCACGCACTTGTTGCTCACTTGGCAATAGCTCAAGTTTTGCAAGTAGGGTCAACGCGGTTGCTGCATTTTGACAAGGGATAGCGGGCTTAGCTAAGCGCCAATCGTTACCTTGGTACTGCCAGTTAAAGCCTTCATTATCTTCTGTGAATATGAAGTCACGGCCTGATAGCACCATATCAGCGTTAATTTCATTACCATAATCAGTCACTGTATGCGGAATCGCTAAATCGCCAACAATAGCTGGTGTATTGGTACGGAAAATACCGGCTTTATCGTAACCAACAAGTTCACGAGTATCACCTAGGTATTCTTTATGGTCTAAATCTATGGTGGTGATCACACAAGCATGCGGATTCACGATATTAGTCGCATCAAAACGGCCACCCAGCCCCACTTCTAGCAGCACATAATCAACGGCGTGACGTTTGAAAATAGCCAGTGCGCCTAAGGTACCGTACTCAAAATAAGTAAGCTGCGTGTCACCACGGCCTTTTTCAAGCATATCGAAAGCATCAACATGGAATTGATCGTCAAGCTCTTGGCCATTAATGCGTACGCGCTCGTTGTAACGAATAAGATGCGGCGAAGCATAAGTACCCACACTGTAACCCTGTGCAAGTAATAAGCTTTCTAGGCAACGGGCTGTGGTCCCTTTACCATTAGTACCTGCAATTAGGATTATTTTGCTTGATGTATCGAGTAAGCCGACTTGGTTTGCCACGCGTTCTACGCGCTCTAAACCCATTTCGATATTAGCAGGATGGACACTTTCTAAATAACAAAGCCAATCATCAAGGCTTGATGATTGGCTAGGAAGGATTTCTGTCATAGCGTTTAATCAGTTAAGCTGAAATTTACGCTACTCTATGCTCTTGTTCAGTAGAAGGCAAGTTCATAAATTTCGCTAAGATACGTGCAAGGGTGTCACGCATTTCACGACGGTCTACAATCATGTCGATTGCACCATGCTCTAGCAAGAACTCACTGCGTTGGAAACCTTCAGGAAGCGTTTCACGAACTGTTTGCTCGATTACACGAGGACCCGCAAAACCGATAAGCGCTTTAGGTTCAGCAACGTTTACATCACCAAGCATTGCCAGTGATGCAGATACACCACCCATTGTTGGATCAGTTAATACTGAAATAAACGGTAAGCCTTTTTCGCTCATTTTTGCAAGTGCAGCACTTGTTTTAGCCATTTGCATTAATGACATAAGAGCTTCTTGCATACGTGCGCCGCCTGATGCAGAGAAACAAATAAGTGGCATGTCGTGCTCTAAACATTGATCTACAGCTTCAACAAAACGAGCACCTACTACTGACGCCATTGAACCACCCATAAACGAGAACTCAAAAGCAACAGCAGCAACAGGAATGCCTTTTAGGCGGCCCTTCATTGCTACAAGTGCGTCTTTCTCGCCACTTGCTTTTTGTGCTTGGGTAATACGGTCAGAGTATTTTTTAGAATCTTTAAACTTTAATACGTCTTTTGGTTCGTGCTCTGCACCAATTTCTTGGCGGTCAGCATCATCTAAAAAGTTTTCAAGACGTTTACGGCCACTTAAACGCATGTGGTGATCACACTTAGGACACACGTTGAGTGCTTTTTCTAATTCTGCTTTATATAAAATTGAATCACAGTCTGTACACTTAGCCCAAACCCCTTCTGGGATTTCTTTACGACCTGATGATTTAGTCGTTTTAGGTAAGATTTTTTCTAACCAACTCATTTGCAACTCTCTTAATGCTGTTCTGTGTCGCAGTCTGTTTAATTGGAAACACTCGCTTGTGTTTCTTATAACAAATAAACAGACAGATTTTTTCAATTAAAACATGAATTACCCGCAGACGATATAAAAAACTGGTCTTAGTAGTAGTCTACTAAAGTCTAACTGTCTGAATCAGGTAAAAACAAAGGCCCTAATGGTGTTTTAGGAATGCCAAAATGTTCTGGGTAATCCACGTCAACTAAGTAAAGGCCAGCGGCTTTTGCTGTTGCACTTGCCTTAGCGCGCTCTTTTAAATCGAGTAATTCTTTTAACCACACAGGTTCATGCTTATGAAGACCAATGTCCATCAAACACCCGGTGATGTTTCGCACCATGTGATGTAAAAACGCATTGGCTTTAATATCAATGATCACATAATCACCTTGGCGTTTTACCGATAAATGGTGAATAGTACGATTTGCTGTATTTGCTTGGCAGTGTAGTGCTCTAAACGAAGTAAAATCATGCTCACCTATTAAATACTGACAGGCTTCTTGCATTTTAGTTTCGTCTAATGGGTGATGAAAATGGGTCACCCCTTCACTCATGATAGCGCCGCGATAGGTGTAATTATAAATCACATAACGATAGCGACGTGCTGTGGCACTAAAACGAGCGTGAAAGTCTTCGCTTACAGGCTGGGCAAAACGAATAGCAATATCTTTTGGCAGTAAGGTATTCATACCCATCGTAAACGCGACCATTTCACGCTCAGCGTGAGTATCAAAATGGATCACCTGCCCGGTGCCATGTACACCCGCATCGGTGCGGCCTGCACAAACAATTTCGACTGGATGATTACAAATACGCGACAACGCCGTTTCTACTTCTTGTTGTACGCTATTGACGTGTGATTGACGTTGCCAACCACTGTAACGCGCGCCGTTGTACTCTACTCCAAGTGCTACTCGCATAATGCTCTATTTACCTACTGTACTAAATGACGGGGCATTTTATGCGATCTACGAGCGCAATAAAAGCCACTGTAGTAGATCACATTGTTCTGGTTACTCAGATATCACACCAATTCGCTTAACTATAGTTGCGAGCTGGTATTAATCTTCTTCGATGTTATCGAGGCCCTTGGTGCCATCTTTAGCACGCAGCTTATGATGGATAGCTGATTTGATCAGCATATAGCCGCTAATAGGTGCGGTGATCAGTAAGAAAATTGAAATCAAAATTTCTTTCACACTGATGCCATCGTGGGTGTAGCTAAAATACACCATGGCGGCAATTAACAATGATGCCATGCCAAGCGTTGTTGCTTTAGTTGGACCGTGCAGGCGCATAAAAAAGTCAGGCATTTTCACAAGTCCGATTGAACCTATAAGAATAAAGCAACCACCAATTAATAATAAGATTGATACAATCCATTCACTCATCATTCGTTACCTTATTCAATAATATCGCCGCGCAGCAAGTATTTACATACCGCTACAGTGCTCACAAAGCCAAGCATGGCGATTAATAATGCGGCTTCAAAATATAAATCGGTGCCCATGCTCATGCCATACAGAATAATTAAAGCAATAGTATTTATGAACATAGTATCTAAAGCCAATATACGATCAGGTACCGACGGCCCAACAATTAAACGCCATAGGTTTAACAATAAAGATATGGCGATCATTGCAAAAACAATTAGAAAAACGGTATCTAGCATCGAAAAATCTCCTTAAGCGGTGCTTCGTAGCGCTGCTTAATAGTATTAATTAACGCTTGTTCATCAGCTAAATCGAGTACATGGATCAATAAGTAGCGCTGCTGAATTTCTTCGCCCTCTTCGAGTGACTCAGGAATAGGATAAACCTCTGCGCTCACTGTACCTGGTGTTAAAGATACTGTGCTTGCCAATATAGTGATTGGCATTTCATGGCTTAAATCCAATGGTACTTTGATAAAACCTGGGCGTAACTTTTTCGTTGGTCCAAGGATCAACAGGGCTACTTGTAAGTTGGCAGTGACAATATCGTACAGCACTAACAATAAGTGCCTAAACGCAAGACCCGGCCTTACAATAAGAGGCTGTGGATCACGAAATGGGAAAGTGATCCACGGAATAGTAATAGCAAAAAATGCAGCTAAAAACAGGTGTCCTGGCGACACACTGTTATTTAACAACAGCCATACAATGAATAATAAAACACTGCGAAATGGTGTTGGCAACCAACGAAAGCGAGCTTCTAAACGCATTATTGGCCTCCTTGTAATACAGCGTTGATGCTAGTGTTGATATCAAACAACTGCTCTGACGTTGCTAACATATAGTCTGAAATAGGTCCTGCAAATACAACCATTAATGGTGAACACACAAGTAATGCAACTACAGCTATCACTTTAACAGGGTGTGCTTTGGTGCCTTCAATTGCTTCACTGTCTTTATGGGTGTGATCCCAAAATAAACTGGTACCGGCTCGTGAAACCGCCACTAATAACGCTAAACTCGAAACTAGGTAGATTGGCCAAAACAACATGGCTTTTTCGCTATCTAGCGTGCTCTTTAAAATCCATACTTTGCCGACAAAGCCAGATAACGGTGGCATACCAACAACAGCAAGCGCAGCCACTACAAAACAAGTACCAAGTAAATATGGCTGTGCAACGGCGCGCCCTGCGACTAATCGGTCGGCAACTTTACCACGTTGCTGAGCAATTAAATCAGCAATTAAAAACAGTGCTGCGCAAATAATGGTTGAATGCACTAAGTAGTAAAGTAATGCAGCTGTTGCAGCAACATTCTGAATCGCAACCAATGCCACTAAAGTACCCACAGATACAACCACCAGATTCGCAATAAGCTTTCTAAAATCTTGACTCGCTAATACACCAATACCACCCATCACTATGGTCGCTAGTGCTAAGCCCCATAACCAAGGCTGTGCCATGTGAGCGAGTTCGCCAGCATTATCACCAAATATTACGGTATACACGCGCAACATGGCATACACACCGACCTTGGTCATAATCGCGAATAATGCAGCAACTAATGGCATTGCACTGGCGTAGGTATTCGGTAGCCATAAATGTAACGGTAATAACGCGCCTTTTAACGCAAATACCACGATTAACAGCAAGCCACCAATTTTAGCAAGGTAAACATCATCACCCGTCAGCTGTGGTACTTTTTGCGCTAAATCAGCAATGTTCAATGTGCCTAACACTCCATAAAGTACACCCAGCGCAATTAAGAATACGCTTGAACCAATCAGGTTTAAAATGACGTACTGCAGTGCAGCTCGGGTACTATGTTTGTTGCCGGCATGCATCAATAATGAATACGAAGCAATCAACAGCACTTCAAAAAATACGAACAGGTTAAATACATCACCAGTTAAAAAGGCGCCATTTACACCTAACACTAAAAAGTGCACTAACGGATGGAAAAAGCTCCCTTTTTTATCATCGCCTGCACAGCTATAAAGCACCACAACTGCACCAAGGAAACTGGTAAGTAGCACCAGTAGCGTTGCTAGTCTATCGGCAACCAGCACAATACCAAATGGTGCAGACCAATCACCGATTGCGTAAACAAGCGGAGCGGTACTATTAACGTGGAATAATAAATAAGCACTGACCAAGAGTGTGACAATCGACAATATAACCGACGAAACACGACGGATATGTAAGTTTTTACCACATGGCGGCATGAGTAAAATAACGCCTGCCAACATCGGAATTAAAATTGGTAAAGAAGCTAAATGCTGAATCATTTTTGCTCCTTCGATGACTTAACAAGATGGCCGTCAACATGGTCATTACCCAAGTCAGCACGACCACGAATCGCTAAAATAACCACAAAAGCGGTCATCGCAAAGCCTATTACAATGGCTGTTAAAACCAGCGCTTGAGGGAGTGGATCGGCATACTCACTGCCTGTACCAAGTACAGCCGCTTTGTTAATAGTTAAACGACCTGAAGAGAATAAAAACAGGTTAACTGCATACGACAACATAGTCAGGCCGAGTACTACCGGGAAGGTACGAGCCCGTAATATTAAGTAAATTCCGCATGCAACCAGCACGCCGACGCATGATGCGTACAATACTTCCATTAAATATTTACCTCTTGCTTGGGTGTATCAGCAGTTAATTTACCTAAACTTGCTAAAATCATCAGCGTTGCACCTACAACAGTTAAATACACACCTAAATCAAATACGATAGCACTAGCAAGTTCTGTCTTGCCGACTAGCGGAATATCAAAATAATCAAACCAGGTTGTTAGGAATGGACGTTCGAAGAACCAACTTCCAATACCTGTAAACAATGCAATAGCAATACCTGACGCAATAATCTTACGATAATTCACGTCAAATCTGTCTGCAATCCAGTGCGAACCATTTGCCATATATTGCAAAATAAATGCAATCGCGGTAACCAGTCCTGCAATAAAGCCCCCACCTGGTAAGTTATGACCACGTAAGAAAATATACGCAGACACAAGTAATGCAAGTGGTAACAAGCTTTGTGAAATACTCGATAATAGAATTGGGTAACGCTCTCTTGCCCATGGGCGCCCTTCACTATCACTTGCTGGCATAAACAGCGGCAAGTTAATAAGAAGCTTATAAATACCTAACGCAGCAATACCCAATACGGTAATCTCACCTAGGGTATCAAAACCCCTAAAGTCAACGAGGATAACGTTTACAACGTTAGTACCACCACCGCCAGTTTTTGCATTGGCAACAAAGAAGTCAGAAATTGATTCAAGTGGTCTTGTTAGAAGCGCATAACAAATACTCGCCACAACCACACCAATTGCCGATGAGATACCCAAGTCTCGCAGAATACGCAATGAGCTTGACTCTTTCGGAGTACGCTGTGGTAAAAAGAACAGTGCAAGCATCAGTAGCATTACGGTGACAACTTCAACCGTTAACTGAGTCAGTGCTAAATCAGGCGCAGAGAATCGAGTGAAAGCAACAGATACCATCAGGCCTACGATTGAAATCATAATCAAAGATATCATTCGTGAGCGGTGCCAAATAACCGTTGCCAGCGCACCAATTATTAGTAAGCCAGCACCAATAGCATTATGGAAATCAATTGGGGTTAACTCACTTGCTCCTGCTAACTGGCGCATTTCAAATAAAGGCCAGCCCGCACACATAAGCACCACAGCAATCATCACAAAGGCATAGCGCTGTAACGAGCCATTTTCGATTCGTTTAATCTTTTCTTGTGACCACTTAATTAAGCTATATAAGCCACGCTCAAAGCCTTTCTTAGCATTCAAAGTTGGCAATGAAGCTTGGAAGTGGAACAGGTGCTTACGCTGCACATAAATCATCACGCCCACGCTTGTAGCAATAAAGCTCATTAACAGCGGTAAATTAAAGCCATGCCATACAGATAGCTTATAATCTGGGGCTGCATCGCCAAGCACTGCATAAGACGCCGAAGCTAAAATATCACTTACTGCAAAGTGCGGGAACATACCGACGAGTAAACACAGCACAACCAAAATTTCGATTGGTACACGCATATAGCGTGGTGGCTCATGAGGCTGTTTTGGCAAATCGATTGGGTCGCCGTTAAAAAACACGTCGTGAATAAAGCGTGCTGAATACGCGACAGAGAGTGCACCAGCAATAGTCGCTAACACTGGAATTAACCAAGACATAGAGCCAAGCACTTGCTGATGCAGTGTTTCGGCAAAGAACATCTCTTTCGACAAGAAACCATTTAACAGTGGCACGCCCGCCATGGCTGCCGCTGCTACCATAGCAAGTGTGGCGGTATACGGCATAAATCGCCACATACCATTAAGTTTACGCATATCACGGGTGCCAGTTTCATGGTCAATGATACCCGTTGCCATAAATAACGACGCTTTAAAGGTTGCGTGGTTAATGATGTGGAAGATAGCAGCCACTGTAGCAAGCTCAGTGTCTAAACCAAGCAGTAAGGTAATTAAACCTAAATGGCTGATTGTTGAATAAGCCAGCAAGCCTTTTAAATCATGCTTAAATAGCGCGATATAAGCGCCAACCAATAAAGTAGCCAGACCCGTCATCGCCACTAAGATAAACCAAGTATCTGTGCCTGATAGCGCTGGATAAAAACGCGCTAATAAAAAGATACCTGCTTTAACCATGGTTGCGGAGTGCAAGTAGGCACTGACTGGTGTCGGTGCTGCCATGGCATGTGGTAACCAAAAATGAAATGGAAATTGTGCAGATTTGGTAAATGCACCTAAAAGCACTAATACCAGCGCAGCTTCATAAAGTGCATGAGATTGAATAAGCGCTTTGCTTGCTAAAATCACATCAAGATTATAGCTACCAACAATATCACCAATTAGTAATAAACCTGCTAGTAACGCAAGACCACCGGCACCGGTAATAGCAAGTGCCATACGTGCGCCTTTGCGAGCTTCTGACTTATGCCACCAATAGCTAATCAATAAGAACGAGCTAATACTGGTGAGCTCCCAGAAAAACCACAGCTGGATGACATTATTCGACATCACGATGCCGACCATTGCGGTCATAAATAGCATTAAATAGCAGTACAGCTTTGGCATTGAGTCGCTACTACTCAAGTAATAACGCGCATAAAAAATCACCAGGGTACCGATACCCAAGATCATATATAGAAAAAGTAACGTTAAACCATCAAGTCGAAACGAGACTTGCATGTTTAAAAGAGGGATCCACTCAGCAGTGTAGCGAATTGTTTCACCAGAAAAGACTGCAGGGGTATACGAAAATACAATTCCAAGGGCAATCAAAGGCGCTAACATGGTCAAAGCAGTGCTTTGGTTACGTGTTAGTTTTGAAGTGCAGGATGAAATAACACTGCCGATTAAGGATAACAGGGGTATCCAGAGCAAAGTCATAATTAGGAGCCTTTTAGTGTCATAAGAATATCAATACCGCTCTAGTTTTAATTAGTTGCGTACTGTTCATTTGGATGGTTAAAAGTTGGCTTCAAAAAAAGCTTACAATGCGTATAGTTATACTGATCAGGTGCTATTTTGTCTATAGGAGACAAACCTATTTGCACAACATTTAACCGCTTTGCATACTAAAATAGCAATAAATAGACGATTAGTCAGAAAATTTCTGCTCTTTGGAAGCTGTTGTAAACACTGGCTTTAAGCCTAAAAAGGCAAAATATTCAGAAAACCGAATCGGCTTTGTTAAGGGCTGGTTAATTTGTTTTTGCCAAAGCTCACGGTATTGCTCAGACAAGCTCATTGTTTGGTATTGCATAATTGACCAATTAGGGCTTGGTTTATAGGCTAACTGATTGCTACAGGCGATACTTTTTTGCCAGCCTTTTGGTGGGGAAACCTCATTTGCAATAAACAAATTTGGCGCAACCAGCCCCTGTTGCTTACACAGCCACTGTTGTTTTTGCTCTGCTAAAACATACTCATCTTCAAAGCCATTAAAATGCATTAGCTCATGTAAAAATACCGCATAAGATTGCGATGAATTGATATGCATAATCCCGCCAAGCACATTAGCAGCCCCTTGCTTTGACATCATCACAATAAAGTCAAAACCTTCAGGCCACGGATGCGCTGACGCATTTTGCCAGTTACACTTAAGCGCCCCACTACTATCATCACAGCTAAACTTATCAGCAACATAAACAATGTCAGTAAAACAAAAGCTGCCTTTTGCAGGCTCAGGCGCTTTACTGTATTGCTGCTTATACTGCTTTAAAGTATCAATGCCCTTGTAATGATCTGTCATCATTAAAACATTAAATTGGCACTGACTGCTTGCTTGTACACTTGATGTTGATAAAGCTAATTGCTGCTGCTGCGCATAAGCTGGGTCAATTTGAGCTGGCGGCATTTGTTGCTGCAACAGCCAAGCTTGCTTGGCATTTCCCTTAGGTAACTTGCCAGCTTTACCTAGGTAACTTATATCGAGCCACTGGTTTGCTTTGACTAGCTGCTCCGCTAAGGTTTGTTGCTGAGCTGAATTGAATTTAGCAAAGTAAGGCTGCCACCATAATTTTGCTGCAGTGTAATCTTGTTGCTGCAAAAATCTGAGCGCAAGCTGATACGCCGCATTACTATGATTAAGCCTTGCTAACTGGCGAAGCTGTGAGTTACTCAGCACTAAATGCTGCAAATTAATGGCACTGGGTGCCAAGTGATAGATAGCCGTAGCTTGTGAAGGAGTAGTATTTGCGTAATAAGCGTAAGCAGGAATAAAACGAGATACTGAGCTTGAAACGAAACCCAAGCTCAGTAATAGAATAGCAGTAAAAGAAACCTTAGCTTGCGTTTTCACCAGCCATTAACTCAAGCTCTAAGCGGGCATATTTGTATTCAACAAACTCATGCACATTGGTGGCAAGGGCAAGTCTAAAGTAATCGGCAGCAAGATAGTTATCACCCGCCGCTTGATGCATCTTCGCTAGGTAGAAATAAGCTTCGCATAAGCGGTGCGCATACTCTTGCTCTGAAGTTACACCTTCAATAATGCCAGATAAAAACTCAAACTCACTAATGTCACCTAAATAAAGTGCCAACAGTTGGTAACCCCATTGAGACTCATCAACACCCTGCGAGTTAGCTTTTAAATCAATTAAAGCCTGTGCTTTATCAGCTTCTGATTGAGCTAAATAAAGCCATAGCACACGGTAAGGGTCGCTTGGTGAACGATTTAAAAACTGCTGTAAATCATCTTGTGCAAGTGATGGACGGTCACCATAGTAAAGGGCAATACCACGATTTAAATAGGCATACTCATGTTGCTCGTTAAGCTCAAGTGCCGAATCAAAAAACTCATAAGCTTGTTCATACTGCTGCATTAGTGTGTGATGAATGCCTAAGAAGTTATACACTTCTGCTAGGTCTGGTTTGAGCTTAATCGCACGGTTAAAGTCAATACGTGCCAAGGTCGACATACCTAAGCTGTCAAATAATACACCGCGATCGTAATAAAGTTTGGCTTGTTGCTCGGCACTTAAATCAGCACGATTTAGTAGTTCAGAATAGCGAGCAATCGTAATTTCGTTACGAAAATCAGGCGCTAATGGTGCAGTAAAAGGCACATTAACAATAGGGACTGACTCAGGTTGTGAAGTTGTTTGACATGCACTTAAAGAAAAAATAGCCACAGCGGTCAATGCTAAGTGTTTAAAAATCATTAAATTCCTTAATACCTGAATTCTCTGTAGACAAAGGCGAAGCGGATAGGTTTCATTAAAGCATAAAAAAAGGGGCTAAACAGCCCCTTTTTCTTATATCCAGCAAATAACTGGTTATTCAATCATCATTAAGCGTCTTTAGACTCTTCTGCTTTTTCTTCAGCAGCTGGTTCCATTGCTTCTTTGATGCTTAGACGTACACGACCTTGGCGATCTACTTCAAGAACTTTAACTTTAACTTCTTGGCCTTCGCTTAGGTGGTCAGTTACGTTGTTAACACGCTCTGTGCTGATTTGTGAAATGTGTACTAGACCGTCTTTACCCGGAAGGATATTAACGAACGCACCAAAATCAACGATACGTACAACTTTACCAGTGTAGATAGTACCTACTTCTAGCTCAGCAGTTAGTTGCTCGATACGCTTGATTGCATCGTTTGCGCTAATGCCGTCAGTTGCAGCGATCTTGATTGTACCGTCATCTTCGATTTCGATCGTTGTGCCAGTTTCTTCAGTAAGTTGACGGATAGTTGCGCCACCTTTACCGATAACTTCAGCAATTTTCTTCGCAGGGATTTGCATTGTGTAGATGCGTGGTGCGAATTGAGATAACTCTTCAGAAGGTGCTGCAATCGCCTCGTCCATAACACCTAAGATGTGTAGACGTGCTGCTTTCGCTTGTTTAAGAGCGATTTGCATGATTTCTTTAGTGATACCTTCGATCTTGATATCCATTTGTAGTGCAGTGATACCGTTTGAAGTACCCGCTACTTTAAAGTCCATGTCACCTAAGTGATCTTCATCACCTAAGATATCTGAAAGAACAACGAAATCGTCGCCTTCTTTAACTAGACCCATCGCGATACCAGCAACAGATGCTTTAATTGGAACACCTGCGTTCATAAGTGCTAGTGACGTACCACATACTGATGCCATAGACGATGAACCGTTTGATTCAGTGATTTCTGAAACAACACGGATTGAGTATGGGAAGTCAGTAAGTGTAGGTAGTACCGCAGCAATACCACGCTTAGCTAGGTTACCGTGACCAATTTCACGACGCTTAGGAGAGCCTACAAAACCTGTTTCACCTACACAGAACGGAGGGAAGTTGTAGTGAAGCATGAAGTGATGCTTGTTAGTACCTGTTAAGTCGTCGATTAACTGTGAATCACGTTCAGTACCAAGCGTTGCAGTTACAAGTGCTTGCGTCTCACCACGTGTGAAGATTGCAGAACCGTGAGTACGTGGTAAAACACCCGTCATTACGTCTAGTGCACGAACCATATCTGGTTCACGACCATCGATACGTTTTTCACCAGCGATGATACGGCCACGAACGATTTCTTTTTCTAAAGAACCGAATAATTTGCCAACTTCTTGCGTATCTAGCTCTTCGCCTTCAGCAAGTTCAGCTGTTAGTGTAGCAACAACTTCTTCTTTCGCTGCACCTAGTGCTTCTTTACGCGCTACTTTGTCAGTGATGCGGTATGCTTCACCTACTTTATCAGCAGCAATTGCAGAGATTTTCTCAGCAAGTGTTACGTTTTTCTCTGGTGCAGTCCAATCCCAAGCAGGTTTACCAGCTTCAGCTTTGAACTCGTTGATTGCGTTGATGATAGCTTGAGATTGCTCATGACCATAAACAACCGCACCTAACATTACGTCTTCAGATAGTGTTTCAGCTTCTGATTCAACCATAAGTACTGCGTTATCAGTACCAGCAACAACTAGGTCTAATTGACTTTCTTCAAGCTCAGCGAGTGTTGGGTTAAGTACGTATTCACCGTTGATGAAACCAACACGTGATGCACCGATAGGACCATTGAATGGAATACCAGAGATAGCAAGTGCTGCTGAAGTACCAATCATAGCAACCATGTCAGGTTGGATTTCTGGGTTAACAGAAACAACTGTCGCGATTACTTGTACTTCGTTTACGAAACCGTCTGGGAAAAGTGGACGGATTGGACGGTCGATTAGACGAGCGATAAGTGTTTCGCCATCGTTAGGACGACCTTCACGCTTAAGGAAACCACCTGGGATACGACCCGCAGCGTACATACGCTCTTGGTAGTTAACTGTTAGTGGGAAGAAGTCTTGACCTGGTTGTGCATCACGCTTACCAACAACAGTAACTAATACTGAAGTGTCGCCAATGCTTGCTAGTACTGCGCCGTCAGCTTGACGAGCGATAGCACCAGTTTCTAGAGTCACAGTGTGTTGACCTAGTTGAAATTCTTTAATAATTGCTTGCACTTAAAAATGTCCTTTAAATGTAAAAGCAACTCAGAGCTGTGCTCCGAATTGGTAAAAAATAGTCCATCAAAGTACCAATTACAGTACTTAATTGTGCTTATGAAAACACGATTAAGTACTACAATTGGCAATGATGTTTTTTAATATCTAAGCAGTATCCACTACCTAGGTGTGCGCTAGTATACCTTTCATGCGCGCACAAAAAAAGGGGCTAAATAGCCCCTTTTCTCGTAATCTAGTTCTTAGCGACGTAGGCCAAGCTCTTGGATTAACGCAGTGTAACGTGCAATGTCTTTACCTTTAAGGTAGTCAAGCAGTTTACGGCGTTGGCTTACTTTGCGAAGAAGACCACGACGTGAGTGGAAGTCGTGCTTGTGGCTAGCAAAGTGACCTTGAAGCTTGTTGATATCGAAAGTTAGAAGTGCAACTTGTACTTCAGGTGAACCAGTGTCGCCTTCAGCGCGTGCAAATTTAGCGATGATTTCAACTTTTTCTTGATTGCTTAGTGACATAGTAACTCCAAAAATTAATTTAAATTGTGTTTTAGCCGATCACTAATTCAGCCAAAACGATTGAGCGGGGCGTATTCTACCCAGCTTTGCTAATAACTACAAGGTAATCTTTACTCAGGCAGTTGATTTGATAAGCCACGCTTTGATTTTAAGTGACCGTCTTTATGACGCTCACCAGTACCAATGAACACCCCATCAGCCATTACCTTTACCACACCATCTGGTACAGGCTTACCAATCACGACTGTTTGACCATGACTAAATGCCACGCCCTGCTCTTGAGTAATCTCAATCACAGGTAAATCAACCAAAGCAGTATCCATTGGCAGTAATAGCTCATCGAGGTAGCTTGAAGGCGCAACATCGTCTGCTTTTGCTTGCTGTAGTTTTTCTTCAAGTTGCTCAAGAGTGACCATTTTTTCACTTGGATAATGGCCAACAGCGCTGCGATGTAACATGATGACATGCGCACCACAGCCAAGCTTTTCACCTAAGTCGTCAACAATAGTACGAATATAAGTGCCTTTAGAGACGTGTGCCGTCATTTGTACTTCGTTATTAGCTTCATCAAACTCATCAAGCGTTAAACTAAATACATTAATTTTTCGACACTTACGCGGCACTTCGATACCTTCGCGAGCATATTTATACAAAGGCTGACCTTGGTATTTAAGCGCAGAGTACATCGAAGGGTATTGATCCGACTCACCTAAGAAACTGGCAATTTGCTCAGCTAATTGTTCACGGGTGACCGATACGTCGCGCGTTTCAACCACTTCACCATCTGAATCAGAGGTCGTGGTTCGCTCACCAAGTTTGGCGCGTACAACATAGGTTTTGTCAGTATCAAGCAAGAACTGGGTAAACTTAGTCGCTTCACCAAAACAAATAGGCAGCATACCCGTCGCGAGCGGATCAAGCGCACCGGTGTGGCCTGCTTTTTGAGCAAAGTAAATTCCCTTTGCTTGCTGCAATGCTTTGTTTGATGAAATACCTTGCGGCTTATTAAGTAATAAGATGCCGTCAATAGCACGACCTTTACTGCGTCTAGCCATTAGTCTTTAGTGCCTTCTTCGCTGTCATCTTCGTCTACATGCTTGGCATTGTCTTCACGAATAACTGAGTCAACCAAGTTTGAAATACGCATACCTTCCATAAGCGAGTTATCGATCACAAAACGTAACTCAGGCATGATGCGCGCACGAATACGTTTACCTAATAAAGAACGAATATAACCCGTTGCTTCATTTAAGATTTTAGCGCTTTGCTTGGCTTTATCTTCATCATCAGTATTAAACACTGTGATAAATACTTTTGCGTAAGATAAGTCGCGAGATACCTCAACCGCAGACACTGTCACCATGCCTAAGCGTGGATCTTTGATTTCGCGTTGCAGAATAACAGCAATCTCTTTTTGAATTTGCTGTGCAACACGATCAGTACGAGAAAATTCTCTCATTTCATTTCACTCTAAAATAATAACTTATTGATGTTAAAGAATAAGTTAATTTAATTACGAATACACAAATGGGGGCTAGGCCCCCATTTAAAGCAATAACTTAAACGAACTTAAAGTGAACGTTGTACTTCAACCGTCTCGAATACCTCGATTTGGTCGCCAACTTTAACATCGTTGTAGTTCTTAACGCCGATACCACATTCCATACCGTTACGTACTTCTTGAACGTCATCTTTAAAGCGACGTAGTGACTCAAGTTCACCTTCATAGATAACCACGTTATCACGAAGTACACGGATAGGCGCGCTACGCTTAACGATACCTTCAGTAACCATACAACCTGCGATTGCACCAATCTTAGGTGACTTGAACACGTCACGAACTTCAGCAAGACCAATGATCTCTTGCTTGAATTCTGGTGCAAGCATACCTGACATCGCTTGTTTAACTTCTTCAATCAGGCTGTAGATTACGCTGTAGTAACGTAAGTCTAGGTTTTCTGACTCAATTACTTTACGAGCTGATGCATCAGCACGTACGTTAAAGCCAACAACGATTGCGTTTGACGCCGCTGCAAGCGTTGCATCAGTTTCAGTGATACCACCTACACCTGAACCAACAATCTTCACTTTAACTTCATCGGTAGAAAGCTTAGTTAATGAATCAGCGATTGCTTCAATTGAACCTTGTACGTCAGCTTTAAGAACGATGTTAACTTCTGATACATCGCCTTCAGCCATGTTCGTAAACATGTTTTCAAGCTTCGCTTTTTGTTGACGAGCAAGCTTCACTTCACGGAACTTACCTTGACGGTAAAGTGCTACTTCACGCGCTTTACGCTCATCTTTAACTACTGTTGCTTCATCACCAGCAGCAGGGATACCAGACAGACCTAAAATCTCAACTGGGATAGATGGACCCGCAGACTTGATGTCTTTACCGTTCTCATCTTTCATCGCACGAACACGGCCATATTCAAGACCACACAGTACGATATCACCTTGGTTAAGCGTACCAGACTGAACTAGGATTGATGCAACTGGACCACGGCCTTTATCAAGACGCGATTCAATTACAACACCTGCTGCCATACCTTCAGCTGGTGCAGTTAGCTCTAGGATTTCAGCTTGCATTAGTACCGCTTCAAGTAGGTCATCAATACCTAAACCTGTTTTTGCTGAGATATGAACGAATTGCGTGTCACCACCCCACTCTTCTGGGATAACGTCTAATTGTGCTAGTTCGTTCTTAACGCGATCTGGGTCGATGCCTTCTTTATCCATCTTGTTTACTGCGATGATTAAAGGAACGCCTGCAGCACGGGCGTGCTGAACCGCTTCTTTAGTTTGTGGCATTACACCATCATCCGCAGCAACAACTAGGATTACGATATCCGTTGCTTTAGCACCACGTGCACGCATTGATGTAAACGCGGCGTGGCCCGGAGTATCTAAGAACGTGATCATGTGACCATTTGTTTCAACGTGGTATGCACCAATGTGCTGTGTAATACCACCTGCCTCACCAGAGGCAACTTTTGCTGAACGAATGTAGTCAAGTGTTGACGTTTTACCGTGGTCAACGTGACCCATTACTGTTACAACCGGCGCACGAGGAATCGCTTTACCTTCTTCGCTACGGTCGCTTAGTACTTTCTCTTCTAATTCGTTTTCTTTAACGATGATAACCTTGTGACCCATTTCTTCAGCTACAAGTTGTGCTGTTTCTTGGTCAATCACTTGGTTGATGGTAACCATGTCACCCATCTTCATCATCGTTTTAACAACTTCAGCACCTTTAACAGCCATACGTGATGCAAGCTCAGCAACAGTGATTGTTTCACTGATACGAACTTCGTTTTTCACGTCTGCTGTTGGTTTTTGGAAACCATGTTGTAAAGACGTTGGTGCTTTCAGCTTACCTTTCTTGCCTTTAGGACCAGTAGACTGTTTCTCTTTTTGAGGTCCTTTTTTCTTTTTCTTACGACGAGCGCTTTGCTCTTCACGTGCATCAGATTCATCTTCTGCTTCACGTGCGTAAGTAGAAGTCGTAAGGTGGTGGTCAGCGTTTTCTTCACGCTGCTTACGCTCTTCTTCTTCCTTTTTCCAGCGAGCTTCATTTTCTTCAGCTAGCTTTCTTGCCTCTTCTGCTTGACGTTTCGCTTCTTCTTCAGCTTTTCTCAATGCGGCCTCTTCTGCTTCTTTTTGCAGACGCTCAGCTTCGGCGCGATCTTGTTCAGACTTAGCACTTTGCTCTGGGGTCATCTGCTTCTGTTTCGCTTTACGCTCAGCTTCAGCTTTACGTTTAGCCTCTTCTTTGGCTTTACGCTCAGCTTCTTCTTTCGCTTTGCGCTCTGCCTCTTGTTTCGCTTTAAGCTCCTCAGCTTCTTGCTGGGCTTTAAGCTCTGCTGCTTTACGTGCAGCTTCTTCTGCAGCTAAACGCTCTTCTTCTTGCTGTTGCTCAATGGCGCTTTTCTTAACGTAAGTACGTGTTTTACGTACTTCAACTTGCACAGACTTCGCTTTACCTGTAGAGCCAGTTACGCTTAGCGTACTTTTGCTTTTACGTTGCAAAGTCATGCGAGCTGGGCCTTCTGAGCCCGTGCCGCCGTGCTGCTTGCTCAAGTGATCTAATAACGTCGACTTTTCAGACTCAGTTACCATATCACCTGCTTTTTTAGAAATACCGGCTTGTTCAAGCTGCTGTAGTAGTTTATCAACAGTTGTACCAATATCTCCGGCTAGTTTTTCAACATTTACTTCTGCCATAGTGTGTAATACCTCCGTTAATAAATTACTCGTCTGCGAACCAACAAATGTTACGCGCAGCCATAATTAGCTTGCCAGCTTCTTCTTCTGAAAGTTCAGTGATGTCTACTAACTCATCAATGCCTTGCTCAGCTAAGTCTTCTAGTGTTATTACACCTTTACTTGCCATAACAAATGCAAGGTGACGCTCTAAGCCTTCAAGCGCTAGTAGGTCTTCTGCAGGTTCTGCACCTTCTAGGCTTTCTTCAGTTTTAAGCGCTTTCGTTGTTAATGCGTCTTTTGCACGTGAACGTAAGATATCAACTGTTTCTTCATCTAAACCGTCAATTTCTAAGAATTCTGATGCCGGTACGTAAGCCACTTCTTCAAGTGTTGAGAAACCTTCGTTGATAAGTAAAGTTGCAAACTCATCATCGATATCTAAGTATTCAGTGAATAAGTTGATTAGCTTATCTGATTCAGCTTCGTTCTTCGCACGCATGTCATCAACTGTCATTACGTTTAATTCCCAACCAGTTAACTGGCTAGCAAGACGAACGTTTTGACCATTACGACCGATTGCTTGTGCTAGGTTATCGGCTTCAACAGCGATATCCATTGAATGTGTATCTTCGTCCATTACGATTGACGCAACTTCTGCTGGCGCCATTGCATTGATAACGAATTGCGCAGGGTTGTCATCGTAAAGAACGATATCAACACGCTCACCACCAAGCTCAGTTGAAACTGCTTGTACACGTGCACCACGCATACCAACACACGCACCTACTGGGTCGATACGTTTGTCGTTAGATTTTACCGCGATTTTTGCACGAGAACCTGGATCGCGTGCAGCTGCACGTAGTTCAATCATCTCTTCGCCAATCTCTGGCACCTCAATGCGGAAAAGTTCCATTAGCATTTCTGGCTTAGAACGCGTTACAAATAACTGCGCGCCACGTGCTTCTGGCTTAACTTCGTAAAGAAGACCACGGATACGGTCACCTGGACGGAAGTTTTCACGCGGTAACATATCATCACGGTAGATAACCGCTTCAGCATTGTTACCAAGGTCAAGTACGATTGCATCACGGGTTGCTTTTTTAACAACACCTGTTACTAATTCGCCTTGTTGATCTTTGTATTCTTCAACCACTAATGCACGCTCAGCTTCACGTACTTTTTGTACGATAACTTGCTTAGCCATTTGTGTTGTAATACGGTCAAACTTGATTGACTCAATTTGTTCTTCAACGTAATCACCTAATTGTAGGCTTTCGTCTTCAACCTGAGCCGCTTCAAGTGTGATTTCGCTGTAAGGGTTTTCTAAAGAACCATCTTCAAGAACTTCAGCAATCTTCCAACGACGGAATGTGTCGTAATCACCTGTTTTACGGTCGATTGATACGCGAACTTCGATTTCGCCATCGTGTTTTTTCTTTGTTGCAGTCGCTAATGCGAACTCTAACGCTTCAAAAATCTTTTCTTTTGGAACCGCTTTCTCATTGGAGACGGCTTCAGCAACCAATAATATTTCTTTTGCCATGGGTTATGCCTCGCTTGCCCTATTCCTTCGCACTCGAATTAAAACTTTGCGATGATGTTCGCACGTTCAATGTTACTAAGCATAATCATATGCTCAGCGCCATCTGCTGAAAGTGTGATCATATCACTGCTAACTGATACTAAATCGCCTTTAAAGTTACGACGACCATCTTGCGGAAGCTTTGTACGCACGCGTACTTCTTCTCCTTGCGCCTTCTCGTAGTGATCTTGTTTGAATAATGGACGATCAACACCAGGAGACGAAACTTCCAAATCATATTCATTTGTAATTGGGTCTTCGACATCTAAAATTGCGCTAACTTGACGACTAACGTCGGCACAATTGTCAACCGTAATCCCTGCATCGTGATCGATATAAACACGTAATGTAGAGTGGCGACCAGCTTGCACAAACTCAAGACCATGTAACTCAAAGCCTAACATTTCAACGGCCGGTGAGAGCATGGCTACTAAATCTTGCTCAAGTTTTGTCACGAAAATCCTCCATACAAACAAAAAAAGGGCATATAGCCCTGAAATACTGAGTTTAATAATGATTTAAAATCACCGCCAAGCAGATACAACAACGCCCCGAACCAAGCGGGGCGTCACACCTAAAGCATAAAACTGTGTGGCCTAGGGCCAAGCTTGGTTGCGAGTCAGTCACCTGACTAAATTAAACTAGATAGCCTAAACGCAAAACGCGCATTACCAGAATGCGCGACTTCATACAGTAAAAATTACTGTGCATACTAAGTACACTTACAATGTCTTAGCATGTATTTGGTTGCGGGAGCCGGATTTGAACCGACGACCTTCGGGTTATGAGCCCGACGAGCTACCAGGCTGCTCCATCCCGCGCCAATAGATATTAAAAGTAACTTAATATCATTTAATCGAGTGCTAAACACCTCAATTCAATGGCGGCTATTATAAGCATGTAGCGCTCAATTAGCAACCTTCCTACATGAATTAGTTAGACTATTTTTTGCCTAAAATTTTTATGACAGCCTTGTCATAAAATTTCCCATAACTGAAAATTCTCGTCTATATTTAGTCATATAATAAGAACAACCTATAGCCTTGGCTATTAAGCGATTTACTATGAGTCTATCTTCATTTCAAAAAAGACTGTTACTACAAGATATTGAATTGCTAAAACCGGATTTTCATCAGTTTACAAGCGCATATCATCGCAGTCTTAGTGCTCGTCAATTATCCATGACAGTGCCTGAGCAAGAAAGCATAACTAAGCGCAGCTATATTCTTTACTGTGCGCTCAACAAAGTAGTAAGTCACCTCGATGACTTACAGCAAGTCACGCCGTTTATTCATTATTTAGCGAATAACTTGAGCTTTTTAAACGTGTCATTTGAGGATATCGATACCCTTTGCGAAGCCTTTATTGATACTCGCAAGTCGTATATTCATCACATTAGTACGCAATTACATCAAGCTTGGCTGCAAGCTACGAGAATATTTGCCAACATCGTAAAAAGTTACTTGTTTGCTTATTCAAATGTGGTGTCGTTTAGCGCTTATTGCCCAGCACGCTTAAGCTCATAGCTTGGTCAACTCATTATTAAGCCTTTCTATTTGTTTTTGTTCAACAGCGATAAGGGTGTTAAAACGACTCGTTAAAGCTGTCATTTTGTCCGCTAATGCGTTATCGCTATTCGCATCAGCTAAATTACGAGGGCGGCTACTTAGTTGTTGCTCAAGCTTTGACATTTGCATGTTTAACTCATTTTGATAGGTATCAATTTTATTTTCATGTTCTGAAATTTTACGCATAATTTGTTTTGAACGAATATAACTATTAATTTCATTATTTGCCGTGCTGGTAGATGCAGATGCCAATGAATGCTTTTCTTTAATGAGTCTGTCGATACTGCGCTGCTCACTGTCAATAAGCACGCCATATCGCTCAGATACTGCGGTCATTTGTTTGGCGATAGCAGCTTGTTTTTTAGCCCCCACCAAGTTACGTAGCTGAGCATCTGATTGCTCAGATAAAGCCACTATTTCCCTGTTCATTTTAAGCTTGAATGTGTCAATTTTATTGTTATGTTCTGCTATTTGCGCATCGATTTGCTTTAAGCGGATATAACGGTCGACCTCTGCGGTATCTTTACCTGCTGATGCTTGTACAGCATTATCTGACGCGCCCGAAAGGTGTGGATTTTGTTCTTTAATGGTAATCAACTTTGCATCTTTGCCACAGGGCTGCTGGCTAAATTCAGCAACACCGTTTTTCTCACAGTGATAAACAGTGCTGTGGGCCAAAGGGCAAACTAACAGGCTTATAAATAGTAAATGTAAGTTAATTTTCATCTCGACCCTTCCTTAGTAGTGACTCATTAAAAATGTCACTCATGTACCTTTTATAGACTATATTTATCGATCTATCTTTGTGATTGCTTCGTAGTTACCTAGATTACTTGCTGCAAAGGCTATTTGAAGTGCAATACACCACCTTAAGATTTATTTTTGGCGATCAACTTAATGCAAGCCACAGCTGGTTTAAAGAAAAATCACAACCAGATACGCTGTATGTCATCGCTGAGTTAAAACAAGAAACAGACTACGTAAAGCACCACCTGCAAAAAGTGGTCGCCTTCTTTGCTGCAATGGAAAACTTTGCTAATGCACTGACAAAAGCGAATTTAAACTGCCTACATCTGACTCTTGATGACACACAAGATGATGACTCACTACCAGGGCTACTCACCCGGTTAGCTAAGCATTATCAGTGCCAAAATATTGAGTATCAATACCCAGACGAATACCGCCTTAAAAAGCAACTTGCAGACTTTTCACAGCAGAGCGAATTTAATGTCAATGCAGTTGATTCAGAACACTTTCTACTACCTTTTAATGATATTGACCAGCACTTTAAGCCAAATAAGCCGGTAAAAATGGAGTTTTTTTATCGTGCTATGCGCAAACGTTTTAATATTTTAATGGACGATGATAATCAACCTAGTGGTGGCAAATGGAATTTTGATCAGCAAAATAGAAACAAGTTAAAACCGAACGATCTTACAGAAATTCCAGAACCATTGTGTTTCGGTCACGATGTTAGCCACATCCTTAAACGAATAGAAAAGCACAAAGTAAACACCTTTGGTGAGTGCAGCGAAACGTTAATTTGGCCAACCACACGCGCTGAAGCAAAGCAGTTACTCGATTTTTTTTGCGACCATTTACTGGTTCATTTTGGTCAGTTTCAAGACGCCATGACATGCCAGTCCCAGTACCAATGGTCTTTGTATCACAGCCGTTTATCGTTTGCCCTTAATACTAAAATGCTGCACCCGATGCAGGTCATCGAGCAAGTGTTAACTAGCTTTGATAAGCAAACTATTGATATTGCACAAGTTGAAGGTTTTATTCGGCAAATTCTCGGTTGGCGCGAGTATGTACGTGGTATTTATTGGCAAAATATGCCTGATTACGCCAGCAAAAATGCCTTAAATGCAAAGCGTGCCCTACCCGATTATTTTTGGCATGGTAAAACAAACATGAATTGTATGCACCATGCCATTACACAAAGCCTGCAAACGGCTTATGCACACCACATACAACGCTTGATGATCACGGGTAACTTTTGCTTATTAACCGCTATTGAGCCAAGTGAAGTAGATGAATGGTATTTAGGTATTTATATCGACGCCATAGAATGGGTAGAAATGCCCAACACTCGGGGAATGAGCCAATTTGCTGACGGGGGATTAATTGCCACTAAGCCCTATGCAGCCAGTGGAAATTACATCAACAAAATGAGTGATTACTGCAAACATTGTAGCTACAGCATTAAAGAAAAAGCCACTGAGGATGCTTGCCCATTCAACAGCCTATATTGGCATTTTATGTTAGAGCACGAACAACAGCTATCACAAAACCCACGTATCGGTATGATTTATAACAACTGGTATAAACAGGATGAATCTGTACAGCAAGCCACTCTCAAACGGGCTAACTGGTGCTTGGATAATTTAGAAAAGCTTTAACAATAAAAAAGCCGCCTCAAATGAGGCGGCAAAACTAACTAGGGGAAACAATGCTGTTGGTAATTACTTGTTTTCGAGTAATTTACCATTACCAATTTCGATTTTACGTGGTTTTAAAGCTTCTGGAATTTCACGCTCTAAATCGATATTTAGTAAGCCATTTTCAAGGTCAGCGCCAAGCACTTTAACGTGATCACCTAATTGGAACTTACGCTCAAAGTTACGCTCTGCAATGCCTTGGTGAATGAACTTACGTTCAGCATTATCTTGTTTATCAGCTTTAGTACCGCTGACTTTTAATGTGTTGTTTTCTGACTCAATGGTCAATTCACTGTCACTAAAACCGGCTACAGCCATAGTGATACGATATTTGTCTTTATCGAGTGCTTCGATGTTGTACGGAGGAAAACTTGGCTGCTTGTCAGTGCGAGCTGCTGCATCCATTAAAGATGCTAAATGATCGAAACCGATGAATGAACGATAAAGTGGTGATAAGTCTACTGTACGCATAATTATATCCTCATATTTAAGCGATATTTTGTTAGTACTCTTCTATTGAACCAGTGCTAACAAAGTTAAATTAATACTATATATTTCAATTACTTTAGTTTGTTTGGGACCCATCAGGCGTCCTCACTAAACTATTTATGGGCGGGTAAAATCTTTTCAAGATTTTTAGCAAAAAAAATTGCAATTTTTTTAAGTTAATTGAAATTTTAACACCCTCAAACTGGTCTGAATAAGTTGATTTTAAAGGGCTAACAACGTACAAAATAATAATGAAAAAAAATCCAACTTTTTTAAAAAAATTTATCAGTGTGCTAAAAAATGTCGTGTTAATGGCAGTCGTTGTGTATGCCGTGACCGCATTTCAGCAACGTAATTTACTCTCAACTGATAAAACTCCAGCCCCCTATTTTAATTTAGCCACGCTAAAAAACCCGACAGAGCGGATGACCATTGCACAATTACAAGGAAAGCAAACAGTGGTGTATTTCTTTGCGCCTTGGTGCTCAATTTGTCGTTACAGTATGCCAAATTTAGAAAAGGCTCATCAGCAAGGTAAGTTAAATGCCATAGCAATTGCCCTCGATTACCAAAATATTGCTGAAGTTAAACAGTTTACTGATTCACTCGAATTAACAATGCCGGTGTTACTTGGCAGTAAAAGTACAGGTCAAGATTATAAAATCAGTGCCTACCCAACTTATTATGTTATTGATGAGCAGTTGGCAATTACTGCGCATTCTATGGGTTACTCAACAGAACTTGGCCTCAGGATGCGCACACTTGATTAGCTCAATCGCTTTTAGTGAGAAAAAACAGAACAGTGCAATCGATTTTATGCGCTGTTTTTATTCATTTAATTCGTTAAGATGATAACCAGATAAACACATTCACATCGAGGAGAGCGATATGTTAACTGTAATTTTTGGCCGTGAAGGCTGCCCATACTGTGTACGTGCAAAAGACGTTGCTGAAAAACTAGCAAATGAGCGTGACGATTTTAAATACCGTTATATCGACATCATTAAAGAAGGCATCAGCAAAGCAGATTTAGAACAGTCTGCAGGCAAACCTTGCCCAACTGTACCACAGATTTTTATTGACCAAGCCCACATTGGTGGCTTCACTGAATTCGAAGCATACGCTAAAGAAAATTTAGGGTTATATCAATAAATTGTAAACGTGGTTGATTTTGGTAATTTTAAACTGATTAAATTATGACCAACATCAACCACATACAAATTAGTTGTAATTTATACAAGCAATTGCATTGTATTTCCTATACAATGCGCGCCTCTTTAAATTCGTTGAGGCGTATTAATGTCAGAACCAGTCACGTTTGAATCTCTAAATCTTTCTCCTGCAATCCTTAAAGCAGTTGAAGAGTTGGGTTACAAGACTCCATCTGAAATCCAAGCTCAATGTATACCGTTATTGCTAGAAAGAAAGGACGTACTGGGACTAGCGCAAACGGGTACAGGTAAAACAGCAGCATTTGCACTGCCGTTACTAAATAATATTGACCCGTCTGTGAAGCAGCCACAGATCCTTGTTTTAACGCCTACGCGTGAACTTGCGATCCAAGTAGCTGAGGCATTCGAACAATATGCTAAGCATACTCGTGGTGTTGAAGTTTTAGCCCTTTATGGTGGCCAAAGCTATAGCATCCAACTAAGTGCACTTCGTCGTGGCGCGCAAATTATTGTTGCAACGCCAGGTCGCTTAATTGACCACATTAACCGTGGCACAATCAAGTTTGAGAGCTTACAAGCCCTTGTTCTTGATGAAGCAGACGAAATGTTACGCATGGGCTTCATTGATGATGTAGAAAGCATCATGGAGAAAACGCCACGTGAAAAGCAAACATGTCTTTTCTCGGCGACCATGCCTAAGCAAATTCAAAATATCAGCAGCAAGTACATGAATGAACCTGAGCAAGTTCATATTTCTGCGCGTAACTCAACTGTATCAACGGTTGAGCAAGTATTTTGGAATGCACACGTACACAAAAACAAAGCAATCGTTCGCTTCTTAGAAGCAGAACAATACGATGGTGCAATTGTTTTCGTACGTACACGTAACGACACGGTACAGTTAGCTGAATTACTTGAGCGCGAAGGTTTCTCTGCGGCACCACTTAATGGTGACATGAACCAACAAGCACGTGAACGTACAGTAGATCGTTTGAAAAACGGCTTAGTTGATATCGTTATTGCAACAGACGTTGCTGCACGTGGTCTTGATGTAGACCGTTTAAGCTTAGTAATTAACTACGATATTCCACAAGATTCAGAAGCCTACGTTCACCGTATTGGCCGTACTGGTCGTGCGGGTCGTCAAGGTAAAGCGATTCTTTTCGTAAAACATAACGAGCGTTATTTACTTAAAAATATCATTCGTCATACGAAATCTGATATCGCACAAGTTGATTTACCAACAGCTAAAGTTGTTGAAGAAAAGCGTATTAAAGCGCTTCAAGACAAGCTTACAATTGCTCTTGAAAACAAAGACATCACTTTCTTTAATCAAGTTGCTGCTAACATGGCAGAGAAACTTGAGCTAAGTACTGAAGATTTAGCAGGTGCATTACTTTGTTTAGCGCAGCAACAATCACCAATCAAGGTTGAAGAAGTTAAAGTTCAACCACGTGGCGAACGCAATGAGCGTCGTCGCAATGAACGTGGTGATCGTGGCGACCGCCAAGGACGCGAGCGTAAACCTCGTGAGCCGCGTGAGCGCAACAGCCGTAACATGGGTCCTATGGATACTTACCGTATCGAAGTAGGTCGTGAGCACGGTGTACAAGTTAAAAATATCGTTGGTGCGATTGCTAACGAAGCTGATATCTCAAGCAAGTTCATTGGTGATATTCGCTTACATGACAATCACAGTACGGTACAGTTACCACAGAACATGCCAAAAGATGTGCTTGATCACTTCCAAAAGGTATTTATCTGTAAACGTCCGATGAATATGACGCTAACGCAAGACCAAGGTCCTGCGGCTCCTCGCTCTGAGCGCCCAAGTGGTGATCGTGGTGATAAGAAACGTAACTTCAAAGACCGTGGCGAAAAACGTGGTGGCCCTCGTAAAGAGCGTCGTCCAGTGAGCTTCACTGCGAACTAAACGAAGCTGTAAGCTGTAAGCTGTAAGCAATAAAAAACCTTGTCATGAGAGTGACAAGGTTTTTTTGTGTCTGTAGTAAAGCTGTCAGCCATCAGCATCAGCCTTCAGTTTTTTAAAGCCTTACGCTGGATGGCTGAGGCTTTATACCAGTTCGCTTAATTAAGTAGTCTATTTTGAGGCAATAAAACCTCGTCGATAACAAGGCAAAAATTTCGTTATTTAGTTGTTCTAAATGAGAAATTTTTAACGCAGGTAGCGACAGGTTTAATCCCTCAAAATGATTAAGTATTATTGCGAATTGGTATTATAACTCTAATCGTTATGAGCCGATGGCTGGGTATGCGTAGCTTGATTGTAAGCCAAGAGGGATACCTAAGCCCCAGTACGCGAGTAAGAAGATACTCCAACCGATTAAGAAGGCGATTGAATACGGTAACATCATCGCGATTAAAGTGCCGATACCGGTGCCTTTTACATACTTTTGGCAGTACACAACAACCAGTGGGAAGTATGGCATTAATGGCGTGATGATATTCGAGCTTGAGTCACCTACACGGTACGCTGCTTGTGTTAAATCAGGTGAAATACCCAGTTGCATCAGCATGGGTACAAAGATTGGCCCTAATAGCGCCCATTTTGCTGAGCTTGAGCCGACAAATAGGTTCACGAACGCCGTTAAGAAAATAATTCCTACCACAGTGACTGAGCTTGGCAGAGCCATTGCTTTTAATAGTTGCGCACCTTCAATTGCAAGTAATGCACCTAGGTTTGATTTACTAAATGCAGCAATAAATAACGCACAGAAGAACGCCATAACAATATAGTAAGCCATGCCGCTCATCGCTTTACTCATTGCATCTATCATATCTTTAGAGCTTTTGAAGGTACCCACGGCAAAACCGTAGACGGCACCAGGGATCCAAAACAGTAAGAAGATAAGTGGCACAATTGATTGCATTAATGGCGAGCGGAAATTAGTTAACGAGCCATCACTGCTACGCATTGCTGAGTCGGCTGGCGCTGAGACAAACCAAAGTAGAGCAAGGCCTGCAATCATCACAGTGCTTGCAATATAAAACGCACGCTTTTCATCACTGCGTGCTTCATCAAAGGCAGGTAGGTCTTCGGTATCTCCATCAAGTGGCGTGTTTTGTAAACGTGGCTCGATGATTTTATCTGTGATATACCAACCTAATAAGATAATAAATAAGCTCGAAGCTGAGGTGAAAAACCAGTTATTAAGCGGGTTAATCGCCATATCTGGGTTAATAATTTGCGCCGCACTTTGGGTAAAGCTTTGCAGTAACGGGTCAATCCCTGACGGAATAAAGTTTGCGCTAAAGCCACCACTTACCCCGGCAAACGCAGCTGCAATACCAGCTAGCGGATGGCGCCCCATCGCATAAAAGATAACTCCAGCAAGTGGAATAACTAGTACGTAACCGGCATCAGTTGCGGTATGACTAACAATCGCCACTAAAATAATAGACGGTGTTAAAAGTTGCTTAGGCGTTACTTTTAACATTAATTTAAGGCCGGTATTGATAAAGCCAGAATGCTCAGCAACACCAACACCTAACATAGCAACCAGCACCACACCAAGCGGCGCAAAGCCAGTGAAGGTTTTAACCATCGAAGATAAGAAGGTGGCAAGGGAGTCCCCTGCTAATAGGTTATTTACAACGATGGCTTCGCCGGTGCGCGGGTCGATTGCATCAAATGTAGTGCCCGAGAAAAGCCAAGATAAAAACCAAATAAGTAGCATTGCGACTAAAAAGATAATCGCCGGATCAGGCAGCTTGTTACCTACTCTTTCTATGGTATTTAGAAAACGTGCGATTGCACCACTTGGTGCCTGCACATCATTATTGTTATTCATTTTCAAATTCCCTGGAAAAATATCTCGTTAACCTTAACGTATCTAACTACTAAGGTAAATTTTAAGTTAATGGAATTACCTTATAAAGGTAAAGCGATAATGTAAAAAAAGCGACACAGGTCGCTTTGCAGGATTTTATTTAATTAGATTAAGCTGCAAGTGCTTTCACTTCATCCCATAGGCGCACAACAAGCTCTTTATCTTCTTCGTTTAACTCACCGTTGCGGTAAGCTTTAACTAGGCTAGATTCAACTTGATTGTTTAACTCATCAATCGATAAGTTTAATTCTTCTACTTGTGCATAGCCTACAGCTAAGTCAAAGTGACCACGTAAATAGCCACCAGCAAATAGCTCGTCGTCAGTTGCTTTATCGACTAAATCATCAAAATATTGCTGCGCTGCATCAATATAACTTACTAAACTCATTGTTACTTCTCCTCTGGGTGCAGCCCATCTTGATGACCCACTGCATACATAATATGGTCATTGAAACCTGTGGTTACGCGAATATAACCACTTAATTCATCGTCTAACTCACTATCACCCGTATCGGCAATCAGTGGTCGGCCATTTAAGGCCTGTAATTTAGTTTTAGTAGCCACCACAATAATATTGTCGCGACCAATGGCACGAATAAGTGCAGGGCTTAATTGCTGATTACCTCGGCCGAAGATATGGCCTTGGCCACCAATTAAGGTGATCACCAATTTGGTTTCTTTACCTTGTGTAAGTTCAAGTAATTGCTGAGCAGTTAAATCCTGCGCGATAAGCTCTTGGTCTGCCACTAAGTCTACACCCAGCAAGGTATTTTCAAGGCCCATTTCTTCCATAATTGCCGCGACTGTAGAACCACTGCCCATCACATATAAGCAGTCTTCATCCATTTCACTAACAACATAGGCAGCGATATCGGCAAGCACTAATTCATCGGTTTCTTTACCGCCATTTTTAACCGCCTGTACATAACGTACTTCACTCGGCACTTGCATTTCACCATAGCGCTTAGCTTTTACCGTGCCTTCGCGAAATGCCTCTTCGTCGATATCCATTACATCAGCATCACCAAGGCTGACAAGTTCACCTTTAACTAGCATCTCAACAACACGCCCAGCTGCTTTTGGGGTAATAGCATAAACCCCAGAATGAATTTTACAGCCTGCAGGAATACCTAATACAGGAGTGCTATCGCCAACCGCATGGCAAATATTGCGGGCAGTACCATCGCCACCCGCAAATAAAATAAGGTCAACACCTTGCTCAACTAATAGCTTGGCAGCCTGCTCTGTGTCATCTGGGGTGGTGATATCGTTTGTTTGGTAAATAACTTGGCTTTGAAAGCCTAGTTGGTTTGCCGTTTGCTCGCCCATTTCACCGTTTACAGTGTAAATGATTAAGTCATCTTGATGGGCAAGCAGCACTTCAAGTGCCGCTCGAGTGCGTAAGTTTGCTTTTGGCTCAGCACCAAGTTGCATTGCTTTTGCTGCGGTATCTGCGCCATCACTGCCCTTTAGTGCGACACTGCCACCTAAGCCGGCAACCGGATTTACAATCAAACCTAATTTAAACTGCATCAGATAAAGCTCCTGGGTTGCCATGAAAATCGCGCTGCCACGTAAACTGAGCAGCCGTTAGTGGCCATGGGGTTTTATAGAAATCACTCAATGCTTTAAGAAGTGCTGTCGTGCGCTGATTAAAGCCAGATGCTAAAAAGCTCAACACTTGCTGGTGAACTCGCGCTTGAAAATCGAATCGACAGGTTTGCTCGCCATTTAAATTATCAACCGATACATTAAAATCAAAACCTGCTGCAGTACTGAGCGCCCATTCGATAGCTTGGGGCTTTACTTCAACTGCTTCAAATTCAGCTTGCTGGTGCTTATCACGACCATCTGGGCAATACCAATAGCCATAATCTTCTTTTAACCGACGTGCCTCACCAGCCACCAGCCAATGAGCAATTTCGTGCAAAGCACTGGCATAAAAACCGTGGGCAAACACAATTTGGTGATAAGGCGTTTGCTCATCAGCAGGCAGGTAAATAGGTTCATCATCACCTTTGATCAAACGCGTGTTATGGCTTTGATAAAAGGTGCTTTCAAAAATAGCGATTAAGTCAGCAATCTGATGCATACGGCTTGAATTCATCTCGTTAAAAGCGTCACTAAAAACGAGGCGAATTGTACGGACTTTTCACTCTAAAGTAAAAGCAACCGCCCTCAGTTACAGGTATTTTGCGATATCAACATCATCGATTTGTTCTGGGTTTAAATAGCGTTTTGCATATTCAAGGTAAATACCTGATGTTAAGAACAATTTAAACACATCTTCATCAACATGCTGATCGGCTACCATCTTGGCTAAAATATCAATGGCAACACTGAGTGGCTTGGCTTTTTTATAAGGTCTATCGGCTGCGGTTAATGCCTCGAAGATATCAGCTAGCACTAGCACACGCTCAGGTATCGATAAATCATCTGCAGATAACTTACGCGGATACCCCGTGCCTTTTAGAGTTTCGTGATGGGTCGAGGCATAACGTGGCACCCGTGCTAACTCTTCAGGGAACGGCACATTATCGAGCATTCGAATAGTGCTGATAATATGCTCATTAATTTTAAAGCGGTCTTCGTTTGTTAACGTACCGCGCTGAATTTGCAAGTTATACAGCTCACCAAGATTATACTTGTATTCAGGAATGCTTACTTTAATGCCTAAGCGCTCGTCATACTCAATAGGTTTATCATGGGTGATCAGATGTTCAGGCTTATCTGAAAGTAGCTTTTCAGTAACAGGCAACTGCTCATCGCTGCTGTGAACTCGCAGCTCTTCAACTGGAGAAAGGCCTACCTTATCGTTAAAATGTCGCTGCCACGTTATGTTACTTAGCGCCTCTAAACGCTTAAGACTTGCTTCATCCATAAATTCGCCACCCACATTGCAAGCTGCGATAAACGAAAAATCACTGCGTAATTCTGCTTGGCGTTTGCCAAGCTCAGCCTCGAGCTCAGGTTGCTTTTCTGGTGAACTTTGCAATGCTTTTAAATAAGCGATTTCTGCATCTCGCCACAGTACTTCAAAACGTGTACGCACTTCATGAATACGGTTATAAATGGTTTCTAACTTAGTGCCTTTGTCGACGATATGCTCTGGGGTGGTGATTTTACCGCAGTCATGTAGCCAAGCCGCGAGGCTAAACTCTCTTAACTCGTCTTTATTTTTAAAGGCAAACTCTTTAAAAGCGTGTTCATTGGAGCTTGAAGCCGCTTTGGCCAGCATAATGCCCAGCTCTGGTACCCGCTCGCAGTGCCCTGCTGTATAAGGCGATTTATCATCGATGGCCTGCGCAATAAGCTCAATAAATGATTCCATTAAGGCTTTTTGATTTTGCTCATGCTGCTGAATAGATTGACTCATTTGCACCATAGAGGTAGCCAGGTTATTGATTTCTTTAATATTGCTTTTTAACGTTGAAACTTGGTCAAACTGACGGCGCTTTATCTTTAAGTTTTCGCCCTCTAAGGTCTTAATAGGTGCAACAATGGGTGAGGCAAAAAACCACGACACCGGCAATACCATAATTAAGCATGCGGCAGTGATAAAAATAGAGAGCTTAATTTTCTCACGGGTAGAGCTTAGTACCCCCTCTTTCGGCACCACTATCGCTAAGTAATCGCTATTAATGCCCCCTTCTGAAAGCGGAGTGATATACACGTACTTTTCAATGCCATTTAGGGTCATCAAACGTAAATGGGCAAAGTTTGTTTCATCTGTAATTAAAGTTAGAAACTCAGGATATGGCACAGTGCCAATAACTTGTGTTTGCTGACTGGCATCGCTCCCTAACCATTTTCGCTCGAGTGCAGCAATGTACGAATTTGGCAACTGAGTGATTGCCATATCGATTAAGTCTTTAAGCGCTGCATCCTCTGGATGAAACAATAAATGCAGGGTATCGGGTAGTAGATCGTGGCTATAACTATCAAGCTGATTGTACTGAATACCATCAATAAAAAACTGCTTTTGGGTGTACTTGAATACCGCCTCGTTATCTAAACCAGCATAGACGCGCCCTTGGCTTACTGCATCAAGCACCGCTTTAGTACTAGGTAGCTCAACAATATCGATGTCGGGAAAGTGCTCTTTGATCACGTTAATCACCGACCAGCCCTCGCCAATAGCCAACTGTTTGCCCGCTAACTGCTTCATAGTAACAACGGGTGTGGAACCTTTTGCTGTAATGATACTGAACGGTAAGGTCGCCATAGTTTGGCTCATAAGACCAAGCGGCTCATTGGCAGGCGTTTTAAAAATAGGCTGAATAATGTCTATTTCATCTTTTGCAAATTGGCTTAAAAACTCAGCCCAGGTAAAACCATTAATAAAAGTCACCTTAATTCCAAGTAACTCAGCCAAACCATTAATATAATCAATACTATAGCCTTTTGGGTTTCCGCCAACACTAAAGTCCATTGGTGGCCAATTGGTTTCGTTAGAAACACTTAAATAAGGGTACTTCGCCAATACACTTTGCTGATCTTCAGTAAGAGCTAGCTTTTCAAGCCTTGGCAATAGTAAGCTATTTTTTTGTTGGTTAGAGGCAACAATTTCACCTTCTTTGTTGTAAATATACAGCTCACTTAAATACTGGCTGCTCATTTTACTTTGCTGTTTACTTAAATACTCAGAGATGCTCGATAGGCTCACGTCTAACGCCAATACACTATTTTCTCTTGCCGACTTTATCGAATAGGTTTGCCCGGGAGCTTGCAAGTGAGTGAAAAAATACGGCTTGGTTTTATTGACTCGGGTCGAGTTTGCTTGCTTAAACCACAAACGCTCTCGCGGATCATAGCTGGTACTCTTTGTTTGAGAGATACGCAAATTAAATTGCTGATCAAAGTAATGAGTGTGCTGAATACGCTCTGCACCTTCACCGCTAATATGGATCACTACCCAACGATCCGCTTCGATGGCTTGCAACTGCTGGCGAACAATTTCACTACTTTCTAAATTAATTAACTCATAAAAGTCACCATTTTCATAGCCGACATATAAGGCATAAAACAATGGATTGAGCTGCATGATTTCGCTCATGACATCTCTCAGTTCACTTTTATCTACGCTGTCGGCGCTGATAAGGCTGCTGTTTTGTACCATCACACTTAATGTGTTTTCTGACTTTTCATTCACCCCAGTAAGGTAATCAGCAACGGAGCCGGTGGCTAAATTAAAGTTTTTAACACTGGCTTCTAAAGCCATTTTTTCACTGAAATAATATTGCAGGCTAATTGCAATCAGAGCTGTTAATGAGGTGGCTAATACGAACACCGCGACAACGGTAAGACGAATCGAAAAACGAATTTTTTGTTTAAGTTTTTGAAAAGCAGATACCAGCACTTATGCATCTCCTTGCAATGCTTTGTTCGTAAATAATATTAGCTTGTATAATCTTTATACACCAATAACTTTGTATTACAAACAAAAAACACTGCAATATTAGCCTAAAGCATAAGCAAATAATTATCTTAGATATTTTTGAATATCGACCGAATCGATTTGCGACTCATGTAAAAACTGTTTTGCATATTTTAGGTATATACCTGAAGTTAAAAAGAGCTCAAATACGTCACGGTCAATGTGATCGTCATCGACCATTTTCGCTAAAATATCAATAGCAACACTCAGAGGTTTCGCTTTTTTATAAGGTCTATCTGCCGCGGTTAATGCTTCGAAGATGTCAGCAAGTACTAACACACGTTCAGGTATTGATAACTGCTCAGCGGTTAATTTTCGTGGATAACCGGTGCCTTTTAAGGTTTCGTGATGGGTTGACGCATAACGCGGAACTTTCGCTAATTCTTTAGGGAATGGCACACTACCAAGCATACGAATTGTGCTGATCACATGCTCATTGATCTTAAATCGATCTTCCGCTGTTAACGTGCCCCGCGCAACCGACAAGTTATACACTTCGCCAAGGTTATATTTATACTCAGGAATGACCATATTAATGCCCAAACTCTCTGGGTACTCAACGGCTTTTTCGTGTGGAATTAAATCACTTGGCTTATCGCTTAGCAGTGACTCTTCGACAGGTAAATGCTGACTCTTCAAATCAGCCATACGCATTTCTTCAAGGGGTGATAAACCTAAACTTGCGTCAAAATGGCGCTGCCACTTAATGCTAGCAACCTCATGTAAACGAGACAGCTGCGCTTCATCCATAAACTCACCACCAACATTACAGGCAGCAATAAAGCTAAAGTCTGCGTGTAACTTTTCAGTTTGTTGCTCAAGCTTTTGCTCAAGCACAGATTGCTGCTCTGGGTGCGCTAATAGTTGTTCATAGTAAGCAATTTTTGCATCACGCAGCAGCACTTCAAATCGGGTGCGTACTTCATGAATACGGTTATAAATGGTTTCGAGCTTAGTGCCTTTATCAACAATATGCTCTGGTGAGGTGATTTTACCGCAATCGTGCAACCAAGCTGCTAAACGAAACTCGCGTCGCTCATCAGGGGTTTTAAAGCTGAACTTAGAAAACGCCTCATCTGTTGAACCTGATGCTGCATCAGCAAGCCAAATACCCAGCTCTGGCACCCGCTCACAATGCCCTGCCGTATAGGGAGATTTATCATCAATGGCTTGCGCAATAAGCTCAACAAAGGATTCCATCAACGCTTTTTGTGAATTTTCATGTTGCTCAATGGAACGACTCATATCGACCATCGAACTAGCTAAATAATGAATTTCTAAAATATGGCTCGAAAGTGTTGAGACCTCATTGTAATCGCGCTGTTGAATTTTTTTGTTCTCACCCACTAGTTTAAGTATTGGGTTAACGATTGAAGAGGCAAAAAACCATGAAACGGGCAGCAGCAAAAGTAAAAATAAACCCGTGACAAAAATTGAAATTCGTATTTTTTCTTTAATTACCGCTAACACGTCATCTTTAGATACCAGTACGGTGAAATAATCCACTTCATCAGATTGCATATCGCTACTGAGCGGCAGAGGCAGCACAAACATGTACTTTTCTATGCCCTTTTCTTGCACGCTTAGCATTTTACCAAATTGATGCGCTTTATTAGCAAGCCCAGATTGCTGCTCATCTAATTTAACTAACTGGGATAAATCAGCAAAACTATGCTGATGGCTTTGATTTTTACTGCTCGCAATAATCTCGCCATTACCCCGATAAACATACATTTCACTTTCAACCAAGTGCTTCATTTTAGTTTGTTGCGCGGTTAAAAAATGATTCAAACTTGCACTGGCAATATCAATCGCTAATACATCGCCTGTTTGCGCTGATTTAATTGCATAGGTATAACCTGGTACCTCAAATACGTTAAACACATACTGCTCAGTTTTCGTCACCGAAGTACTGGTTGCATCCTGAAACCAAACACGGGTGCGCGGGTCGTAATCTGTCGCTTGCGTATCTCTTTTACGAACGTTGAGCGACTCGTCTAAATACGTGGTTACTTGCTTACGATCGCTGCCCTGCCCTGTAATTTGATACACCAGCCAATGATCGTCTTCATCAAGTTGAAACGATGAAGGAAGCTTGGCATAGCCTTTTAAATTAATAACCTGTAATAAGTCGCCATTAGCATGACCAAGAATAAGCGAATAAAAGTCTGGATGGCGCGTTAAAATTTCGAGCAATACATGCTGTAAAATCTCTTTATTATCTTGGCTATTCGAAAATAATCGCGTGTCGTGGATCATCACGCTTAAGGTATTGTCGGCACGATGGTTGATTCGGGTGATGTGATCGGCTATTTGCTGGCTAGTTTGTTTAAATTGTTCTGATTTAGTTTGCAGTATCAGCTTTTCACTAAAGTAATAATGCAAACTAATCGCCACCACGCCTGTGAGTAAACTTGCAAGGGCAAATACCAGCAAGACACTGGCTCTAATTGAAATTTTATACCCTTTATCGTGGCGTGTTAGCATTCGCGACTCCTTGCTTGCTAATATAAGAAAATAATATGATTAAAGATTATACCGAAATGACTATAAGGTACATGTTTTAACGCATAATTAAGCTATTAAAGTTTAATAACTAATTGATTACGTCCTGCATCTTTAGCCTGATAAAGTGCAGCATCAGCTCTTGATATAACTGATTTTTGCTCCTCTTCTCTCATCACAGTTAAACCAAAACTGGCGCGAATTGGTAAAGATAACTCACCAACTTCGCACATTTCACTGTTCAACCTTGAGATCATACTATTAATAATAACCGTTGCATCTGGCACAGAGCATAGTGGTAGTACAATTACAAACTCCTCTCCGCCAAAGCGATATACATCATCAGAAGTACGTAGTGAGTGAGTTAAAAAAGCAGAAAAACGTTGTAATACAACATCCCCCACCTCGTGGCCATGGGTATCATTCACACGTTTAAAATAATCAATATCAGCCAAAATAACACAGACCTGTTTTGACTCACCTTGTTGCTGCTGAGTGAGCCTTTGGTACTCTGGGAAAGCATTATCAAAAGCGCGGCGGTTAGGCAGTTGAGTGAGTGAGTCTTTGAGTGCTTGGGTTTTCATTTCGTGAGCAAGTTGCGCAAGCTGAGTATTCCTTACAAACAGCTCCCTACGGATAATATGCTCATGAGCAGCCATAATCATGCCTGCTAAGTTAGCTGCCAAATGGGCTAAGATCACCACATAAAATGAGTGAGTGGATATATCTTTATAGGAGTAAATAACAATCACAGCGAACACACTGTAAGCAACACCTAAAAACAAAGATAACTTCAAAGATAACAATGTTGAAAAGTAAAAGGTGATCAAAATGATCACATCAAAAAACATGTGCAAAATATAATTTCGCTCATAGGTGACAACCATGAACTGGATATTCAAAAATAAAAACACCATAAACACGACAATCACGGGTTTTAACTGCCCTGGAGTTTTTATAAAACCTAAACCAAAAGCGCTTAGTAAACAAACTGATATAGTAACGGCTCTACCGATCAGGGCAATATCGGGCCAAAAGCTCGCTTGAATGATCATCTTGTCAAAGAATGTCACCAAAAAAGTAACAACTGCAATCAAACAGGTAAGAAACTGAGCTATTTTTTTATCTTGAGCAAATTTACTTTGCAAAAATGCTTGCTCAACCTGTAACGATTTAAATTGGCAAGCATAGCGCTCAATCGACATATCTTCGTTTAATAATTTTGCTGCAAAAGCGCCCATAAATAAATGCCTACTACGAAAGGAAGTGAGGGGTGTTAGATTAAAGAGCAACTACTCTAGTATAGAGTGTATGCTCATTAATTAAACTAGTATTTTTGTATAAAAATACGACAAAAAACCCCAAATAAAAGTATAATAGACAATAAATTAAATAGGAAAATATTCTAAATTTCAGTTAGTTGATTTCTTCACCTGCTTCATCACAGTCTACAATGTCGCTTTCTTTAAGGGCTTCGCTGATCCAGCTTTGCATTACCGGGCAACTAAGTACGTGCAGGCAATACGCTTGTGCAGCATGCGAAAGCTCCACCTGATACGTTTTGAAGCGCAGCACCACAGGTGCAAACATCGCATCAACAATTGAGAACTCACCAAATAACCATGCGTTAGGGTAACTTTGCTGCTGAGCAGAAAATATCTCATCGATACGCGCAATGTCTTTTTTAGCTTGCTCTGATAATTCAACATGCCTGTTAGCGCGAATATTCATTGGCATTTCACTGCGAAGTGCAGCAAAACCAGAGTGCATCTCAGCCGCTAGACTGCGCGCTTTTGCTCTTTGGTCTATTTCACTAGGCCAAGCAGCACCATTTAGATAAGCATCATTGATGTATTCACAAATAGCGAGTGAATCCCACACGATTAACTCAGCATCAATAAGGGCCGGCACTTTTTGCACGGGAAACTTACTTTTTAATGCTTCATAAAACTCAGGCGTATCTAAAACTAATTGTTGTTCTGTAAAAGAAATATTGAATTTACTTAGTAAATACCACGCCCGCAATGACCAAGTTGAGTAGTTTTTATTGCCAATAAATAATTGCATTGTGCTTCCTTTAACGTTTAGATTAGACCCACTATAAAACAGCAATTGGGTAATTACTCGCCAATTGTTTTGATGCTACCCATAAGAAAAGCTGATACATTATGGATATTGATGCCCTCAGAACTTTTTGTGCCTTTGTTGATACAGGCAGTTTCACCCGCGCTGCAGCACAAATTTGCAGAACCCAATCTGCGGTAAGTATGCAAATGAAAAAGCTTGAACAAGACCTCGCAAGTCCGCTATTTGAAAAGCAAGGTCGTCAACTGGTGCTAACCCATCAAGGCCACCAGCTAGCAAGCTATGCAAAGCAATTGATAGCGCTTCATGATGAAGCCTTTAAGCAATTAAAAGCAGGCACTGGCAATTTACGTGTGCGCATTGGCTGCCCTGACGACTATGCCCACTCTTTACTACCACAGCTGGTTGATGCTTTACACCAACAATTTAATGCACTGGATTTACAAATAAGCTGCGCCCCTAGTACTGAGCTTAGAGCCAAACTAGACCAAGGTTTGCTCGATTTAGTAATTGCCACTCGCTCGCCAGACAGCGAAGAAGGCTACTTATTGCAATCAAGCCAAGGCGTGTGGGTGAAAAGCCCTGCTTTTGAGATTAACGATTCAACCCCACTTCCAATCGCCTTGTTTCAACGAGACTGTAAGTTTCACCAAGCCAGTATTGAGGGTCTATTAAAGGCCGAGCGTCGTTTTAATATTATTGCCTGTTGTGGCTCAGCGGGAGCGTTACATGGCTTGATTAAACAGGGACTGGCAATTGGCAGTATGGCGCGAATAAGCATGCAATCGGGTGTGGAAGAGATCAGCGGTACCTCACTTCCGGTACTGCCTGTTATTGATATTGTCCTGCTATACGGTAATCACGCCCACAACCCTCTCAGTCATGAGCAGCTTAAACAGCTTGTGGAGTTGATTAAGACGTAAAAAACATATCAAGCTAAAGAAGCTTTACTAACTTACGAGTTCTATTAGGCTCTGTAAGGTATAAAAACTCTGTTAAATCATGGGCACTGTTGATCAGCATATGTTGCTTAGGTTGAGTTAATTGCCAACTTTCTGTTGCAGCGGTTGCCAAATCAATACGTTGGAAGTTAATAGTATCAGCATGCTCCATAGTGACCGCTAATTGCTGGTTACTTACAGATATACCAATGATATCATTGTTAGCAGCTCGCCAAACAGTCTCAGTATCTCCTCGCCTATTAACTCGAAACACTTCGTTGCTATTTGAAAAATAGATCTGGTCTTGCTCATCTAAATCCATGCCATAGCAGCTTAAACGTTTCCCTGAGCCTGTGAAAGGTGTCAAAGTTAGGCTTGTTAAATCGAATTTTGCTGGATGAAACGTCTGTCCATCCTCCGCTCGATATGAAACTAAAATCGCGTCTTCATTGTGATACATTTCTCTCAAATAGAAAGAATGATTGCCGTGAGGAATTGTTTCGTAAGTACCACTGTTTAAATCAATTTTAAATAATGAATCTTTACTAGCAGTGTAAACCTGTCGTGCGTCCTGGCTCCAAACAATGCCAAATAACTCATGATTATCAGGGTTAGCAAAAATGCGCGTTTGCTTGCCATTATCGTATAAGAATAATTGTTTTAATCCAAAACGATGAGACTCAAAAACAAATTTAGTTGAGTCTGGCGAAAACACGGGTAGAAAGTCGATTGATGAGGTATCTACGAGTTTAGTCAGATTGTCAGGGTTAGCCCGTGTTTGGCTAACAATATCTACATCAACATTCACTAGCTCCATCAAAATGGCTTCAGCGTCTGGTGTGTACTGGGCATCACGGATTATTTGATAATTATTAAATGAAATTAACTGCTGCTCACCATCAAGATCCAGATTAACAAGCTGATTTCGTTGGCTAATCAATAGTGCTTGATTGTTCGGGTGCCAACTTAACCCTTGAATACCGTTTTCTATGATAGCAATAGTTTGTATTTTTTTACTGGCCAGGTCGAGTACATCAATACGGTATTTGTTTTGCCCCGCTTCAATCCCCATTGCGACTATACGGCCGTCTTTCGATAACGCATTAACAAGTAACCAATCTTGCTGTGTGGCAGCTAGCAAATGTTCCTTTTGTTTAGAATCTAAGTTAAGTGAAACGAGTCGAGTATCGTTGTGTAGTTTATCTTTTTCTATGTAATAGAGCTTATCAGCATGCCAATCGATGTGGTGACTGGTTACAACGGTGTCATTTAAAACACTCACCGTCGCTTGTTCTAATGGCTGAAATTTCGATAAATCAATGCTTAATGTGTTCAGATATTGTTTCTGCTCTGCGCTTTTCACAAACGCAATCGCATTATCGGAGGTCGACCACCCCAAAGCGTAGTAGCTTGCTGCGTCTTCAGTTAGCCTCACCTCTCGCTCAGTCGCAAGCTCTTTAATCCAAATCTGCTGACTTCCTTTATTACCTCTAACAAAAGCAAGGTACTTACCACTATTTGAAAGTGACAAATTAGCTTCATTTAGTTCACTCGAAGTGAGTGGCATCAACTGGGTAAAGTGAGCAGTATCTTGCTGTTTAGGGATTAGTTGCCACGCAATAGCAATAAGGCTTATTAATAAAACAAACAGCAACCCAAGATGTTGCGCTTTTAGTTTTTTGCTTTGCCCCTGTGTTACTTTTTCAAGGCTATAACCGCGCTTAGGGTGTGTAATTATATACTGCGGATTTTTGGCATCTTCTTGGAGTGCTTTTCGTAGTAATGCGATACAACGCTGTACCGAACTGGGGTTATAGGTAGCATTAGGCCACACTTTTGCAAAGATTACTTCTTGGCTTACAACTTCACCTTTATTTAAATAAAGGGTATGTAATACATCCATGACCTTTGGCTCGACTATTTGCTCATAATCTTGCGATGAAATTAAACATCGACTCTCATCAATTGCAAATTTACCGATTCGATAACGCGCCACTTACTTCTCCAATAAATATTTACGAATCAAAGATTAAGGTTTTCTTAAGAGAAACTCAAGGGTTACTCCATTGTCACTTTGCTGTGGCTATTGGATTGTTTTTGCTATCTCAAAATAGGTAATAAAAACAATGTATAAATATTTATCAACGCTCACTATTTTCATCAGTGCTTTTTTAATTTTTCAAATTCAGCCGATGCTTTCAAAGCAACTTCTACCGCAATTTGGTGGCGGTGCCTCTATCTGGTCAGCGAGTTTAGTGTTTTATCAAGTCATGTTACTTATTGGCTATTTCTATGCGCATAACATGGGTCGCTTTCATATTAAGTTGCAGGTAGTCACCCATATAGTTTTAGTCAGCTTTGCCACACTCATCGTTGTAACAGAATTTGCAGCTCCAACTCTCACAAATTGGCCGCCTACGCTTGCGGTGTTTGTTAATTTATTTATAGAAATTGGTCCAATATTTATTCTACTGAGCGCTACTAGCGTACTTTTACAAAGATGGTATGTGCAAACTGCTTCAGCACAGGTGCCTTACCATTGGTATTCCATCTCAAACTTGGGTTCTTTACTGGCATTAATGAGCTACCCGCTCGTTTATGAATTACTATTTTCTTTAGAGCAGCAAACTACATACTGGCTATTTGGACTTATCAGCTACTGCTTGTTATTAGCACTTCTAGTAATATTTTTACTAAAAAAAGCACCCGATTTATCAAGAGCGTCTATGCAAACTAGGCCTGTCACGCTTTTAAAAGGCAAAGGTCAATGGCTGTTATTAAGTGCCTTAAGCTCAGCCATGTTGGTATCTACCACGCATATGATCAGCACTAATATTCCACCCATGCCATTACTTTGGTCATTACCTCTTGTAATTTACTTGCTCACCTTTAGTTATACGTTTGCCAATAAAGCAAATTATCATCGTCATGTGTGGGCATATGTGTTTATATTTTCGGCGTTTGCAGGTCTGTTAATGTTTTATTTTGGCAGCTTATTCAATGCCCTAGCCCAGCTTATAATTTACAGCCTGATTCTATTAACCGCCGGTATGATCTGTCATGGTGAACTGAGAAACAAAGCCCCTGAAAACGAGCAATTTACCATTTTTTATTTTTATATTGCCCTTGGCGGTGTGTTAGGTTCGCTTTTCAGTACGCTCATTGCCCCATTGCTATTTGTCCAGATTGACGAGTATTTACTTACATTAGCGGTTATTTTTAGTTCTGTGTGTTACTACCAATTAAAAGCTAGAACAAAAACAAAACAGCTCAAATTCGCTCTCGCAACCAGCTCAGTTACTTGGTTAGCATGCTATTGTTTTTTAGCGGTAAACTTTAACCAATATAACGTTGCGACTAGCCGCAACTTTTATGGCTATTTAGCGGTTAAAGATATAAACACTCAATCAATAAAAGAAAGGCGCTTAATTGACGGCACCACGATTCATGGCTCAGAGCCACTAAATCCAAGCCAACAGTTTGGGCAAAGTTATTACCACCAGCATACTGGTGTCGCTAAATCACTTGCCATACTAAAGCAACACAGCGCACTGAACATTGGCGTGATTGGTTTAGGTGCAGGCGTTTTAGCTCGGTTTGCAGACCAACAGGATAGTATTCACTTTTTTGAGCTAAACCCTGCTGTATACGAGATGGCAAAGCGTTATTTCTCATATTTAGAAAACAGTGAAGCCAAGCTCACAGTCAGCTTAGGGGATGGTCGTATTGCGCTAAAAAATAATGCGAACGAAATATTTGATGTTTTAATTATTGATGCATTTTCAAGTGATGTAATTCCTGCGCATTTGCTAACCCAAGAAGCAATGTCACTTTATTGGCAAAGGCTCAATGAAAATGGCGTATTGATTGTGCATATTTCAAATAATCATATCGACTTACTGCCTGTATTACAGGCACATAGCCAACATTTTAATAAGGCAATGTTAAAGTTTAGCTATCAAGGCCATAGCCCATCAGACATAGGCTCAGACTGGGTGGTGCTAACTGATAATCAGGCTTTTTTAAATCGTGTATCTATCAGTGATTTGTCGCCTATTAAACGCTACCCACATAGCGAGCTGGCACTGTGGACTGATAGCAAACACAGCCTACTCCCCTTATTAAAATTCTAATAGGCATAAAAAAGAAACAATCAACTTTACATCTGTTTTTCAATCTATTAGTGTTCCCTAAATACGCACGGATTGCTTATGAAAAAATCAATTACAAATAAAATTACCCACATCATTCTAGTCCTCTATGCGTGTGTAATTATTTTCACAGCTATAGGTCAAGGAGACGATATGTTTAGCTGGTTCAGAAAGAAAAAAGAAGTATTTTTAAGCCCAGAAGTCAATGGTATTGTGACTGAAAATGGTAAACCCATTGCTAACTTAGAGATAATTCGCTCATTAATCTACATAGATGAAAAAGTTCATCGCAACACTACAAAAACCGATGAAAACGGGTACTTTCACTTTCCTAAGAAAACAATTTTATCCTCAATACCTAATAAATTGATTGCTGAGCACCGTGTTTCTCAAGAAATTTTTATTGAGAGAGGTGATGAGCTAACTCCTTTATGGGTTGCAACTCAGTCTGGGATTAAAGAAATTCCCGAGTATAGTAAAAAATTAGCATTCCTAAAATGTGAATTAACTAATAAACGCGTTGATTTTGAATTTAAAAATAGTAATAACGAACATTTGAATTATGTAGCATCGAGTATTTGTCGTTGGGAAACGGACTATATGCCATTTTGGTTATATGACGGAGATAGAGAATATAGAATTAATAATGGTGATTTTAATAACTTAACTGAACGTAACATCAAGGAAGATTAACATGGAAAGAGTCCAAGCAGTGTTACCGCCAAGCATTGCAGCGAGTGCCGCAGCAAGGGTTTACGATATTAGAAGCTCAACAAGTTTTAGCGGTGTTTTCCACCCGACATTTAGAGACAACTTTAAAATCACCACCAATCAAATAAAAGGTGTCAGTGGAGGCTTAATTAACCAACTTCTAAACCGCAGTACCGGGTTTGCCTTAACAGCAGAAGGTACATCCCCCAAATTTAAAGGTCATCATATTATAGGTATCCGTGGGACAGTTTTTACCTCCTGCTCTGATTGGCTAACAAATTTAAATGTAGCCATTACTCATGGACCTAAAAACTTAGAGGTGCATTCTGGTTTCGAAAAAGCATTTACCTGTATGAAACCCATGTTTGAGGCTTATGTAAAAAGTCATAAACCTAAGTACTTGCACCTTGTTGGGCATAGCCTTGGTGGTGCCATCGCACAACTCACGGCAATTTGGGCAAGCGAAAAAGGGCTTCCTGTAAATTTATATACCTTTGGTGCGCCGCGGGTTGTATTAAACCACTCCGTACATTCTGCCGCTCACAATATTGGCCAGTATCGCGTTACACATGGCGCAGACCCCGTCCCGTGCGTACCTGCTTGGCCGTTTAGCCATACATCTAGCGAATATCAAACGGCAATGAATGAGGGGGCTTTTTTTAACTATTGCAGCTCATTCTATGGAAGGTGATGCTCCTGGTTACGCTAATACTGTTGCCGCCTATCAAGACTACGCCAGCATGGAAAGTTCAATTAAACCCCTTCACTACAACCATACTGTATTAAAGTATGATCAGCGCTTTAATGTTAGATTCTCGCTTAACTGGCAGCGAGTAATTACCAATGGCTTAATTACTTTTTTAAAGAAAACAGGACAATACGCCATCATCTCTGCACAGGCAGGTTTAACTGTCGGGTTAACTTTTTATGATATTTTAGCCCGCTGCCTATATGAATCAGTGGTTAAATTTGTCGAGCTTACAGAAGAGTTAAAAGGGTTAATTGGCCATATGCTCGCGTTTGTTGGTAAAGCATCATATGAAGTCAAAGAGCTTACCGCTCAATTTATTCGTTGGGTATTAGGTTTAATGATCAAAAAGCTATACATGGTAGCAAAGCAGGCAATTGATCGTATTTAAGTTTCTTTATTGACCTTCTGCAATCAAAAACGCGGCAATATTAGAGCCGCGTTTTAAGTTTATAGTTCTTTGCTAAATCAAACCAAGTTAATCAATCGAACCTTTGATTGGTCCATGTTCGTGGCTTACATGTGGGTTTTGACCACGTTGGCGCAATAAGTGGTCCATTAAAGTAATCGCCATCATCGCCTCAGCAATAGGAATTGCACGAATACCTACACAGGGATCATGACGTCCTTTGGTGATCATCTCTACCGCTTCGTTGCTGGTATTAATGCTGTTACCCGGTATGGTAATGCTTGAAGTTGGCTTAAGTGCGATAGAGGCAATGATGTCTTGCCCTGTCGAGATACCTGCAAGTACACCGCCCGCGTGATTAGATGTGAAACCATCAGGAGTTAACTCATCACGGTGTTCAGAGCCTTTTTGCTCAACCACATCAAAGCCATCACCAATCTCAACGCCTTTTACCGCATTAATGCTCATTAATGAGTGTGCTAGCTCTGCATCTAGGCGATCAAATACTGGCTCGCCAAGACCAACAGGCACATTTTTAGCAACCACTTTAACTTTAGCGCCTACCGAATCACCTTGTTTTTTTAGGTCGCGCATGTATTCATCAAGCGCGTCTAATTTACTCGGATCAGGGAAGAAAAATGCATTGTTTTCCACTTCATCCCAGTTGTAATCTTCTGCTTTAATTGGCCCAAGTTGGCTCAAACAAGCACGTACTTCAATACCATGAAATTGTTTTAAGTATTTTTTTGCAATTGCACCCGCCGCTACACGAATCGCTGTTTCACGGGCAGAAGAGCGACCACCACCTCGGTAGTCACGAATACCGTATTTATGCCAATAGGTATAATCACCATGACCTGGGCGAAATACATCGGCAATTTTGCCGTAATCTTTTGAACGTTGATCGGTGTTTTCAATCAGTAAACCAATACTAGTACCTGTGGTTTTACCTTCGAAAACACCAGAAAGAATTTTTACTTCGTCACTTTCGCGGCGCTGTGTTGTATAACGACTTTGCCCCGGCTTGCGACGGTCTAAATCAATTTGTAAATCGGCCTCGCTAATTTCAAGACCTGCTGGTGTGCCATCAACAACGCCGCCTAATGCAACGCCGTGGCTCTCACCAAAGGTGGACACTTTAAATAGTTGCCCGATGCTATTACCTGCCATTAATTTTCCTCATTCCTAATGACTACTGAGACCGAGCCCTCAGGCTCGGCTTTTAAAATCTGCTGTTAATCTTCGAAATAGTTAACAAGTTGCTGTTTGCTGATCACAAACACGCCAAGACCACCTTGTTCAAATTCAACCCACTCAAATGGTGCGCCTGGGTACAGCTCTTCCATATGTACCATAGAGTTACCAACTTCGACAAATAACAAACCGTTATCAGTTAGATGCTCTGCAGCTTCAGCTAGGATGGTGCGAGTAATATCAAGACCATCATGACCCGATGCTAAACCAAGCTCTGGCTCGTGATGGAATTCACGAGGTAAATCAGCCATATCTTCAGCATCAACATACGGTGGGTTAGCTACGATCAGGTCATATTTTTGACCCGGAACACCACTAAACACGTCTGACTGTATTGGCAATACACGGTCATTTAGCATGTAATCGCTAATATTAATATCAGCAACTTCGAGCGCTTCATATGAAATATCAACCGCATCAACCTGTGCCTCTTCAAATGCTTGTGCAAGTGCAATAGCGATACATGCAGAGCCGGTACATAAATCAAGAATGCGCGTTACTGAGCTTGGCTCTTCTAACCAAGGTGCAAAGCGATTATTAATTAACTCTGCAAATGGCGAACGTGGAATTAACACGCGCTCATCAACATAAAAAGGCATACCTGCAAACCACGCGGTGTTGGTCAGGTACGGTACTGGCGTACAATCATTAATACGCTCTGCAATTAGTTCAGCTAAACGATTTTTCTCGGTGCTGGTTAAACGCGCATGCATTAACTCTTTTGGCGCGTCGATTGGCAAGCTTAATGCGGGTAATAGTAAGCTAACTGCTTCATCCCACGCGTTATCTGTGCCGTGCCCAAAGAAAATACCACTGCTGGCAAATTGACTGGTTGTCCAACGTAACCAATCATGCAACGTTGAAAGTTCTGCAATTGCCTCGTCTAAAATTGCGTCTTCTATCTGGAAATGGTTCATGTATGTTCCTTAACTTTCAAAGTCTGTTCTGACGCGTATTGTACCGTCTTTTCAGTTGGTTTTTACTCGATTTTTAGCGTTTTTTTGTTTAGACTGCCGCCATGAAAAAAGATCCCCACGCCAACAACCACATTAGCACTGACGATATTGACTTATTTCGTCAGAGTATCAGTGGTGCCAAAGCATTTAAACAAGACACTATTCGATTCACCAATAAGCCTAAAGTGTCACAAGCGAAGCAATTTTCCCAGCAAAAAAAGCAACATCAGGCAGAATTTTTCTTTTCTGATGAATATGTACCAGACATCGACACTCATGGCACCGTAAGTTATGTCAAACCAGGTCACGATAGCTTTTTAGCAAAACAACTTCGCCGTGGAGATTACCCACCAGATTTAACCCTTGATTTACATGGCTTAAATAAAGAATTAGCCAAAGATGAGCTAGCAGGTTTAATTCATGAGTGTAAAAAACAGCATTACTATTGCGCTTGTGTTGTGCATGGCATTGGTGAGCGCATACTTAAACACAAGGTACCGCAATATTTAGTACAACACCCTGATGTGATTGCGATGCACCAAGCACCTCTTGAATTTGGTGGTAAAGGTGCGGTACTTATTTTAATTAATCTTCCACAAAGTGATGAGTTCAGACGCTAACGTCTTCTTGTCATAAGGCCTAAAGTGCATATTTTTTCGATTATCTTTCCACTGATTTTTATCGTGTTAAGTGGTTACATCAGCTCGCGAAGCACGTTTTTATCGAAAGAGCATATAGCAGGTTTAAGTAAGTTTACTTTTTATATCAGTGTGCCTGCTTTTCTATTTTTAAATATGGCCCAAGCCGATTTACAAAATAGTGTGTCTATTGCAGGCTTTTTGAGCTTTTACATTCCAGTATTGGCCATTTACGCCCTCGGCTATGTTCTTGACCGCTACCTTATAAGCAAGCAATCTGCGCCGTCACGTCATGCTGTATTTGCCCTTGGCAGTAGTTACTCAAATACAGTACTGGTAGGTTTACCTATTATTATTGCTGCACTTGGCCAACAGATGGTCGGCATTGTCTTTATGATCATCACTTTTCATAGCGCACTTTTGTTTACCCTTACCTTTTTGCTCAGTGCTAAGTCGCAGCAAACATTCTCTTGGCGAGCATTTGCTAAAAACATGCTGCTGAATCCAGTCGTGTTAAGCATCAGTAGCGGCTTGGCTGTTAACCTACTTGGCTTTACACTTTTTGATAATTTAGCAAATGGCCTGAGTCTACTTGCCAAACCTGCCATTGCCTGTGCGTTATTTGTATTAGGGGCGAACCTTGCGTTTTATAAAGTGGCCGACAACTTACAAGCCTCACTCATCGCAACCATCATCAAGCTTGTTGTGTTACCGTGCGGGGTCTACTTTTTTGCAGGCAGCGTATTCAATCTAGAGCAATCATTACTGAACGTGTTAGTACTTTTAAGCGCCTCTCCTTTAGGGGTCAACGCTTATCTAATCGCCAATCAAATTAAGCAACACCAAGCGACACTGGCAAGTAGCGTCGTGCTTTCAACAGTATTGAGTGTGGTGAGCTTTAGCATCTGGTTAAGTATTTTACTTTAGTTTTATAAGCCACCAGATACATCGATAAAACTGCCCGTTGTGAATGAGGCTTGCTCACTTGCCAAAAAGTAAATTGCTGAAGCGACCTCGTCAACTTCACCACCGCGTCCTAGCGGCAACTTAGATTTTAACCTATCGACTCGGTTTGCTTCACCGCCATCACGGTGCATATCGGTATAAATAAGGCCTGGCCTTACCGCGTTTACCCGAATACCTTTACTCGCGACTTCTTTGGTAAGGCCAATCGTGAAAGTATCAAGCGCTCCTTTGGATGCGGCATAATCTAAATATTCATTTGGCGAGCCTGTGCGTGAAGCACCCGATGAAACATTGACAATACTGCCTTTGTCCATACGCTTTATTGCTTCTCGCGCACACAAAAATGCACCTGTAACATTACAACTCAATATAGCGTTGATACGCTTAGCATCCATTTCTAATAACGACATTTGCGGCATCATCATCGCTGCGTTATTAACTAACACATCTAACCGCGAAACCTGAGCATCTAATTTAGCGAACATGGCAAGCACTTGCTGCTCATCAGCGATATCGGCTTGCAACAAATAGGCATTCACGCCATAGGCTTTTAGCTTATCAGCGACTTGCTCTGCACTTGCGTGATCTGACTTATAATTAATACACACATCGTAGCCATGTTTAGCAAACAGCTTTGCTGTCGCTGCGCCTATACCGCGGCCGCCTCCGGTAATAAGAACCACTGGATTCGTGCTCATTCTGACTCCTTGAAAACTAACTTAAACTGCTCACACACCAATGGCATATCGGGATGACATTGATACTCTGTACCTGCGAGCTCTCGCTGATAATAATCCCAATGTACACGCTGCCAGAACTCAAGGCTTTTGTCGCCCTCGCCTTCTAATACAGCGTAATCGGCGCTTATTTGATTAAATGCGGTGATGGTTACTGAGACGGTTTCAATAATGCCGAGGGGCTGCCCCTGCCAATTGGTAAAAATGGCTAAATCACCAACTTCAGGAAGAGCTTCATTATTGGCTTTAAACCAATAAAGTGAAGGGGTTGTTGCTTGTTTTACGCCATTTAAAACCAATAATGCGCAGTCATTGGCATCTTGCTCATTGTCGCAAAAATGCCAACTTGGCAGTTTAATCACTGCGCGCCCTGATTGCTCATTAAAGCGAGCAATCATCTGCGCGATACGCTGCTCGTTACTTAATGGCTGCAACGACAGAAATCTCAACGAGTAGTGCATCGCGCGCCATTTTTGCTTCAACACAAGCGCGAGCAGGTGCATGACCCTGTGGTACCCATGCATCCCAAACAGCGTTCATTTGTGCAAAGTATTCCATGCTTTTCAGGTAAATTGTGGCGCTTAGCATGTGCTCTTTGCTACTACTTGCTTCAATAAGTAGCGCTTCGACCTTGTCTAGCATGGTTTGAGTTTGTTCGGTGATATCTTTTTCAGCATCAGCACAAACTTGGCCGCATAGGTATACTGTGCCGTTATGCTTAACGATACGGCTCATACGCGCACCGGTTTGTAAACGTTCGATTGTCATAGTAAGAACTTAAAAAATTAACAGTGGCGCTAATTTAGCAAATCCACTGTTAGATTTCGACGTTATTTGGCGAGTGAATACTGAGGTAGTGACTGCGCTGTTTGTGTTCATCATATTCGATAACAGCAACCGCCCCGGTATTGAAAATTGGCATATGACCAGGGCTTAACTGGTCAACTAAGTAGCTAACAATTGGCATATGGGCAACGACCAACCAGGTATTGCAGTCTGGATGCATAGCAATCAGGGTTTCTAGGTAATCAGCAGCAATTTGCGGTACACCATCAGGGGTAATATCACTGCAGGTTTCATTAAATTGTAACGAAATATGTTGTGTCGCATCCAAAGCAGTTTGTTGTGCGCGAATGTAAGGACTTACCAACAGAGCATCAGGTTTATGGTGTGTCGCTAACCACTGCCCCATTCGACTGGCTTCTTGGTGACCGGTCTCGGTCAGTTGTCTTGCTGCATCATCTGCTTGCATTGGCGTAGCTTCGCCATGGCGCATGATTAAGATTGTTTTCATAAAAAATCAACCGATTAAAGAATATAAAACAGTAGCCAGTTTGCTTGATTGTTCGCTATATTAGAATATCATCACTAGATACATTAAACATCCGCTTATGATATTCAGGTAGATTTTCGTAGCTCAGTCTTTTTTAGCTTTCCTGAAAATATCATCTGTTGTTAGGACATTAACGCACTCTTTCAGGAGCATCTTTTGAATATCAGCCGCAATGATAACAGAACATATCAACCCCTAACACTGGACAATGGTCTAAAAGTACTTTTAGTGCAAGACTTAGAGTCAACAAAATCAGCGGCTTCAATGGCTATTAACGCAGGTCATTTCGATGATCCCCTTGATAGGCAAGGTCTCGCGCACTTTTTAGAGCATATGCTTTTTTTAGGCACCGATCTGTACCCAGAATCGGGCGGTTTTTCTAATTTTGTATCGCAATCTGGTGGCAACACCAATGCCTGGACTGGCACTGAGCACACTTGCTACTTCTTTGATATTAACAACCAACAGTTTGCTGAAGCACTGGCGCAATTCAGTCGTTTTTTTATTGCCCCACTCTTAAATCCTAAAGAGACAACAAAAGAACGTAACGCCATAGACGCAGAATTTAAACTAAAAATAAAAGATGATGGCCGACGAATTTATCAGGCTCACAAAGAAACGGTTAACCCAGCACACCCCTTTGCAAAGTTTTCGGTCGGTAACCAGCAAACCCTCGCGGATCGTGAGGGCTGTATCAGTGATGAGCTACGTGCTTTTTTCGATAGCCACTATCAGGCTCAGTGGATGACACTGGTGATATGTAGCAATGAAGATATTGCGACCATGTCCGCCTGGGTAAAACGGTTATTTAGCGAAATTAAAGGTCAGCCAAAAAGTAAAGAGATCATAGAGCAACCACTTTACCGTAAACAAGATTTAGGTAAGGTGTTACACATTGAGCCACATAAACATATGCAAAAGCTCATTATTAGCTTTGCAATGCCAAATATAGATGACTTTTATCGTCACAAAACCGTTAGTTTTATCGCTCACTTACTTGGCTACGAAGGCAAAGGGTCACTTTACTCTATTTTAAAAGAGCAAGGTTGGATCAATGCCCTCTCAGCAGGTGGTGGCATTAATGGCAGTAACTTCAAAGATTTTAACATCAGTATGGCATTGACTGATGAAGGTATTGAATACTATGAAGATATCGTCGAAATGGTGTTTGAGTATATCTGCTTAATTAACCAAAATTGCGATAAGTTGCCACGTCTTTATCAAGACAAAAAGAACCTCTTGCAAATTGCCTTTGATAACCAAGAAAAAGCACGTTTAATTGATTGGGTTAGTAACTTAAGCATTAATATGCAGCATTACGATGAAGCCAACTATGTGCAAGGCGATTATTTAATGGAAGGCTTTAACCGCTGCGCTCATGAAATTGCCATGCAATGGCTAACACCTGATAACATGCGCTTGGTATTGATTCATCCAGGTGTTGAGCCTGAGCACACTACAGCTTGGTACAACACCCCATATAAAGTAGAAGACATATCAACAAGTTGGTTAGAAGCGCTTAGTGAAATAAACACGCCATTACCACAGATGTGCTTACCAAGTGCTAACCCATACCTCACAAAAGATGTTGAACTATTACCATTAGACGAGCCAAATAAATCACCTGAGCTTTTAGTCACACGAGACGGCTTTGATTTTTGGTTTAAACAAGACGCAACTTTCAGAGTAGCTAAAGGGCATTTTTACTTAGCAATGGACTCAACCTTTGCGATTAAAGATGTTAAACACATGGCCCTTACGCGCTTATTTGCAGACCTGTTTATGGACAGTGTTGCTGAGCAATTTTATCCAGCAGAATTGGCTGGTCTTAGTTATCACTTAACCTCGCACCAAGGTGGCTTAACCCTTCATACTGCGGGTCTCTCATCGAGTCAGTTAGAGCTGGTTAATGAGTTACTTGAAGCACTCTTTAATGTTGAAATCTGCGCAAAACGCTTTGCTGAATATAAAAAGCAGCTCGTTAGACACTGGCGAAACAGCAATCAAAACAAGCCTGTTAGTGAGCTATTTAGTATTTTGGGTGCGCAAATCATGCCATGGAACCCAGAGCCTAATGCCTTAGCACAAGCTTTAAAGGATACGAGTTTCCATCAATTTAATTGCTTTAGAAATGAGTTTTTTAAAGCCTTGCACGTTGAGTCTTTTTTACATGGTAACTGGCAACGCTCTGATGCGCTCAAGTTCCAAAAGCAAGTGACTGAGCACCTAGCTGACAGCACAACAATTATTGATTTAACGCGACCGCTAAACGATATAACCGAAGTAGGTCAACAGCGCTTCACGTTAAATTGTAGCGATCATGCGATGGTACTGTACTATCAAGCACAAACGGATGACACCACCGAAAAGGTGCAAATGATGGTACTTAATCATTTAATAAACCAAGATTATTTTAATGAGTTAAGAACCAAGCAACAGCTCGGCTACTTAGTTGGTGCGGGCTATGCTCCTTTTAATACCCGTGCTGGTATTGCTTTTTATGTACAGTCACCTAAGCATAGTGCTGATGAAATACTTCATCGTCACCAGCAGTTTATTAATAATTATGTGTCACAAGTAAACAGCATTTCTGAGCAGCAATGGCTCGATACCAAAGCAGGTCTTGTTACACACATTGCTGAGAAAGATAAAAATTTACGCTTACGCTCGCAACGTTTATGGTTAGCAATCGGTAATCGCGATACTGAATTTAATATGCAGCAGCAGCTTTTAGAGGCGCTTGATAAGTTAACTCTTGAGCAGATACAGCAATATATAACCGAAACGTTTAGTGATAACCGGCCAAGAATAGAACTTTTAAGTGAGCCAAAGGCCAAAAAACAGCCAAAAGCAACCCTTTCTTCGCATTCTCTTTGACTCGAACGCGTGCTTAGATTAGATTAATTGGTGCGATTTACGGTAATGCATTAATGATAAAAAAAATAAAAATGATTTCTGCTTTTTTAACAATAAGTATGGCTGGGATTTTTTCAGCATCCGCCAGCCCCATAGAGCTTGAACAGAGCACCTTGCTGCTTATTCCAAGTGCTATTATGATGCTGTTATTGCCGTACCTATTATTTGTAATTTTCAAATTAAAGCGCTCTCGAAAACAACTACGTATTTCAGAACATCGCTTAAAAAGTACCGTAGAAGGCAGTGGCGACACTCTCTGGGATTGGAATATAAAAACCGGAGAAGTGCTACGAATAAATGATAAATACACCTCAGATACAAACAGTAGCAGCGGCTTTCCCCCTAACCGCGAATTGATTCACCCACACGACTTACAACACGTCGAAACAGCCCTAAAAAAACACTTTGCAGAACACACCGCTTTTTTTGAAGCAAGTTATCGCATCAAAGACAGCCTCGGTCGTTGGCATTGGGTACTAGATCGCGGCAAGATCATCGAAAAAGACGCAAACCTAAGCCCTTTGCGTATGACAGGCACTGTAAGAGATATTTCTCAACTTAAATCAACAGAAGCCCGTTTAAACCTATTCGCAAAATGTGTTGAATCGTTGACTGACGCCATCGCCATTTACGATAAAAACTTTAAGCTGGTTGACTTAAATCCAAGCTTCTTAACGCTATTTGGTGGTACACGAGAGCAATATTTAAAGAAAGATTTTACCTTGAATGGCTATGACCAAAGCTATGTGGATGAAATTAAAGCCACTGTAAAAGCCACGGAGCATTGGCAGCAAGAGGTTAAACTTCGCAATGCGAAAAGGCAGCTGTTACCGATTGAAATTTCAATTGATGAAATCAAAAATGAGCACAACCAAATATGTAACTATGTCGTTGTGTTTTCAGATCAAACTGAGCGTAAAAAAGCCGAATCGCAATTACATAATTTATCGAACCGCGACCGCACAACAGGCTTACCTAACCGAAACTTATTTTTCACTAACCTGAAAAAGCTCGCTAAGCAAGATAACCATCATGCTTTATTAGTGTTTGACCTAGATAACTTTAAAAAGATTAATGACTCTCTGGGTCACCAACTTGGTGATAGCTTGCTATCTAAGCTTGCGATGCGCCTGAATAAGTTAACCCGTGAAAAAGATGTGTTTTATCGCCTAGGCGGTGATGAGTTTGCACTGGTAATGTCGGGCACCAACGATATACATACCATCACTCGCATGGCTAAACTCTTTTTAGCTGCAATTGCCACGCCTTTTAATATGGCAGGTCACGAGCTAGTGATCACCTCAAGTGTCGGTATCGTGCTGTTCCCTGAAGATGGCAATACCCCAGAGCTATTACTTAAAAATGCGGACACAGCCATGTATCACGCTAAGAAAAAAGGCAATAGCTATCTGTTTTTCAACGACACTATGAACCGTGAAGCAGTTAAACGCTTACAAATCGAAAACTTAATGCGTTACGGCCTAAAAGAAGATCACTTTGAAGTATATTATCAACCGAAGATGAATATTCGTACAGGTAAACTCGATGGTATGGAAGCGCTTGTGCGCTTTATTACCCCGAAAAAAGGTGTGATCAGCCCAGGAGTGTTTATTCCTATCGCTGAAGAAACTGGGCAAATTATCGAAATTGGTGAAGTTGTTTTAAACAAAGCATGCCGCGATGTAAAAGCATGGATAGACCAAGGCTTATTCAACGGTCGTGTTGCTGTGAACTTATCAGCTAAGCAGTTTAGCTTACCAGATCTAACCACTCGTATTGATGTGATTTTACAAAAGAATGAACTGCCCTCTTATTTCCTTGAACTTGAGATCACCGAAGGTACGGTTATGGACGATCCTAACGAAGCAATAGCAGTCATGCGTTCACTCAGTGCTCGGGGTATTCACCTTGCAATGGATGACTTTGGCACGGGTTACTCATCTTTAGCCTATCTTAAACAGTTCCCGCTTAATACCTTGAAAGTTGATAAAGCCTTTATTGATGATATGCAATCAGAGCGTGGCCGCAATATGGTTGACTCAATTGTGACCATTGCCCATAACCTTGATTTGCATGTAGTTGCAGAAGGGGTTGAGCAAGCCGAACAGGTTGTGATGTTAGAGCAGTTAAAGTGCCAGACGGTTCAAGGCTACTATTACTCTAAGCCACTGTCTCAGCCTGAATTTACCGCCTTCCTACAAAAACAACTCGATAAATCTGCGCCGAGCCTGTTAAAAACAGCAAAAGTTTAAGGTCGCCAGCCACAAGATTGGCGGCCAACATGGCGCACAAATGCGCGGCGGTAATGCACGTTAAACAAACACCAAGCGACAGGCCCAAGCACTCCACCTAACAGCATCCAACGCTTTACTGGCATCCCTTTAGACAGAGACTCTAAATACATCACCAAAATAAATACACAGCTCAAAAATACAAATAACACACAGCACCTCATTAAAATCAGCGGCAGTGTACATAATTTCAGCAAACATTGAAACTTCACTCATGCTATACCCTCTATAAGGCTTATTTATACTGACCTTTATGGTAGTTAACCTTACTTTCTAGGCTGTTGAAATGATGTACAAAAACCAACCTTTTTGCTATTATCGGAACGTGCTACCAGCACCAAGGAATATACAAAAATAATCATGAGGAATCGTTATGTCTGAAGAATCAGCTAACATCTATGAAGCACCAGAAGCTGAGCTTACTCAGCAAAATAATGGTGGTAATAAACCTATTTTAAACTTTGACCGCTTCTCTGCTTGGGGCGTGTTCTTTTTAAGTCTTATCACATTGGGTATTTACGCAATTTACTGGCTAGTAAGCCGCACAAACAAAGCAAACGCGCTTGCCAAACATCAAGTTAACCAAAACCTAGTTTATGGTTATATAGCCCTTTACGTAATTAACATTGCAGTAGCGTTTACATCAATACCTGAAGTATTTTCTTCTATAATCTCAATTATTACTTTTATTGTTGGCCTAGTATTTATTTTCTCGTTACGTGCCTCACTTAAAGAGCTAATCAATGAAGGCAGTAACGAACCAGTGCATTTAAGTGGCATACTGACATTTTTCTTTTATGCTATTTATTTCCAATACAAAATTAACGAAGCTATTGATAATCAAAAATAATCGTTTCGTTATTTAATAAAAAAGGCATTGAATTCAATGCCTTTTTTATTGCGGGTTTGTATTAGGTTATTACAATGCCCCGGAGTGCTTCACATTTAGATAGGTGTTAAGCACATGCGGCAGTAACTGCTCAGGGTTACAGTCTATGGCTATCACCCCTTGCTTTTTTAGCTTCGCCATATTGGCTTTATGTGAATTTAACAGCGCTAATGCTGCACAATAGCTGGTTGCATCTTCGTACTTTTCAATAGGCTCATCGAGCACCTCATTTACAGCACGGTTATTAATATTGATAAGTGCCACTAGGTGGTGTTTTTGTAATAACTTTATTGCAGGCATCAACTCCTCAATGCTTTGCTCATCAAGGGTGGTGACTAATAACACTAAAGAACGTTTACTGCGTTTAGCGATTAATTGGTTCACAGCCACTAAATAGTCACTGCTGCTCTTATCTGGGTATAGATCATAAAAGTGATTCATCACCCTTGATACATTTTGTGCGCCTTTTACATCAGGTAACCAGCGCAGGTTTTGGTTAAAGCTTTGCATGCTAAACCAATCACCTTGCTTTAAAACTGTGTGCGACAGCAGTAATAATGCATTTAAAGCATGATCAAAGTGGCTGCCTTCATTGGCTTCAATGGCCATTTTTTTAGAGGCATCGAGCATCACTATGACGTGTTGATTTTGCTCTTCTTGATACTCTCGAGAAATGAGTTTTCGACGCTTACTGGTCGCCTGCCAGTCTATCTGTCTAACACTATCACCTTGGCGATATTCACGTAATTGCTGAAACTCGATACCATCACCGCGCTTTTTAGTGAGTTTTAAACCTGAAATAGGCTTATTCACTACGCCACTTAAATGCTGCTTTGAAGTAACACGGCTAAAATCTGGATACACTTTTAATTGAATCGCTTGCGCAGCTAACCAGTTTGTTTGCCAAAGGCCAAATGGCGACCCGACCCTAAGTTCAATGGCACTGATCTGCGCATCGCCTCGTTTGTGAGCACGTAATGTAAAGCTCTGCTTTACTTGTTGCATTGCATCAATAAACACCGTTTGCTGTGGCTTTTGCAGCTCAATAGCATTACTTAAATGAACACTGACATCTAGCATGATCGCATGCTTCGCTTTGTTTTTAATCACTACCTGCAATGCTTGGCGGCGATACAAAGCCATGTTGAGATTCGTTTGTGCACTTACTTCAAGTAAAGGCTCTGACTTCGCTGCCATATAATCTATAAATGCGACCAATAAAGGCACTAAGAGCAAGGCCGTTAGCACTAAGCTGTCAACTGATGCAATGGCACAGACAAGCAACAATAACAGCAACAAAGCTGTTAATTGTACTAAGCGTTTTGCAGGCCTATGCTTGATGCGTTTCATGAGCGCGGCGCTTCAACACTGGCTAAAATGGCATTGATCACTTCATCGAATGACACCCCTTCCAACTCCAAATCAGCCGATAAAATTAATCGGTGTCTTAAAATATTCACTGACACTGACTTCACATCATCAGGGGTTACAAAGTCACGGCCATTCATCAATGCCATTACTTTTGCCGCTTTAATGATATTAATTGAGGCACGTAACCCTGCGCCATGCAATACGCCTTGCCAAGTTCGTGAACTACGCACGATATCGACGGCATAATTCAGTATTTGCTCGTCTACTAAGATATCTGCACAAAGCTGTTTAATTTCCGCAATACGCTTAGCATCCAATACCGCAGGGAGCTGCTCTACTTTGGTTTCATTAGAGACAATTTGTGTATTTAGTTTTAAAAGCTCAACTTCCGATTCATGAGAAGGAAAACCAAGCTCAACTTTCATCATAAAACGGTCTAATTCAGCCTCAGGAAGTGGGTACGTCCCTTCTTGATCTAATGGGTTTTGAGTGGCTAATACCATAAACGGTGAATCAATAGATAATGACTCGCCATCAATGGTGATTTGTTGCTCTTGCATCACCTCAAGAAGGGCTGATTGCGTTTTAGCTGGTGCACGGTTGATTTCATCAGCCAGCAAAATATTAGTAAATGCTGGGCCTTTTTTGATATTAAATTCACCTGATTTCATATCATACAAACTATGACCAACAACATCTGAAGGCATTAAATCCGGTGTAAACTGCACTCGCGAAAAGTCTACATTTAAGCTTTTTGCTAAGGCTCTAACCAGTAGCGTTTTACCAAGCCCAGGAACCCCTTCAAGTAACACATGACCACCCGCAAAGAGCACCGTAAGCACATCTTCAACAATGGCATCTTGACCAACTAACACACGCGAAATGTTATGCTTTACTTGTTTTACTGCATCAGCTGCCTCAACTAAGCTCATGCGATTAGTGTCTAATTCCGTGCTCATAAGGCATTCCTTAATTGTTTAAATCGTTTTATATATTCTGTTCGTTGTTCTTTGGACTCAGGCAACTTGCTAGCAAGCAACTCAGCCACCTGTTGTTTTTCAAAATAAGTTAAATTAGCGATGATCTGCGCCTGCTTTTCAGCACTAAGCATCTTAAAGTTAGGCACTCGCGACTCTACTTTGGCGTAAAAATCTTTCTTGAGTGCAGTAAATAACTCGGCTTCGTGACCATGCTCTGAATAAAAGTTTGCTACTGCTCGAATATGCTGATTAAAGCTGGTTTTTATATCGAAGTCAGGAGCATAAGAGCGGCCGATACGACTACTGATATGCCACACTGCAAGCACAATTAATAACAGCAACGTCACCACAAATTGCCAGCTCCAGTGCCATAATTTGGCAAACCAATTTGGGTAAGTCAGGTAAGGTACATAGGTTACTTTTTCAGCCCCTTTACTTAACCAAAGTAATAAACTGCCATGATCCAGATGGCGAAGTCGGTAATTGGTAAAAGGTAACAGCGATGGCATCACAATGACCCTACCTTGACCAAATGCAAAGTCACACATCAAGGTATCGCCGTTATCATTGTTGGTACTCACACCGGGGCAGTTTTCAATAAAAAAGGCACGGCTTAGCTCAAGGTCAAGCTGAGTGTTTTCATCAATTGATAAAGTACTATTTTTATTCCCTTCTTTGAGCATCGCAAAGTCATATTCAAACACATTTTCTTGGCTTTCTACATTGATGCCAAGCTGACTAAAAAATACGGTGCTATCAATTGCCAGCTCATCACGTTGCCTGTTTAATACATAAATTAAACGTCCGCCATCAGCGACCCAATCAGCAAGCTGTACATCTAACTGGTAAGAGTCAGCAAGCACCGCCTCATCCAAAATTAAGATACTTTGTGGGTCTATGTTTAACTCATCACTTTGTGCTTGCTCTGCCAAGCGTTTGTTTTTATTCCAATCGATACCATTGGCTTTAAGTAGCCGCTTAGCCATCGTAAAGTTATCTCTTGCTACATCACTATGAAAGCCAATTTCTATTTCTTTTTTCTGCCAATCTAAAGAAGCAATACCAGCAATAACAAATAAGCTAAACACCACTAGCACCGCTATGAGCACAACCTTAAGCTTCATGGGCTTGCTCCTTAGTCTCTGTTGTCATTGCCGTAATTTGCTCTGTCAGCTCAATAAAGTCGATATCAGGGGTTTTATGGCCCCAAGCAACCGTAACCCACGCAGAAAATAAGCGGGCAAAAATTGCTTGCCCTTGATTTGGCACCCCAGCATCGATTGCACGTTTACATTCGCGCTCAGTCATAGAGCGGTGCAAGCGCACTTCATGTTGTTGCTGCGCCCAACTCAGCGCATGATGAAGCAAATACGCCAGCGCCAAGCGGTGCTCACCTTGCTCAAAACATTGCTTTGCAGCGGCAATTAAATCTGTAGGTAAATCCTTATTTTTAATTTCTGCAAATAAGGTTGGGATAACAGGCTCTTCATTCACTTTACTGCGCTCAGGCAAGCTTAAGTTGGCAAAAAAGCCACGCTTTTGCATCAGGTAATAAACTAGCCAAATAACTAATAAACCGACCAATACCCAAACTAACACGCCAAACACTTCGCCAATGGCAGTAAACACATCGATAAGCCATGACCAGTCACTATCTGATGAACTCGCTTTTGCTTCGATATTTGGCACCCATGTGGTCTCAGTTTCAATGACATTAGGCTCATTATAAAGAGCAGTAACTTGCTCTTTTACCGCTTGCTTATCGATTTGCTCTGCATAGCTTGTTGATGGTTGCAGCGTAAACGTTGTAAGTATAAGTAGTGCTACAGCACTGACTACGCCTGCAAGACGGGTGCGAATATTTTTAAATGCCAGCTCTATATCCCAGCCTTCTAGTTCAACTCGACGGTGTAAATAAGCAAGAAATCCACCGGTAACAAATAACGGTGCGACTAACGAGATACTGATGATATAAATAAAGTTAAACGCTATCTCAACCCAGATTGGCGCTTCGAGTATTTGGTACATGGCTTCTTGTGCAGAGAATGAATGGGGCACAAGTGCAATTGTCAGTGCCGATATTCCCATCAATAAGATAAACTCAAAATGTACACAGAACAGCATCCACAATGTCTGCTTAGGCTTAGTTGAAGCAAACAACACCTGCTTACGCTTAGTTTTGCGCTCACCTGATAGTCGTTCAAGCTGTTCAACTGGAGCTAAAAATGCTCTGTTTGGGCTGAGCCTAAAAACGGTTAAATGCGCCAACATATCAGCGATTTTTAACTGCTTGAGTGACTTTAAGCTACTCATTATGTTGACTGGCTGATTGAAAACCGCTTTTGACATGTAATCGAGTAAAGGTCGCTCAAATACAGGTTTAAGCCACCAAACAACAAAGCCACCTATGCCCCAGCTTAATAAAAAGCCGACAATCAAAAATACGGGTACTGCCAACATTAAATACAAAGAGACCAATGCCACAGCATGCTGCTTAACTAGCAACACTGTTAAATCAAAGGTTTCGTAAGCACTGCGTTTGCGAGGGTTGAAGCTAAGACGATTAAGCTCCATAGCGCATTCCTCTGTATAGGCGAAAAATGACATAAGCCCAGCAACCGCTGCCAACTAAATATTTAACTTCGTTAGCAATATCACGGGGTGACCAAAATGCTTCGATAAAAGCGGCAATGACTAACATCAAAAATGCGCCAACAATCAGTGGAAGCGCTTTTTGTGCAGCCTGTTTCATCGCATATGCGCGGGTATACTGTCCAGGGTTTAACAAGCCGTAACCTATTTGACACCCGGCCGCTGAGGCAATAATGATAGCGGTTAACTCAAACGAACCATGGGTTATTACAAACGAGAAAAATGGCCCTTCAAATCCAACATTCACAATGTGAGCTGCAACAGCACCAAAATAAAAACTATTGAACAATAAGAAAAAAGCAGCGCCAACACAGAACAATACGCCACCTGCAAACATCTGAAATGCAATTCCAATGTTATTGTAGATATAGACCCCGAACATCATCAGATCTTGCGATGCGCCGCGCTCAGCCGATTGAACGCTACCACTAGGGTTATACATTTGTTCGATATTAAGGACAGTGCCTTGCCCTAAAAATGTATACGCAGCATCAGGGTCAATTGTCACCCAAATAAAAGCAATTAAGGCCAATGCCCAAAATGCCAATAAGTTAATACCAAGCATTAAACGATTTTCATACAGTGCACGCGGAAATGCAGTGCGGGCCACATGCCATATTTCAGAAAATTGATTGCTTCGAGATAAATAAAGGCGCTTCTGCCCTAACTGCACCAACCTGTTTATTTGCTCAATCAACACCGGGCTGTATTGACGACTTTGCGCAATGGCTAAATCATTACAGACTTTGCGATACAAATTAGGGAAATTAACAGGTAAAGACTCTGCACTATTTTGTTCACAAAGCGCTTCAAACTCATCCCAACTGACACTATTTGATTTTACAAATTGAGTTTGCTTCATTGCTTACCCTCCTGCTGCGGGTAATCGCTATCGTGTTGAACTTGACCAGCAAAGTGGCGTGCATAGCTAACGAGCTGCGCCTCAATCTCATGCTCTGCGGCAGAAAACGGTGCAGCTAAGATAGCTGCCAACTCACGGCGCCTTGCATCAGATAATTCATCATGACGCTCTGCAAAAGCAAGCACAGCTAATTGCTCTTCGGTGGTTAAGCTAATGGTAGGAATATGCACTTCACCTTGAGATAATTCAGGGCGCGTAGCTAACTCATCGTCGTAAATGACCATGGTGCCTGCAGCCCAATCACCAATGCGTTTAAAACGGTTGTTAAACAACATAACCACAAGGCCTAAGAAATAGCCTATAGGTAGCATATCGGCTGGGCGTAGTAAGTTACGCACTATAATTTGCGAAAAGCTTGCCGGTAAACCATTGTCTTGCACAACACGGATTTTAAGGCGTTTTTTACCCGGCGTTTGGCCACTTTCCATTTCAAACAGGATGTTATAACCCCATGAAACTAAAAAGTAAGCAATTAATATAAGTCCCTGCCCAGCATCGCCAAAAAAGGCAAATACAGTACCTACAGCAAGTAAAACCAAACTACGGATAATAAAATCGATAATGTAGGCATAGCTTCGGGCAGCAACGCCAGCGGGAGTAATGGCGATATCAACGCCTTCGGGGAGTTTGATGTATTCTCTGTTTTCCAATCCGTGGTTCAACATTAATCTACTACTGGTATTTATTATTGTTTTCGTAAGCCAATAATAATGCGCGTTTTTCGTTCCTTTTTCAATGAATATTGTTATGAGCGCGTTACAAATAAAACAAAAAAACCGGCTATAAGCCGGTTTCTAAAAGGGTACAGAGTTATTTTTCTGCGCGACCCATAAATTTATGCTCAACGGTATTAATACGAATACGGTCGCCTGTTGAAATATGCTCAGGAACTTGAATCGTTAAACCCGTTGTTAAACGCGCAGGCTTTGAACGTGCACTTGCTGAAGCGCCCTTGATTGAAGGGTCAGTTTCTTCAACTACAAGCTCAACACTCGATGGTAAATCTAAGCCAACTGGCGAGCCATCAATCACAATAACGTGAAGACCTTGAGTTTCTTCATTAACGAATAAAATCTCTTCGCTGATCGCTTCTTTATTTAGGTTATATGGCGTGTAGTCTTCGTTATCCATGAAAACATACTCTTCACCGTCAATGTAAGAGAACATAGCTTCACGACGAATGAGATCAGCAAGCTTTAGCATGTCGCTGTCTTTAAATGTTTCATCAACTTTACCGCCTGTTACCACATCGTATAAACGCATGCGGTATAAACTGCCACCAGCACGGCCTTGTGGTACAGAACGTTGAATATCTTTAACTACTAAAACACGGCCGTTATGCTCGATAGCGGCGCCTTTTTTAACTTCACTTGCCTTAGGCATGGGTGTATTCCTATCGTTTTTTGATGACAGAAATTTACCACGTAATGACTTTTGTTCAATAAAAATTTACAGTTTTGACTCGCAGCCGTTATTTATTCGATTTTTCAGCAAATTATGACAATAGTTGTCTCAAAACTACGAAAAAGCTGCTATCTTTATAACTACGAAAAATGACTTCAAGGATTGGATCATGAATCAACACACAGTACACGAGTATTTAATGAAAAAGCCATTGGTGATGATCACCCAACCATTTGGCCAAGATGTCGACGTTTACAAGGTGAATCATAAAATGTTTGCCACCCTTGCCGAGGGCAAAGAAGGCCAAACAGACGATGAAGGAAACCTTGTATGGTGGCTAAATCTGAAATGCGATCCAGATGAAGCCCAAGCACTGCGTGATATTTTCCCGTCGGTGATCCCGGGTTATCACATGAACAAACGTTTATGGAATACGGTTATTTTAGACGGCACCGTACCACAAGGAGAGATTGAACGAATGATTGATAATTCGTTTGATTTAGTGGTTGCGAATATGCCAGAAAAAGACAGAAAAGCGATTGAGCTTCATCTGTAAAATTGCGCACTGATCACGCTCGGTGATCAGTGCAACTTAAATGAAAATGATGATCGGTATACAAAACACCGCCAATAGCATACGCATCTAGCTGCTTATCGACTAACTGAAAACCACATTTCTCAAGTACTTTTTCTGAACCGATATTACCCTCGGTAACAACCGCTTTAAATTCACGTACAGCATGTTCTGATTTGGCGTAATCAAGCACTGCTTGCAAAGACTCTGTGGCATAGCCACGACCATAAAAATTAGGCAGCAACAAATAACCGACTTCTTGACTATCTGGCACTGTTGATGAAGTAAACCCAGTTACCCCCACCTCTTTACCTGTAATGGTTTCAACAATAACTAAACAAAGTGGTGAATTCGAATTTGGCTGCCAAGGCTTTAAACGTTCATTAAACTTAGCTCGCAACTGCGCCTCTGAGGGCTTATCGAAGCATTTAGCTATAACTTCAGCATCATTATGCAAAGTATAAAACAATGGCCAATCATCGGCATTTAACAGCCGTAATGTTAATCGCGCAGTGGTGAGAGTCATGGTGATTAATCGCTTTGTAAATAAACCTAGTTATAACAAACAGATTTCGTGAGTTAAATACCACTTATGGCCAATATAGAAGAAAAAAGCCCCGCTCAATGAGCAGGGCTTTTAAAATTAACTAATTTAAAGAATTAGCTTTTAGTCGTTTCTGTATCGGCATCTTCTGACGCTTGCTCGTCTTCAACCACTTCTTTGGTTACTTCAACCGGATCGACAGGCGTAGCTTCAACTACTGCCGGCTCTTCGCTTTCTGCTTGGTAAAAACGACCACCTTTTTCAGCCATTGCTTTTAACGTATCGCAAGGTGTGAAAATTGGGTTGTAGTTAGCAAAAGTCGCCATTTCAGAGCTCACTTGTGCTGCACCCAGTTTATCCATATAGCTAAATGGACCGCCTAAGAATGGTGGGAAACCAATACCAAAAATAGCACCAATATCACCATCACGCGGGCTTGCAATAATGCCATCATCTAAACAGCGCACCGCTTCGTTTAGCATTTGCGCAACACAACGTTTAGCAATTTCGCTCTTGTTTAAACGAGGTGATGGCGTAACACCAAGTAGCTCGTATACTGACTCATCCACTTTTTTATCTTTCTTGTCGTAAAGATAAAAACCACGGCCAGTCTTACGACCTAAACGCTTAGAATCGATTAAGCGATTAAAGGCGTCAGGTGCTTTAAAGCGATCGCCCAATTCTTTTTCAAGGATTGGCGCAATTTTAGAACCGATATCAATCCCTACTTCATCAAGAAGCGCTAAAGGCCCTACCGGGAAACCAAACTCAACCAATGCTTGATCAATCTTTTCAATCGGCTCACCTGCTAGCAGTAAATTAGCCGCTTCATTTACATAAGGCGCTAAGATACGGTTTACATAGAAGCCAGCCATATCTTTAACCACAATTGGTGTTTTACCTTGCTTACGGGCAAAGTTAACAACGCGTGCGATAGTCTCTTCAGACGTACCTTCATGTGGAATGATCTCAACAAGTGGCATTTTCTCAACAGGTGAGAAGTAATGAAGACCAATTACATTTTCTGGGCGTGCTGCATCAGCAGCAATTTGTGAAATTGGTAATGATGAGGTATTACTTGCAAAAATCGTGTTGCCTTGGCACTCACGTTCTACATCAGCCACCATACCTTGCTTTAAAGCAAGATCTTCAAACACGGCTTCGATAACGATATCAATGTGTTTAAAGCCGCTGTAATCGGTGGTACCGGTAATGCGGTTCATGGTTTGTTGTAGATCAGCTTTAGATAAAATACGACGCTTTTGCTTTTTATCTAAAATCTTATAGCTGTAGTTCATTGCATTGCTGATGCCCTTTTCAGCCACATCTTTAATGCGCACTGGAACACCCGCTTTTACAGCACTAACATGGGCAATACCCGCGCCCATGAGGCCGCCGCCTAATACGGCCGCTTTAGCGATTGCTGGCGCATCATCATTACGCCACTCTTTTTTCATTTCAGTGGTTGCAAAGAAAATACCGCGTAATGCTTTTGACTCATCACTCATTACCAGCGTGGCAAAGCCTTCAGCTTCAGTTTTGTATGCTTTTAACTGATCAAGTTCAACACTTGCACGAACGGCTTTAATAATGGCTAAAGGTGCCGGGTAGTGACCGCCTGTTTTCTTCAGCACGTTTTCTTGTGCTTTTTTAAAAATAATATTGCGACCAAATGGGTTTGACTCAAGTAATTGACTTAAACGGTCTAGCTTAGGTTTAGTAGCCTTCGCCTTACCTTTCAGAGCAAACTCTTTAGCAACGTCAAGTAATACACTGTGTGGTACACAGTCATTTACTAAGCCTGTTTTCTTCGCTTGCTTAGCACGCACTTGCTTACCGGTAAGCATCCACTCAAGTGCTTTTTGCAAGCCAACTAATTTAGGTAAACGTTGAGTACCGCCACCACCAGGTAATAAGCCTAACTGTACTTCTGGCAAACCAAGCTTAGTGATATCGCTGTCTGAACACACGCGATAATCACAAGCTAAAGCAAACTCTAAACCGCCACCCAATGCAGCACCATGAATAGCACTCACTGTTGGGAAAGGCAGCTTTTTCATATCGAAAAATGCTTGCTGACACATTTCGCTTAACGCTAATGCATCTTCACGGCTATTGGCACTATCAAGCATTTTAATATCAGCACCGGCGATAAAGTTATCGCTTTTACCACTGATAAATACCATGCCTTTTACTGCTTGCGCTTGTGCGTCTTTAAGTAAGGTTTTTAAATCTTCTGCAAAACTGCTGCGCAGGGTGTTCATTTTCTCACCCGGCACATCAATGGTTACAACGGCTACGCCGTCATCTGCCACTGATAAACTAAATACTGAATCTGTCATTACGCACTCTCCAATACAAAGGCTGCGCCTAAGCCACCCGCTGCACACGCAGTCGTAAGCGCTAAGCCGCCACCGCGACGATTAAGTTCATGTAAGCTTTGCGTGATCAGGCGCGCACCTGTTGCCGCAAATGGGTGACCGTATGCAAGTGAGCCACCTAATACATTGAACTTGTCCATGTTAATTTCGCCGATCGCTTTGCTGCGACCTAGCTTTTCTTGTGCAAATTTATCTGACGCAAACATCTTCATATTAGCCAGTGTTTGCGCTGCAAATGCTTCATGCATTTCGATTAAATCTAAATCAGCTAATGTGATACCTGCTCTATCTAGGGCAATTGGCGTTGAGTGCGCCGGACCCATTAGCATATCTTCATGTACACCAATTGCTGAGAAAGCAAAACTGCGTACATAACCTAGAATGTCGTAACCCAATGCTTTGGCTTTACTCTCACTCATCATTAATACCGCAGCGGCACCATCAGTTAATGGCGTTGCGTTAGCTGCAGTCACTGAGCCGTGCTGACGGTCAAATACTGGTTTTAATTTCGCGTAGCCTTCAACCGTTGAGTTATGACGAATGTTATTATCTTGCTCAATAAAGCTCTTATAAGGTGCAACATGGGCAGTCATTACTTCGTCTTTCAGTTTACCATCAGCCCACGCCTGACTTGCAAGGGTGTGTGAACGATGTGCTAAGGCATCTTGATCTTCACGGCTGATGCTATGTGTTTTCGCCATTTGCTCAGCCGTTTGACCCATAGATAAGCCAGTAGAGTACTCAGCGACCGCAGGCGGTACAGGAAGTAAATCTTTTAGACGTAGTTTAGAGAAAATCTTTAATCGCTGACCAAGCGTACGTGCTTTGTTTAAATCAACAAGGCTGCCCGCTAATTTTTTACTAACACCAATAGGTAATACAGACGATGAGTCAGCACCACCAGCGATACCTACTTGCACTGAGCCTGCCATAATTGACTCGGCTACGTTAGCAATGGCTTGGAAACTTGTCGCACACGCACGCGAAACAGAATAAGCATCAACAGAAACAGGCATACCCGTACCTAATACGATTTCACGGGCAATGTTTGGCGCTTCTGGCATTTGCACTACTTGTCCAAATACAAGTTGGTCAATTTCAGATTTATCAAAGTTAAGTCGTTCAAGCATTTCGTTGACAACTAACTTACCCATATCAAGGGCTGGTACATGATGGAATGCTGTGGCTTGCTTTGCGAATGGCGTTCGCAGGCCGCTAACGATAGCGATACGATCGCCTTTTGCTGTTTTAAGTATATTTTGCTCAGACATTTATGCTCTCCCGCTGACAGGTCTGACCTGTTTGTTTTTCCTGATTCTAAAACAACCCGTGTACGAATGCCAATAGTAAGTTTTCAACCATAGGCTTTTTTCGGCCTATTTACAAAAAAACACCGTATTTATATGGTAGGCTAAAAATCCTTAAAAAATAACGAACTATTTGAGGATTTTGTGTCTAACACTTGTGTTATAACTTTTGAATCCTTATAACTTGTTAATAGCGCCCCACCACGGTACCGCGCAGAGAATTTATCGGTACTGAATATAACTCATTGGCGCATAACAAAAACAATTTTTGACTCACGCTTTTAGGACAGTCTCTTTATTATGGCAGTTAACGCATTTTCACAATTAAAATCATACCTAGACACGCAAATTATCGGCCAACCACAATTAACTCAAGCACTGTTAATCGCAATTTTGGCAGATGGCCACTTATTAGTTGAAGGCCCTCCGGGTCTTGCGAAAACGCGTGCAGTCAATGCCTTAGCGAAAGGCGTTGAAGGCAGTTTCCAACGTGTGCAATTTACCCCAGACTTATTACCTGCAGATGTAACTGGTACCGATATTTATCGCCAGCAAACCAGTGAGTTCGTATTTGAAAAGGGCCCGTTATTCCATAACCTAATTTTGGCTGATGAAATTAACCGTGCTCCTGCTAAAGTGCAATCAGCCCTACTAGAAGCCATGGCTGAACGCCAAGTAACGGTTGGTAAAAACACCTATCCACTGTCTGATCTATTTATGGTTATGGCAACCCAAAACCCGCTAGAACAAGAAGGCACATACCCACTACCTGAAGCTCAGCTTGACCGCTTCTTATTGCATTTGAGCATTGATTATCCGGGTGCTGAACACGAATTAGATATCCTACGCCTAACCCGTGGCGAGGCTATTTCTGATATGCAGGCAACGACACAACAAATTAGTCAAAGTGAGCTATTTGCTGCCCGTAAAGCGATATTAGGTTTGTATTTAGCTGAGCCGCTTGAGAAATACCTAGTACAGTTAATTGTTGCCACTCGTGAAGCAGCTGAGCTTGATGAGCAACTTGGTCGCTGGATTGAATATGGCGCAAGCCCACGTGCAACCATTGCCCTTGATAAGTGTGCCCGCGCGCATGCTTGGCTTGAAGGCCGTGACTTTGTTGCCCCAGATGATATTCAAGCAGTGCTGCATAATGTATTGCGTCACCGTATTATCTTAAGTTACGAAGCACAGGCCGATGGCATCAGTAAAGACGATGTGATCAGCCGTATTTTAGAATTGGTGGCAGTGCCATAAGCTATGTCGAGCCAATTTGATACAGCGGCGTGGTTAGCAGCGAGTCATAGTCAAGGCGTCAATTTATCACTCAAAGAGTTGATGTATTACAAAGCCAAAGCTCGCTTGCTAGAACTTGCGCCCAAAGTAAAAATCAAAAACAGCTTAGCTGGGCAATACCTTGCACCTCATAAAGGGCGTGGTATGGAGTTTGCCGAGGTGCGTCATTATCAAGCCGGTGATGACATACGCTCTATCGACTGGCGTGTTACTGCACGGACTGGCGAAACCCACACTAAGCTGTTTCAAGAAGAAAAAGAACGCCCTGTTTTTGTATTTACCGACTTTTCTAACTCGATGCTGTTTGGCTCAAAGTTACTGTTGAAGTCAGTGCAAGCAGCGCACATTAGCGCATTGGTTGCTTGGTCGGCGTGTCAACGAGGTGATCGCATTGGTGGCTTGGTGTTTAATCAGCAAGGTCATCACGAATTAAAACCGACCTCTCGAGAAAAAGCAGTGTTAAAGCTTTGTCACAACTTATGTGATATTCACAGCCAGGCTCTGACTAATATCGATAAAACAGCCACCAGCTTATTTAGCGAAAACCTTAAACGCCTTAATCATTTAGCAAAACCAGGAAGCTTGGTTTATATCGTTTCTGATTTTAGTGCCCTTGATGAAGCCAGCTTCAAACAACTTGAAATGCTGAGCAGGCACTGTGAATTGATTGGCTGCCATATTAGTGATCCGTTCGAGCACCAGCTACCAGCTTTCAAACAAACGGTGACTGTGTCGGCAAATGGCCAAGAACTTGCTTTACCACTAATGGATAAGCAATTTCGCGAGCGCTTTGCTAAGTCTGCCGAAGAGTCGTTTTCTAACAGATTAAAACGCTTACAAAAATCTGGGCTTAGTTTAATTTCATTCAGTGCAGCCACTCCTCTTGAGCTGCAATTAGTGAGAAAGTAACAATGCAAAAAAATCCGCTAGATGGCTTACATGATGTCATTGCACCGACCGAGGTTGCATGGTGGCCACTTGCTCCAATTTGGTGGCTGATCATTGCCTTAGTTGGTTCGTTATTAATTATCAGCTTAGTGCTTTTATATAAAAACCAGCAATTTAAAAAAGCCAAAAAGCAAGCCATTAAGTTAAGTAAAACCCTTAGTGATGATGACGCGCAAGAGCTACACATTATTTTAAAACGCTTAACTCGCCATTATTACAGCAATCAGCTTGCTTCTCAGCCCTTGGCAAAGTGGTCTGAAAGTTTATCGAAACTAAGTGGCGATAACTTTAGTTACGACGAATTGATGCCGCTTTATCAACAACAAAGTAATAATGCTGAGCTCGGGGCTAAATTACGCAGTGCCATTAGCAACTTTAAACTCAAGGAGCCAATTAATGTTTGAGTTTAGTTGGCCATGGTGTTTTGTGCTTTTACCTCTGCCTTGGATATTAAGCCGCTTTATGCCGTTAAAGCAGCAAGGGCAGTTACGTTTACGTATTCCGGGCTTTGCTAAGCTTGGCTTAAATAATCAGGCAGTACAGCAACATAGTCGCAAAGTTTCATTGCTCGAATGGGCTGTTTGGGTCTCTTTAGTTGTCGCTATTGCAAACCCAACTTGGCTTGATGAACCTATCACGCTGCCTAATGAAGGCCGCGATATTATGCTGGCGGTGGATTTATCTGGCTCTATGACAGAGCAAGATATGGCCTACCAGAATCAATATGTTGATAGGCTTACCATGGTAAAAGCTGTACTCAGTGACTTTATTGAACAGCGTCAAGGTGACCGCCTAGGTCTTATCTTATTTGGTGATACCGCATTTTTACAAACGCCTCTTACTCGTGATGTTAAAACCGTAAGCCAAATGCTCAGTGAAGCACAAATTGGTCTAGTAGGTAGAGCAACAGCCATTGGTGATGCATTAGGTTTATCGGTGAAGCGTTTCGCTAATAAGGATGAAAGTAACCGTATCGTAGTACTATTAACCGATGGTCAAAATACCGCGGGTAACCTTGACCCAGAAGATGCCCTGTTGTTAGCCCGCGAAGAAGGCATTAAAGTATATACCATAGGTGTTGGCTCTGATAACCCTCGTGGTTTCAGCCTATTTAATATGGGTGGTATGAGTGGCGGTAACTTAGATGAAAGCCTACTCAAGCGTATTGCCGAGCAAACCGGCGGCTTATACTTTAGAGCAAAAGATGTGGCTGGTTTACAGCAAATTTACCAAGAGCTCGATAAGCTTGAGCCAATTAGTAGCGATGAACAAACGTTCCGCCCACAAATTTCATTGTTTTATATTCCACTGCTTGTGGCGCTAGGCTTAATAAGCTTAGCAATGCTTGTCAGTTTTATTCGCCAATTTAAGCAGGAGAGCTAGTATGGATTTTGAATTTATTCGCCCTGCCCTACTTTGGTTATTAATCCCCGCGCTGATTATTTTTAGTGTGCTGTTGGTACGCAACAAAAAAAGCGCCCCAGCTGATTTAATTGCCCCCCATTTGGCGCAGTTTGTAATGAACGGCAATCATAAAAAACAAAGCCAACCGCTTTGGCTAGTTGCTGTATTTACTCTATTAGCCATCGTTTTTGCAGCAGGCCCAAGCTTTGAAAAGAAACAAGTCCCGGTGTTTCAAGCAAAGAACGCGCGAGTTATTGTGATGGACATGTCGTACTCCATGTTCAGTACCGACATAGCACCAAATCGATTAGTGCAGGCTCGATTTAAAGCTCTTGATATGATTGAGCTTTTCAAAGAAGGTGATACGGCATTAGTGGCTTATGCAGGCTCTGCATTTACTATTTCGCCACTAACCAATGACGCTAGCACTTTGGCTAACCTTATCCCAAGCCTAAGCCCTGATATCATGCCGAGCAAAGGTTCGAATGTTATTGAAGGCCTAGAAAAAGCCGACGATTTACTTAAACAAGCTGGCTATTTAGATGGTGATATTATTTTAGTCACCGATGGAGTTGATAGCCTAGATCAAGAAGATATTAGCCGCTTTACCGCTCAGTCTAATTATCGTTTAAATGTCTACGGCGTTGGCACAGAGCAAGGTGCGCCGATTAAGCTACCTGAAGGAGGCTTTTTAAAAGACATACAAGGGCAGATTGTGATTCCAACGCTTAATGTCAGCCGTTTAAGCTCGCTTGCACGTAATAGCGGTGGCAAATTTGCACTGTATCAAACCAGTAATAAAGATATTCAAACATTTGCCCCCACTGCCAATGCTGAAGTACTCAAAGATGAGAAGCAAAGCCAAGCGTTATGGCGAGTTGATGCAGGTATTTACGGCCTGATTATTTTATTGCCGTTAGCACTCTTTTTAATTCGCCGTAGTAGCCTAGTGGTTGGCTTTTTGTTTGTTATGCTATTACCTCAGCAACAGGTTTACGCCGCTGAATTACCTGAGGTGTTTAAGAACCAAGACCAACGGGCACTTGATGCCTATCAGCAAGATCAATTTGAACAAGCCGCCCAAGCACAAAACACGCAATTAAAAGGCGCAGCTCTTTATCAGCAAGGTAATTACCAAGCGGCCATGGATGCGTTTAGTGAAGATAAATCTGCAACGGGTTTGTACAACTACGGTAATGCCCTTGCTAAGGCCGGTGAGCTAGAACAAGCCATAGAAGCTTATAAGCAAGCCCAACAGCTTAAAAATGACTTCACTGAGGCAAAAGAAAACCAAGCCCTCGTAGAACAGTTATTGCAGCAGCAAGAGCAACAACAGCAGCAACAAGATCAACAGCAAAACAATGATCAACAAAACTCTGATGGCCAGCAAGATAACCAGCAAAAGCAACAGGGTGAAAATTCACAGCAAGGTGAAAACTCAGAGCAGAGTGAGCAGCAAGATGGCCAACAACCTTCAGAGCAAGGTGAGCAATCAGATCAAAAAGGTGAGCAAAGCGAATCTAATAATGACCAGCAAAACAAACCTGAAATGGAATCACAAGCAGACACGTCGTCACAATCTGGAGAACAACAGCCAGAGCAAGCTCCCGAGCAACAAGAGGCCCAGCCACAGCCATCGCAAAGCGACGAACAAGCTAAACAGCAAGCAGAGCAACAGGCTATGCAGGCACAAGCTGCTGAACTGACCAATGAAGAGAAAGAAAAAGCCCAGCAACTTAACCAGCTGCTGCGTAAAGTTCCCGATGATCCTGCGATCTTATTAAGAAATAAAATGCAATTAGAAGCACAAAAACGAAACTACCAACGTCGTCCACGAGGAGCCGAAAAATCATGGTAATGCGATTATTATGTTGTTTATTGCTAATCGCGGCAGCGCCGCTATGGGCTGCCACCCAGCTACAGGCAAGTGTTGATAAAAACCCTGTCCTTGCCGGTGAGTTTTTTGTTTTAACCATCTCAGCAGACGACTCTATTAACAGCGAACAACCAGACACTTCTGTGCTATTAAAAGACTTTGTTGTAGGGCCAACCAGTGTCAGCTCGCGCACTAATATTATTAATGGTGAAATCAGTAAGCAAACTAACTGGTCTGTAAAGCTGATGACCCGCAAAGAAGGCACTTATACCATCCCTGCATTTACTGTAGCTGGTGTCAGTTCAAAACCGATTGAGCTAACGGTAGCTAAACGCAGTCAAACCTCAGAGCAAAATAAAGAAGCCTTCATTAAAACAAGCATCAAGCCAAGTAGCTTATACGTGCAAGAAGCCGGTGTTTATACGGTTAAATTGTATTTAGACAACAACAAAGAATTGCTTGATGGCAACTTAACTACGCCAGAAATGGAAAACGCTGAGCTAACCCCAATTAACAAGCAATCTGAAGACTATGAGTTAATTGATGGCAAACGCTATTTAGTGATCACCCGTGAGTACTTAGTGCAGCCACAAAAAAGTGGCGTAAATACTATTACAGCACCTGTGTTCAACGGCCGTATTCGTCAAAACTATCGCCAAATGGCTGTGTCAGCGATGGGCGAAGATGTTGATGTTGAAATCAAGCCAATTCCAGATAACTATACAGGTGCATGGCTACCAAGTGAACTGGTTAACCTTGATGAGCAATGGCAGCCAAAAGATGACACCGTTGAAGTTGGCACGCCAATCACTCGAACTATCACCTTAACTGCATTAGGGGTTACTAAAGAGCAACTTCCTGATATCGATATGCCGCAGGTGCAAGGTTTTAGAAGTTACCCTGATGAAAAAGAGAGTAATCATCTGGTACGTGATGGCCGTGTTATCTCACAGCAAACGGCTTCTTATGCTTTATTACCGCAAACACCGGGCACTTACACATTGCCTGAAATAAAGCTGCCTTGGTTTAATACTAAAATCAATCGTATTAGCTACGCAACCATACCTGCACGCACACTAACCGTTGTACCAAGTACAAATCCACTCACACCAACAGCCCCTGCTATCGCAGAGCCGCAAACCACAAGCTCTAATGAGCCGAGTGATACGCCAACTAATGCACAAACCGTTACGCAAGTTACGACCCCTGTGTGGCTTATTATCGTGGCAATTGTCGGCTATGGACTTTGGTTAATCACCTTAGTGCTTTACATTAAAAAGCGCCCTCAACAGTCGGCAGCTGAGCCATTACCTACCAGTGGTTCATCAGTATCGTTAAATGAGCTTAAGCAATTTGCAAAGCAAAACAATAGCTCAGGGTTTTATAACGCATTGAACCTTTATGCAAAACAGCAGACTGGTAAAGATGCTGCGGCCATCGAATGTTTACTAGCATCACTAAAAAACATACAACTTAATGATGAAATTGCTAAATTACGCACTAAACTTTATAGTTCAGCAGATGAACAGGTTGATTTAAGTTTAATCGTCAGCTTGCTAAGCCAAGCAACAAAGCACACTAAATCGACAAGTATTGATACTGAATTAAAAAATCTTTACGATTAACTATTAACCTAATAGGTTGAATATAAACGGCTAATCTTGAATTAGCCGTTTTTTTAAGAAAAAAATAATAATCTCAGAAAGTTTTTTTCTGATAGGCAGGTCTTAGTTACTATGACAGAAAAACAAAAGCGATATGAAGCGCTGGTTCATGTCTACCACAGTGAGCTTTTTCGCTTTGCGTATTGGTTGTGTCGTGATCAGAACATTGCTGAAGACTTAGTGCAGGAAACCTTCCTGAGGGCTTGGCGTGCCTTGGATTCACTGCAAGATCAACAAGCAGTCAAACCTTGGCTGTTAACTATTTTGCGCCGCGAGAACGCACGCCGCTTTGAACGTAAACAATTTGATTACGCCGATGTTGAAAACGACACCCTTGTAGATGAACAAAGTACAACCCTTGATGCTGAAATGGAACAAACAGTGATTCAACGACAAATAGGAAAGTTATCACAAGAGTATCGAGAGCCACTGCTTTTACAAGTAGTAATGGGTTGCTCTGGCGATGAAATCGCCCAGATCCTCGATTTAAATAAAAATACTGTCATGACACGACTTTTCCGTGCCAGAAACCAGCTTAAAGAGGCTTTAAGCAGTGATGATGATCAACTTAGAGGAGCATCAAATTAATGGATGAACTCGAGTTTCGCCGCCGCATCCTCGCCGAGCCAAGCACTATTGATAAGGAACTTGAAGCGTTTGCCGAGCAGGACACAGATAAACAGGCGTTTATTGATGATGTTCGTGCTTTAGACGATGAACTAAGTAATGCGCTTAACATCCCCGTGCCTGAAAATTTAGCAAAGCGAATTATTGATAATACCTATGCCGCAGAAGAAGCGCCATCAGAGCAGCCACTAGACACCATTATTGAGGCTAAGTCGCGCTTTGCCTTTAACCGCTTGTATTTAGCCGCTGCAGCGTCGTTTTTAGTAGCAATTAGTGTGTTCTTTGTCACTAACAAACAACATACGTTATACAGCGTGGGTGAGCATGCCTTTGCGCACCTATACCATGAGATAGGCTCGCTAGATAAACATGAAGCCATAGACCTTGCCTATGTGAACGAAAAGTTTGCCACCATTGGCGGACATTTAGATGAGCTACCAGGTAAAGTAACCTATTTAATGTTTTGTGACTTTCAAGGCAAAAAAGGCCTGCACTTGGTGTTTGAGTCTGATTTTGGCCCAATGACGGTTTTCATTGTGCCTTCTGACGAGCAACCATTTGGCACTGGCTCTGACGATTTCAATGATGAGCGTTTCGCTGGCCACATCAACCGTGGTGAGCGAGCGGATACTATCTTAATAGCGAGTATTGGCGCTCCACTTGATAGCTACAACAGTATGATCAATGACGCCATTCGCTGGCTGCATTAATACCTACTCGTAGTAACACATATTACAGGCATAAAAAAACCGCAGTCACACTGCGGTTTTTTTATCGCTATAAAGCAGGTTACTTACAAACGTCTGCTACTGCATTTGCAAAGTAATCAATGTTTGCATCACTGATACCAGCAACGTTTACACGGCTAGAACCAACAATGTAGATTGAGTACTCTTTTTGTAAGCGCTCGATTTGCTCTTTATTAATACCTAGGAATGAGAACATACCATTTTGACGGTCAATAAATGAGAAGTCTTGCTCAATACCTTTCGCTGCTAAGCTTTCTTTGATTAAAGTACGCAAACCATTAATACGATCACGCATTTCATCAAGCTCGTCATGCCACATTTGCGTCAGCTCAGTGCTACCTAAAATCGTGCTAACAATATCAGCACCATGTGCAGGAGGCATTGAATAGATGCTACGTACAACGCTTAATAATACAGAGTTTGAGATATCAGCAGTCGCAGCATCTTTAGCGATGATTGAACATGCACCGATACGCTCGCGGTATAGACCGAAGTTTTTCGAACAAGAAGAACAGATAATTAGCTCATCTACCGCTGCTGCTAATTTACGAAGACCCGCTGCGTCTTCTTCAAGGCTTGAACCAAAACCTTGGTAAGCAATATCAACCAGTGGCGTAAAACCAACTTCAACAGCAAGATCAGCAACTGTGCTCCATTGCTCAGCATTTAAATCCATACCGCTTGGGTTGTGACAACATGCGTGGAATAACACAACATCACCTTTAGGCACTTGCTTAAGGGTATTGATCATGTCATCAAATAAAAGGTCTTTATTTTCGTAATCATAGTAAGGGTATTCTTTTACTGTTAAGCCCGCCGCTTCAAATAAGCTGATGTGGTTTGCCCACGTTGGCGTAGTTACCCATACTGTCGCATCTTTATTGCAACGCTTGATGAATTCAGCTGCAACACGTAATGCACCTGTACCACCTGGTGCTTGTGCAGTGCGAACACGGTTAGCTAAAAGTGCTGGATGCTCTCCCAGTAATAAGTTTTCCATTTTTTGACAGTAATCTAGGTTACCTGCCAAGCCAATGTACGATTTACTGGTTTCGTTTTCTAAACGAAACGCTTCCGCTTTTTTAACCGCTTTTAATACAGGCGTATTGCCTTGCTCATCCTTATAAACACCTACGCCCAAATCAATTTTCTTTGGGTTTGTATCTTGTTTAAAGGCCGCCATTAGGCCAAGAATAGGATCTGTTGGTAATGGTTTTAATTCTGAGAACATTGACTATCTCTTTTTATAGGGGTTAGCGTTGCCACTAGCTTAACATAAAAACCCAGCCTGATTACTAGTTAAATTAGACCAAGAGTTGAGGAATTTTAATACAACAAGCCACAAGTAATGCAAGGGTTTGCTGATCAAAGAAATCATTATTAAATGCTTCTGCATCTATAATACCTAAGCATTCATTTTTGTCTGATAATAATGGTAAACAAGTCTCGGCTTTCACCTTCGGGTCGCAAGTATAATACTCACCACCTTGTGCAAGGTAATCGGCTACGTTATTGATCACACGCCCTTGTTTAGAAAGCGCAACTTGAACATTGTTACTACCTTTAGCAAACGCTTCAGTTAGCGGGAATAATGGACGGCTCGGTGCACCATGATAAACCAGCTTTAATAACTGAGAACCTTCATTAGTCTCTGTCGCTTGATAAATACCAAACCAATCAACTTGAGTTTGGGCAACAACAAAATCGATAATTTGCTGCAGCTTAGCCAGTTTTTCAGTATTGGTAGCATTATCGGCAACATAATCATTTAATTTGAATGGTTCATCTTGTAAGTAGCCAAACAAGCTACACGCACCACCCTCGCCTAGCTCAGGAATTTGATACTCCCAACGCACTGCTGGTAAAGCTGACTCTGCAAGATAATGTTCAAGGTTTGATAATTGCTCAGCAACCAAATTTTCTGATAATGCAAGCTGAGCTGTCGATAAGTAGTTAGAAATCATTTGGCCATCCAAACATCTATAATGCCAGAATGATAACATGCGATTTTAGTGTGAGCTAGTACTGCTTGCTGTTAATTGATAATAAATTTCGACTTGGTTGCCTGCACTATTGAAGGTCACTTTTGAAGCTACTTCCCCAAGCAAGCACAAGCCTCTACCATGCTCTCTTGCAAGGCTTTGTTGATTTGCCTGATCTTTACTAAAACCATTTCCTGAGTCGCAAACAGTAAAATATAAAGCAAGTTCTTCTGGGCAATAGCGAATATCAATAATGATTAAGGCATCGGTTAAATTAGCTAATGCCTCTTCACGCTGTTGATAATAAATTAAAAAACCATCTTCTTGATTTTTAACCTCTGAGTCGAGGCCTAACACGCCGTGGTCTAAGGCGTTATTGTAAGCCTCTGAGAGTATCAAAAAGATATTAGCGCGATGAGCGTTTAACCCAGCTACTTTGCTTATTACATCAACGACTTCCAGCACCGGATCGGTGCTTTTGATTTGCTTTGAGTTTAGGCTCAATGAAAAGTTAAAAGGTAATGCGGATAGCTGTTCAGACTTTTGCTCAGGCTCACGCATTGGTAAGCAATTTAATAATACTAGGCTCAAGTCGTCTTGTTGTTTATTACCACGGGCAAATTTATTGACTCGCTCAAGTACTTGCTCAGTAGAAATAGCCGGTTTTGAAGCGAGTACCTTTTTAAAGCGGTGCTCACCAAAATACTCGTCATGTGGGCTAGTCGTTTCAATGATACCATCAGTCGCCATGACAATACGGCATGTGTCTTCAACCTCAATATGAATAAGGGCACGTTCAAATTCATCTTCTTCTAAAATACCCAGTGCCATGTGCTGAGATTCTAGTGTTCTAATAACTTCACCATTTTGGTTGATGATATAGGTATCGGGTAAGCCGCCAAGCCATGCCGAAACACTTTTTCCGGTACTGCTGAGCTCTATAATGGTCGCGGCGCAAAACATGTGGCCGGGCAGTAATTTACCTAATACTGAGTTAATTTCTGCAGCAATATCACTTACCGACATGCCCTTACCCACCATGGTATAAAATACTCTTGAAGCAGGGAGAGCACCTACTGCAGCAGCTAAACCATGACCAGTAAAATCACCAAGCATGCAATATAAGCTACCTATTGGGCTTTGTGCTACCAAAAACATATCACCATTAAACATAGCCGCAGGTGATAAATGAAAGTCTAAATGCTTTGGAAAGGATTGTTGATTTTCGAGGGCGTTATTAAAAATATGTTCGACAATTTCATGTTCGCGTTCGACTTGATTTTGATGATATTCAAGTTGTAGATTTTGCTCTCTTGCCTTTTGGCTTAAATTACGGATCCGGCTATGCGCTTTAATTTTCGCGTTAAGAATCACTTCTTGAAACGGCTTATGCAAAAAGTCATCACCACCAACCGATAAGCAACGCTCAAAGCTCGCTTCGTCTTCTAATGAGGTAATAAAAATAATCGGTAAGTAAACTTGGCTAAAGCGCTCTTTGATAATCGCTGCGGTTTCAAAGCCGTCCATCACAGGCATAATGACATCGAGTAACACAATATCAATGGTGTGTTCTTCGAGCAGATTTAAAGCAACAAGACCGTTCTCAGCGGTATAAACACGGTAGCCCTGCTGCTCTAACATCACGGTTAATAAGCGACGATTTAAGGCAAGATCGTCTACAACCAGAATATTAAGCATCAATCAATATCGAACTTTTTATCAAAACGTGAAATTTGCAGGATTTTTTTCAGTTGCGGTTGGCAGTTACTAATTTGAATTGTTTCAACTTTGCCTGATAGGTTTTTTTTCATGTTCAGCAACATACCTAACGCAGAGCTGTCCATGTAATCTGTTTCTCTGAGATCTATAACCACTTTATCGATATTGTCGTTGAGATCGGCGTAGGCCTGACGAAAAGATTGCACCAAATTAAAATCAAATTTTCCTTTGATTTGTACGGTTAATATAGCGCCATCAGCAGAAGTGCTGCGCGTTAAACTCATAATAAACTCCTAATAAACAAATCTTTCCTGATACTTAACTAAATATAACCGCTTAAAACAAATAAGCCAAAAATTAAAACACTTAGGATGAAATTTGTTATCATTTAGCCAAGCTTCTATAACGAGATCCACTATGAGCGAAAATAATCTAGTTTATTCAACTGCTACGGGTCGCATTGAGCAACCTAAAGAAAGTAAACCAAGCCAAGGTAAAATTTTTAAAGACGGCTTTTTACGCATTGAACGTCAAACCAAAGGACGCAAAGGTAAGGGCGTGATGTTAGTTGTTGGTATCGACAGCGAGCAGCACGACTTAAAAAAATTAGCCAAAACCATTAAAAGTAAAATGGGCCAAGGTGGTGCAGTAAAAGACGGTATCATCGAAGTTCAAGGTGATGACAGAGATAAGCTAAAAGCGATTCTCGAAGGACTAAAGTTTAAAGTTAAAATTGCAGGGGGCTAATCCCCCCCTTTTTTGCGTTCTGTATTTTATGAATTCAACGAGTTGAGCTGTTCATAAAGTGCAGGCAACTCATCTTCAGGGATAGGCTTACTATAGTAGTAACCTTGCACAATATAACAGTTGTTGTTTTGTAAAAACTCAATCTGCTCGATAGTTTCCACTCCTTCGGCAACAACGTTAAGCTTTAGCTTTTGTGCCATAGCAATAATCGCAGCGGTAATTTCCATATCATTACTGTCTTGTGGAATATCTTTCACAAACGAGCGATCAACTTTCAAAATATCCACAGGGAAACGTTTTAGGTAACTCAGTGAAGAATAGCCAGTACCAAAGTCGTCGATTGAAATTGATACACCCAAGGCTTTTAACTGATGCAGTTGTAAAATAGCGGCTTCAACATGCCCCATTAGCATACTTTCTGTTAGCTCAAGGTGTAAGCGTTTAGGCTCAACACCTGTTTGCTTGATGATCTTATCCAGTGTCGACACCAAGTTGGCATCTTTAAATTGACGTGCCGACAGGTTGATTGAAATATTATTCTTTAAGTCTTGGCTTGCTAAACGTGCAGCAAACTCACACGCTTCTTGCAGTATCCATGCGCCTAATTCAACAATTAAACCAGTTGCCTCAGCAATAGGAATAAACTTAGTTGGTGGGATCATACCTTCTTTAGGATGGAACCAACGAATAAGTGCTTCGTAGCCAACCACTTGGTTATTACGACAATCCACTTGTGGCTGATAATAAACCCTAAACTGCCCTTCGCGAATACCAGTACGAAGCTCATTTTCAATGAATAAGCGCTCGTTTGCTGCAGCATTTAGCTCTTGGCTATAGAAGTGGAAAGTATTACGCCCTTTCGCTTTTGCTTCATACATCGCAAGGTCGGCATGTTTAAGTAGCTGATCTTCTTCTTGGCTATCAAATGGTGCCATTGTGATACCAATACTGGCACTGATGATCACTTCATTGTTACCTAACTTGATAGGTTCATTAAGTGTGCGCTGAATCGTATTAGCCACTTCCATGGCATGTGTTTGATGCTCAATACCACTTAATAATACCGCGAATTCATCACCGCCTAAACGCGCTATTGTATCTTCGGTACGCAAACGCTTTTTCAAGCGATTAGCCACTTCTACTAATAACTGATCCCCTGCATCATGTCCTAGCGTATCGTTGATACGTTTAAATTCATCTAAATCAAAATAAAACAAGGCAAATGCATAATGACCACGCTCAGCGAGTGCCATTGACTTGCGCAGCTGCATTCTGAAGAAAGTACGGTTAGCAAGCCCAGTTAAGGTATCAAAGTAAGCCAGTTGCTCCATTTTACGTTGGCTTTCTTTCACAAACGAAATATCTTGAGCAGATGCCACGTAACTGGTGATCTCACCACCATCTTCACGAATTGGTGAAATACTTAGCGAAACCCAAACAGATTGACGATCATTAGCTTGTAATAAGGTATCCCCGCGCCAATAATTGCGGCTACGTAAATCGATATCAATGTCATCGACTAAAATCGCCATTTCTTGGGAAATAACATTCAATAGCGGCGAGCCAATGAAATGACGCTCCTCGAAACCAGTCATTTCAACCATTTTAGGGTTCACATATTTAACTTCAAAGTCTTGGTCAGTGATCACCACCCCGGTGCCCGAGAAGGCCACAGCTTTAGATAAACGATTCGCCGCTTTTTCAGCGATTTCTTTTTCGCTAATGCGTTGGTTTAAGCCATCAATCAACTTACGTATTTCAATAGCCATATCTTTAAACGAGCCATTAAGCGTGCCAATTTCATCTTTATTGGCCTTTGGAAACTCTGTTTGTAATTGCCCTTTGCCAAAACTAACCACCGCATTAACCAACGAATGAATACGACGCAGTACTAATTGATAAAGTGCTTGATGCAATAACAAGGCAACTAAAATTGCGTACAGGATAAACAAGCCGAAGAATTTTACTTTTAACTCTTCAAGCGCAGAAAGTGCCGACGAGCGCTTTTTGTAAATACCAATATACCAGTTTAGGTTTTCCACTTTACGAATATTGATAATGTGAGTTTCGCCATCTTGTACAAATGAATTTGCAGATTCTGGTAATTTTAAACGAATAGTTTCAGAGACTAGCTTTTGCAGATCAGGATTAACAAAATCTTCGGTAAGTAACTTTTTATCTTCTCGACCATATTGCTCAAGCGTTGTTTTATCTAAATCAGGGTGAGCTAATAGCTGACCTTTAGCATCAAACACCAATAGATGTTGCTCACGGTCGCCAATAGGTAGTTGTGCCAATAAAGTTTCAAGAGCAATATCACTGCCTGTTACTCCAAAAAATTCGTTTTCGAAGTAAATAGGCACTAGCACACTCACCACCCATTTATGCCAAATTCTGTCGTAATAGACTTTTGACCAAACAGCTTCACGACTGGGGTTAGTTGCAGCCTGAGCGTAATTGAAGGTTTCGTCTTTGGTGAAATCAAAGTCACCGGGGACATTCAACGCCCAGTTTGGTGGCGCGATACGAATAAAGTTATCTTTAGTAACTAAGTAAAAATTAAAGAAGTCTTGGATTAAGGTCGGTGAAACTATTTTCCAGAGTGACTCAGAATCGTTTATAAGCTGTTTATAAAATTCAGAATAATTATCTTGAGGGATAAAGGCAGCCGATAAGCCATCTTCTGAGGTACTACGGATACTGCCATCGACGGCAAATTTGATATCTGCACTACGTTTACTTTGTAAATGCGATTCGTTTTGAAGTAGTTGGCTGCTTACGACGTTATTCGCCTGCTCGGCAATGTTGATTTTAGTTTTGATCAGGCGGTTAAATTGACGACTCAAGCGTTCACTAGAGTGCTTTAAAAGTTCGTGCTCTTCAAAAACAAGCTGTTTTTCTTCAGATTTAAGCATTAAAGCCGCAGCACATATACCCGCAATCAAACATATTGCAGAGATCAGCAGCGACAATTTCATACTTAATGAATTCACACCAAAACGTGATGGCGGTCGTCGATACACCACAGGACTACCTTATTAATAATTGTTATTATTTATTGTGCAAAAACAAATATACCAGATTCATTTTTATATTTATAAATTTTTTATAAATATAAATGAATTTTCTGAGTAAACACCGATGTTTTCTAAATTAGCTGCGATAGGCAGTTGACTTTACATACAAGTGTTTTTACATTAGTTCAATGAAACAAATTATCTCTCGCACTTACTTTTCGTTTTTTAGCTTCTTTAGATAGAGGAGGCTTAACTGTTTGCGAGATAAATTCACCGAATAGCTAAAGCCTCCCTCTTGGGAGGCTTTTTTGTTTGTGCACTGTTTTGGAATGAGGAAACCAACATGAGCATTGATACATTAAATGCGTTACGACACGATATTAATGAAATAGATTCCGACTTACTGGTATTACTGGCTAAAAGACGCCGAATTAGCCACAGCGTAGTTGAATATAAAATTGCAAATAACAAACCAATTCGCGATGAAGCTCGCGAACAAGCATTACTCGAAAAACTTATTAATTATGGTAAGTCACTTGGTCTAGATGCGTACTACATCAATAATGTGTTCCAAACCATACTTGAAGATTCTGTTTTGAACCAGCAAGCCATGCTACAAAAGAATCTAAACCCTGAAGCAATGAGCGAAAGTCATCGTGTTGCATATTTAGGTGGTCAAGGCTCTTATAGCCAATTAGCCTGTCATAAGTATTTCAGCCGTCGCCCAGGTAAAGTGATTGAGATGGGCTGCTCGAGCTTTGATCAAATCACGGGTAAAGTTGAAAGTGGCCAAGCTGATTTTGGCTTACTGCCTATTGAGAACACCAGTTCAGGTAGTATCAATGAAGTGTTCGATTTATTACAACATGCGCAAGTATCAATTGTCGGTGAGGTCACTCATAGCGTTGAACATTGTTTATTAGCAATGCCAGGTACTGAGCTTTCTCACATTAATAAAATCTTTGCTCACCCACAGCCTTTTGCTCAATGTAGCCGCTTCATTCAAGGTTTAGGTGATATTCAACATGAAACCTGTGACTCAACCTTCCATGCATTACAATCAGCGGTTGAAACTGCAAACAGCGCCGCTATCGGCTCAGCACAAGCAGGTAAAAATGTAGGTTTAGAAGTCGTTAAGTCTGGCCTTGCAAACCAAAGCGAAAACCATAGCCGCTTCATTGTCGTCGCGCGTAACCCGTTGCAAGTATCTAAGCAAATTCCAACAAAAACTAGTTTAATTATGGCCACCAAACAACAAGCGGGTTCATTGGCTGATGCCTTGATGATTTTTAAACAACATCAAATTAACCTGGTAAAATTGGAATCTCGTCCAGTACCTGGAAACCCATGGGAAGAGGTGTTTTATGTTGACCTTGAAGCAAACCTTGATGACTCGCATGTTAAGCAAGCGCTTGAAGAGCTAAAAGAACACACCCAGTACACACGTGTATTAGGCTGTTATCAAAGTGAGTCTTTGCAAGCTGTTAGTGTGTAACAGCCAGCCTAGATATGATTAATGAAAAGGAGCTGGTTGGCTCCTTTTTCGTATAATTTCATCTTAGATACTTGCACCCAATGCCCTGTCTAAGCATAATCTTGAAAACAATTTGAAATTGGAACTTTCATGAATTGGTTAGCAGAATTAGCAACTAAAAGAACACCTTGGTTATTATTAGCCGTTATTTCCCTCGCATTTGAAATCACTGCGTTATTTTTTCAATACAACATGGGCCTTGAGCCATGCATCATGTGTATTTACCAACGTACCGCTGTTTTAGGTTTACTTGCAGCAGGTGTGATGGGTGCAATTAACCCACAAAATATGGTTGTTCGCTTAGTCGCATTTGCCACTTGGGGTGTCTCTGCAATTTGGGGTTACTTTATTGCCAAAGAACACATTGCAATGCAAAACAATACTGACCCTTTTGCATTTAGCTGTGCATTTGAACCTAACTTCCCAAGTTTTATGCCCCTGCATGAATGGATCCCTAGCTTCTTTGCCGCTACTGGTGATTGCGGAAATATCGATTGGCAGTTTGCTTCTATGAGTATGCCAGCATGGATGGAAGTGATTTTTGCAGCATTTTCAGTGGTATTTGTGGCTGTTTTAGTTAGCCGATTAGTGAGCAAAAAGTCGCTATAATGATTTATTTTTTTACTAGTCAAATCCCTGCTTTAAAAAGCTTTAAAGTAAGGCAACGTCAGCAAATAATTGCTCTTGCTTTGGCTCATTTAAGTCCAAGCAAAAAGATCATTTTATCGGTTTGTAAGCTTGCTTTTTTAGCGCCATTATTTTTAGGCTTAGCCTACTTTGAAGGTTGGATGCTTATTCCTTGGTTGTTGTTAGCAGGCTTAAGTTACCCACTTATTACAACACCTATCGAAAACATGTTCGCATTAGCGCATTTAGACAAAGCTATCGATGAATTTAAACAGGGCGAATAACGCCCTGTTTAGGTGTATAGCCTGCTGTTTATAATGTAATTTTCCCCTCAAGTTTAGCAAATAGCTTATCGCCTATTCCTTTTACTTCTTTTAATTGCTCTACCGACTTAAACGGTCCCTGTTTTTTGCGGTGCTCAACAATTGCTTTAGCTTTTGACTCCCCAATACCCGGTAATTGAGTAAGTTGATCTATGCTGGCTTTGTTTATACTGAGCTTTTGCATTTTAACTTGTGTTGCTTCTGTTGGTTTAACGGCGAATGCCGATGTAGCAGGTAGTAACGCAATACTTGTGGCAAGTAAAATACTTGATAGTAATTTCATAATTTCCTCCATGATGTCCATCTTGGACAGATAGTTAGCTATTACCCAACACTCACTCCATCGCTTGTGTTTAACTTTGGGTAACAATTTAAATAAAGCTAATGTCCCTACTATTGTCAAATTTGTTAAATAAAATTTTTCTCAAGTTACTTGCAAAGTAAGCCTCGAAGCATTACTGTATATAAAAACAGTAATCAAAGTAGCGGTATTGCGCTGCAAATGCCACGCTTAAATGCAGGAGAAATCATGGCTGTTGTTGTTAAATATGTTGTAGAAAGAAACGGAGTCGAGCGCATGACGTTTACTACTAAGAAAGAAGCTGATGCGTATGACAAAATGCTCGACATTGCTGAGTCATTAGAACTAATGCTTGAAAAAGTTGATGTACCATTAAGCGAGCAACAAATTGAGTCACTGGCGCTTGAAATGGCAAAAGAAAAAGACCAATTTATGGCGGTACTTAAAGGTGCAAAAGACGCCCCAGCTAAGCCTAAAAAAGCAAAGTCAGACGACAACGTTGCTGATATAACAGAAAAAGCGGCAAGCTAAACGCAAATTTAGATCATAAAAAAGGGCAACAGATGTTGCCCTTTTTTGTGTTTAATCAAAAACTACAGTGACGACTCAACTTCATCAAATAAGTCTGTAATTTCTTTTTTCGGCTCAGCAGTTGTAAGGCTAACAACAACAATAGCAATTGTTGATAAAATAAAGCCTGGGACAATCTCATAAATGATTGCACTTAATGCTTGGCCATCAATTGTAATTGGCGCGTAAATCCAAAACAGCACTGTTGCAGCACCAACAACCATACCACTAATAGCGCCTTGTAAGTTCATACGCTTCCAGTAAAGGCTCAGTAATACGAGTGGACCAAATGCAGCACCAAAACCAGCCCATGCATTACTCACTAAATCTAAGATAGAGCTATCGCGGTCATAGGCTAGGTAAATAGCAAATAGAGCAACCAAAATAACACTAATACGACCTACTAAAACCAGCTCTTTTTGAGATGCACTACGGTTTAAATAAATCTTATAAAAATCTTCGGTTAGTGAGCTTGAACAAACTAATAACTGTGATGAAATAGTACTCATAATCGCCGCTAAAATAGCTGCCAATAAGAAGCCGGCAATTAAAGGGTGGAAGATAAGCTCAGACAACACTAGGAAAATCGTTTCTTTATCATCAATTGGCATTTGGTTTTCAAGCATATAAGCAGCACCAAATAGACCTGTTAGCACAGCACCAATAGCAGAAAGCGTCATCCACGACATACCCACACGGCGCATCGTCGGCATATCTTTCACAGAGCGCACAGACATAAAACGCACAATAATATGTGGTTGACCAAAATAACCAAGGCCCCATGCCATGGCAGAAATAATCGCTATCGTTGAACCACCTGCAAACCAATCCATCATATTAAGTGCATGAATTTCTGATTCTTTTGGTGAGCTTAATAATAAGTCATAGCGTGCATTTGCAAGTGTATCCATAACTGGCTGATCAAGCATGGTAAACGTTGCAATTGGCACAGCCAGCAACGAGATAAACATGATACAGCCTTGTACAAAGTCAGTCAGGCTCACTGCTAAGAAGCCACCAAACAAGGTATATAACACGACAACACCTGTTGTGATGTACAGACCCATTTCGTAGCTCATATTAAATGAGTTTTCGAACAACTTGCCGCCTGCAACAACACCTGATGAGGTATACAAGGTGAAGAAAACAATGATTACAATCGCAGAGATCACACGCAGAATATTTTTATTATCATCAAAGCGGTTCGCGAAGTAATCTGGAATGGTGATTGAGTCATTCGCCTTTTCTGTGTAAACACGTAAACGAGGCGCGACTAGGAAGTAGTTAGCCCAAGCACCGAGTACTAGACCTATGGCAATCCAAACCTTGCTTAAACCAAACAAATACATTGCACCCGGTAGACCCATTAGCAGCCAACCACTCATGTCTGATGCGCCAGCTGAAAGCGCAGCAACACTTGGTGATAAATTACGACCACCTAGCATATAGCCTGATACATCGTCGGTAGATTGCTTATAAGCATACAGCCCAATCCCCAGCATGACGATGAAGTACATTGCTAACGAAATTATCATTCCTGTTTCCAAATTAGCCTCCAAAAGTTGTTTAATGTTGGCTTTTAATCCGAATAATGACTCGCAAGTTATTTAATTTTAAGACATTATTGGGGTAAAAACCGATATCATCCATGACTATAACACGCTTCTGCCCCACAACTCCAATCAAGCCGATCAGTGACAGAGTTTACAATTTCAACCTTTTTATAACAAAAATATGATATTTAATCGCAAGTTATAGAATTCAATTACAAATTATCCTAGTCTTAAGGTAAAAATAAAATCAGTATTTATCCTCAATTATTCGCATTTAATTAATGCTATTTCAGGCACAATGACATATATTGCTGATGGATAAATGAATTAACCGAAGTGGACATGCCAGGACTATGTATTTTTACGCTGCACGCCAACCTATTTTAGATAAGGAAAAGAAACTTGTCGGCTACGAACTCCTATTTAGGGATGGCGTAGATAACGTGTTTCCAGACATTGATGGCGATGAAGCAACATCACGGCTCATTGAAGGTAGTCAGTTTAATTTTGGTTTAGAAGATTTAACGGATAACAAACCAGCTTACATTAATTTCACTTTAGAGACGCTCCAAAAAGGTTACCCTCTGTTATTGGGCAAAGAGCAAGTCGTTGTCGAAATTCTTGAAACTATTCAACCTGGCAAGCGTTTACTTGCACTGGTTAAAGATTTAAAAGAGCGTGGCTATACTCTAGCCCTTGATGATTACATACATCAACCTGTGTGGCGTCATTTTTATCCGTTTATCGATATGATCAAAATTGATTTTTTAACCACAGACAAAGAGTCAATTGAAGCAGTTATTGAGGCAATAAAACCTCACCCGCACATCAAGTTGCTTGCCGAAAAAGTCGAAACTTACGAGAAATACCAGCTGGCTCTGGAAATGGGCTTTAGTTACTTTCAAGGCTTCTTCTTTTCAAAACCTGAGATGGTTCAAAGCAAAACCTTACCACCCTCAGAGATGGCCCTTGCCGAGCTATTGTATGAAACGTCAAGCATGGATTTAAACCTCAAAAAAATCACTGAGGTATTCGAGCGTGATGTTAACTTATCTTACAAACTGCTTCGCTACTCGAATTCAGCTGCTTTTAAACGCCGCGCCGAAATAAGCACGATTAAACAAGCACTTATTGTTTTAGGTAGTGAAGAAATCAAACGTTTCTTATCACTTTTATTTGCTGCGCAAGTTGCCGCAGATAAACCTGCTGAGTTAATACGTTTATCACTAACCCGCGCCCGTTTTGCTGAATTACTAGCAATCAGTCATGGTAAATTACGTGATACCGGGATGGCATTCTTAACAGGCATGATGTCATTAATGGATGCTATCTTGGATGAAGATATGCCAAGCGTTATGGGCAAACTGCCATTAACGAATGAAATAAAAGGTGCCCTTCTTCATGGTGAAGGTTTGCTGGCAACTTACTTATCACTTGTTAAGTTCTATGAACAGGCAGATTGGGACAACGCAAAAGAGATTCAGCAACAGTTAGGGCTCAAACCTGAAGAAGTACCTGATGCTTATCACGATGCTCTAAGTTGGTCTAATGAGCAGATGAGTGTGTTTGGCGACTAATAAATACCAACCCCTCAATTGATATTAAAAATGCCAGCAATTGCTGGCATTTTTATGACTTAAAGATTCTCTAAAAAGTCTTCGTCAAAATCATCCGTTTCTTTTTCAACTGGCGGATTACCATCATGTAGCTCATATAATTGACGCTGGAAGTAAATATCCTTCACGAAAATATATGGGTCTAACGACTCGTTTAATAAGCTCTCTTGTGGCATTAATGAAGCACGGGCCTCAACCGCTTTAAGCGCGAACACTAATATTGTCTGTGGTGTCGTTAACGTGATTTCAGGTAAGACAAAGTTATCTACCACATCACCAGTTAAGTTTCGTGCAGTACTTGGTCCCATACCTGGGATCATCAAGTATGCGCCATCACCTACACCCCATACACCTAGAGTTTGTCCAAAGTCTTCATCGACAATTTCTAAACCCAGCGATGAAGCTACATCAAAAAAACCGAGTAGACCAACCGTAGAGTTCACTAAAAAGCGTGCCAAGCTAATACCCATATTGCCAGGTTTACCTTGCAGGCCAGCATTGACCATATCCGTTGGTGCAGTGATGTTATCGGTAAAATTAACAATGCTGCGTCTTACTGGTGTTGGCGTTACTGTAACGTAGCCAACGGCTGCTGGGCGAAGAATATAAGCGTCAAGCACGTCCATATTAAAATCATACATAGGACGGTTGAACGACTGTAATGGGTCTCGCTCATCCGCTTTTTCTTCAGGTATTTGTGCGCATCCTGCAAGCACTACAAAAAAGATAAAAAATATACTGTGCCTAAACATCGGCTATCCTTAAGGTATTAACTCATTAATTAGCAACGAATATTCTTTTACGTTTGCACGCTCTAAAACATCCGACTTGCCTTCCAACTCGCCGCTAGAAGTTACCACAGTTGCATCTTTTGATAAACGCGCAGTTAAAATAATTTTATCGACACTTGATAGGTTCAAACCTTCAACCATGGCATTTGTATCACTCAACGTCACGGTTAACGGAAAGCTATATTCGGTCATTTTTACCACAGCTAATGGCATTTGTGGACCACTGGCTGCTTTTGCAAAAACGAATAACGTGCCGTTTTGTGGCTGCGAATCTGCAAGTGCAGAGTCTAAATCAACAGTGATGCTAATTTCACTGCTTGAAGCTTCTGCGAGTTTTGTATTTGTAACTTGCTGCTCATTATTTAAATGGGCATCAATTTCAGCAATACGCTCTGCAATCATGCTATAACGCGGGTCGTTTTGCTGCATACTTGCAAGCAGTACTTCAAACGCTGTTTTTGCTTGCAGCCAATCTTTACGCTCATAAGCAATCAGGGCTAGCAATGAGATAGCATCAATATTGGTCGGGTCTGCTTTTAACACTCTCGATAACATAGTCGCCGCACGAGACATATTCGCATCACTGCCTTCCATTAGCAGAACTTGCGAGTAGCTGATCAGCACTTGCTTGTTATCTGGGTTCATTTTAAGAACCTTATCAAATGACTGCATTGCCATATCAAATTCATTTAATGACATCGCAACACGACCTAGCAGCATCCACGCCACTTCATCATCACCACTTTGATCAAGCTTGGTACGCAATGCTAAAGCAAATGCTTGCAGCTCATTCGGTGTTAACGGCTCACCATCTTGCATTACGGCACGCTCACCATACGACTTAAGGTTTGCCATCGCGTCATGCCAGCCTTTAATTTGCTGCTGACTACCCGTGTAGCCATAAAAGATAGCCGTTAAAACAATTAAAAAGCCTGCGCCAGTAAGGGCAAAAATACGGTTGTTACCTTTACTATTTAGCGCTTTTTCTGGAGACAACTCATTGAGTAAACGACGCTTTTGTTCGATAACTGACTCATCGTGCATTTGTGCATCAATACGCTGGTTATCTAAGTCAGCTTTAAGCTCGTCTAAACGTTGATGATAAATTCGGATTAACTCCGAGTTTGCATTGTGATCAAGGCGTTGAATACGTTCGCGTTTAAAAAACGGAACGACAACAAATAGCAATGCAACCAGTGTGAGTAAAACAAAAGAAGCCCACATTAATGCCATCTAGCTTTGCTCCTGACGTTGATTTTGTTCAATTAACTTTGCAAGCAGTGCCTCGTCTTGCTCTGTCCATGTTTGTTTTACAGATGCCTTACGTTGGCGTAAAACAATAAAGCCAAAGCCAAGTACCACAATTAATACTGGCAATACCCATAACACTAAGGTTGCTGGTGTTACTGGTGGATCGTAATGTACGAAGTAACCGTAACGGTCAATCATATAATCGATGACTTCATCTTTGCTTTTGCCACCTTTTACCAGCGTTAACACTTTGTCACGTAAGTCTTTGGCTACAACGGCGTCTGAATCGGCAATGTTCTGGTTTTGACATTTAGGGCAACGAAGCTCTTTGGTTAGTTCACTAAAGCGAACAGCTTGCTCTTTATCATCAAATTGATACTTGTCTTGCTCTGCAAATGCGCTAAACGTGATAAGCAAACTTGCTAAAAAAATCACGAGTCTCATTACTGTAACTCCTGCATTAACGGTGCGAATTTGGCTCGCCACACACGCGGGTTAATATCGCCGGTATGGTGCAGCAAAATAGTGCCTTGTTTATCGACTAAAAAGGTCTCTGGTGCGCCAGACACACCTAAATCAAGGGCTAATGTGCGTTTTAAATCTAAGATATTAAATTGATATGGGTCGCCAGCACGATTAAGCATGCTAGTGACATCTTCGCGTAGTGCGTTAATATCAAACTGACCATCAAAGTCAAGGTCATAGCCTTGCTCGTAGTATAAGCCAACAATCTTAACGCCCTGCTCTCTAAGCTCGGTTAAATAGCCTAACTCAGCTAAACAAGTCGGGCACCATGTGCCCCACACATTAAGTAAGTAAACTTCACCTTTTAAATCACTATCTGTCCAACGCTTTGACTCATCCATCAAATCTGGCAGATTAAAAGCTGGCATAGCCTGCCCAATACGCCCTGTTTGCAGCTCACGCGGGTTAGCAAACAAACCTTGATATAAAAACACACACAGTAAAACGAAAACCAGTAAAGGTGCTAGTGCGAGTAGTTTACGGTTCATGCTGAAGCCTCCTGCTTAGTCGATTTTTGGCGATAGCGTTTATCACCAAGTACTAAAAAGCCTGCCAGTGAAATCAAGATACCACCGAGCCACATCCAACGAACATAAGGCTTGTGGTAAATACGTAACGACCACGCACCTTGGCTTAATTGCTCACCCAGCGCTAGATATAAGTCACGTGTGAAGCCTGCATCAACAGCCGCTTCAGTCATAAACTGCATGCCAATGTCATAACGGCGTTTTTCAGCATGTAAAACGGTTACTTGTTTATCGTTTTTCAGCACAGTGACAACCCCAGCATGGCCGCTATAGTTAGCGCCGCGAATAGATTTAACACCATCAAAACGATACTGGTATTCATTTAAAGCCACAGTGTCACCCGGCTTCATTGATACATCACGCTCTACTGAATAAGCAGAGGTTAGCGTTACACCTGCAATTACGAACGCTAAACCAACGTGGCCTAAAACCATCGCCCAATAGCTTAGCCCTAAACGTTTAAAGCCTTCGCCTAAGGTTTTGTGAATAGTTACTTTTGCCGCTAAATCAACCACTGTAGTAACAACAATCCATACCGCTAGCGCAGTTGCAATAAAGGTAATAGGCGCAATTACATCGTAACTTGAATATAACCACGCTGCCGTTGCAACTAGACTAACTACAGCCGATAGCGCAAATTTGTTTTGCAACATCGACCATTTATTTTGTTTCCAACGTAACAGCGGACCCATACCCATTAAAATGGCAAACGGTACCAGTAAAATAGCAAACATCTTATTGAAGAACGGCTCACCAATCGAAATGCTACCTAAGCCAAGTTCTTTGTGGATCATTGGCAGTAATGTACCTAGCAATACAATCAGCGTTGCCACAACTAAGAAAATATTATTAAGCCAAAGCGCAACTTCACGTGAGGCAAACTTGTAACGGCCTTCACTTTTCACCTGTGAGACGCGTAATGCATAAAGCGATAAACCACCACCAACTACAATGGCTAAGAAAGCTAAAATAAACATACCGCGGTTAGGATCTGAGGCAAAAGCATGCACAGATACAATGATACCCGAGCGAACAATAAAGGTACCCAGTAAGCTTAACGAGAATGCTGCAATAGCCAACAATACGGTCCACGACTTAAATACACCGCGCTTTTCGGTGGTTGATAATGAGTGCAGCAATGCGGTTGCCACAAGCCATGGCATTAATGATGCGTTTTCAACTGGATCCCAGAACCACCAGCCACCCCAGCCAAGTTCTGAGTATGCCCACCAACTACCAATGGTAATACCGAGTGTTAAAAAGCCCCATGCTGTCATAGTCCAAGGACGAGACCACTTAGCCCAAGTATTATCAAGCTTACCTGTAAGTAACGCTGCAATAGCAAATGAGAACGACACAGATAAACCCACATAGCCCATATAAAGCAATGGCGGGTGAATGATCATACCTGGGTCTTGCAATAACGGGTTTAAATCGCGACCTTCAACAGGGAAATAAGGCAATAAGCGCTCAAATGGGCTCGACATTAATAAGGTGTATAACATAAAGCCAACACCTAAAAAGCCTAGTACACCCAGTACACGAGCACGTAATACCCAAGGTAATGATTGCGAACGCATAGCAACTACAGCGGTCCAACCCGCTTGCATTACTAACCAGAGTAAAATTGCCCCTTCATGACCACCCCATGTCGAGGTTATCTTGTAGTACCAAGGTAAGGTGCTACTTGAGTGATAAGCAACATACGAAACAGTAAAGTCGTCGGTTAAACTGGCATAAACAAGTGCAGCAAAAGACAAAAGTACAAATACGAATTGTCCAATTGCCAGTGATGGGGCGGCACGCATTAAACGTAAATTGCCGGTATGCGCGCCCCACAAAGGAAAAATACACAATAGAACACTGAGCACCATGGCCAGTGTTAAAGAAAAATAACCGAGTTCTGGGATCATATTAATTGCCGTTATCTAAGTTATACGTCGGTTTTTCGTGCTTGATACCCTTCACAGCTTCAGCAACTTCTGCAGGCATGTACTCTTCATCATGCTTTGCAAGTACTTCAAAGGCATCAATTTCATTGGCTTTAACTAGCACGCCCTGCGCCACAATCCCTTGGCCTTCACGGAATAAGTCCGGCAAAATCCCTTGATAATTAATTGTCACCATAGGGCCTTTATCAATCAGTTTAAAGCTTACCTTTAAGCTTGATTCGTCACGAACAACTGAGCCAGGTACAACCATGCCGCCAATACGTAGCTTCTGACCAATATGCGGTTTTTCTTTGTTTGGTCCTTTACCCTCAACAAGTTCACTTGGGGTATAGAATAAATTGATGTTTTCTTGCAGTGCGTACAGCACTAAACCAATCGTTGCACCCACACCAAAAATAATGGCTACAACAGCTAATAAACGTTTTTTACGTCTTGGATTCATTGCCCTGCCTCTTGCTTCGCTTTCTTAATGCGCTCTTCACGTTGTGCTTGCTGCTTTACTGAAGAGAAAATACGTTTTGTATCGTTTAACGAACTAAATAAAATACCAAGTAAAATTAATGCACAGCTACCAAAAGACAACCATACATAAAAGCCATAGCCACCCATGGCAATAAAATCTGCAAAAGAATCAAACTGCATGATTAACCTCGCTCAACCATATCACGCACCCAAGGGCGATGCTTTTCACGTTGGAGAATTTCGTTTTTAAGACGGATTAACGTCACCACACCAACAAAACCTGCAAACGCAACAATGTTAACCATTAATGGCCAAAACATGCTTGGATCAATGGCTTTAGTATCAAACTTTGTAATGGTTGCACCTTGATGCAAGGTATTCCACCACTCCACCGAGAAGTGAATAATCGGTAAGTTGATAACCCCAACAATGGCTAAGATACAAGCAGCACGCCCCGCTGCTTTTTTATCTTCAAAAGCATGATAAAGCGATAACACACCAAGGTATAAAAATAACAGAATTAACTCAGAGGTAAGACGTGCATCCCAAACCCACCATGCGCCCCACATAGGTTTACCCCATGCTGCACCGGTAATTAATGCTATCGCTGTCACACATGCCCCGACAGGTGCAATTGCAATCACTGCAAGTTCTGCATTACGTAATTGCCATACTAGTGCGATCACTGCTGCAATCGCCATAGAAGAGTAAGCGCCCATAGATAAAATAGCTGAAGGCACATGGATAAAAATAATTCGGTAGCTGTCTTTTTGTTGGTAATCGGCTGGGGCATAAGCAAGCCCCCAGACCCATCCAACAATCATACAAACCACCGTAACGACGGCGAAATAAGGCAGTAAGGTGTTACACAATTGGTAAGCACGATCTGCTTTTGCGTAGGGATGTAACCACTTCCACATATTAACTTACACTCACTTTCAATGCTGACGATATGGCAATTGGCGCCGCTATAATCGCTACGATTAGCATGGCACCAAGGATTGCAAGCTGTCCGCTATAGGCAAGCTCCATAGAGCTGGTATCAATAGCCGAGGTTGCAAAAATTAGTACAGGGATATACAAAGGCAAAACAAGCAAACTCATTAAAATGCCGCCTTTTTGTAGTCCCACAGTAAGTCCAGCGCCAATTGCGCCAATGAAGCTAAGCAATGGCGTACCTAACAATAAGGTCAGAACGGTTGCTAAAAGCGCTGAACTTTCTAAATTCAATAACAAAGCAAATACCGGGGTCATTAACACTAAAGGCAGCCCAGTGATCACCCAATGCGCTGCCACTTTTGCAAGGACAGTTAAAGGTAATGGGTATGAAGATGCAATTAATTGCTCTAATGTTCCGTCGTGATAATCATCACGAAATAGCTTATCTAGGCCCAACATAGTTGAGAGTAACGCAGCGACCCAAATAATGCCCGGTGCCATACGAGCAAGTAGACCGGGTTCAGGGCCAATTGCTAACGGAAAAAGTGTAATAACAATAAGAAAAAACAAGATAGGGTTAACGATTTCAGCACGCTGACGAAACGCTAATTTAAGATCTTTAGAAAAAACCGCAGAGAATAATTGCCAATACGAATGCTGTTTTACCATCAGTGGCGATACTCCAAAGTCACTGTTTGTAAGTCACTAAAATGTGTCGTTAAATCTTGGTGGGTAGTTAAAAGAATCGCGCCGCCAGCATTTAGGTGCTCAACAAAGCGTTCTTGTAAAAATGCCACACCGCTTTTATCAAGGGCTGTAAATGGCTCATCAAGGATCCATAGTTTGGCATTGTTTAACCACAGCCTAACTAGAGCTACACGGCGCTGTTGCCCTGCTGACAACATACGAACGGGCTCATCCTCAAGACCTACTAAGCCAATTTTAGCTAGGATCGGATACAAGTCTTGTTTGCTATCGTAGCCATTAATTTTTAGCCAAAATGCGACATTCTCAAGGGCGGTAAGCTGTGTATTTACCCCTGTTTTATGGCCGATGAATAATAATTCTTGTGCAAATTCATCATAGTATTTTGTAATCGAGCGTTCTTGGAACAAAACATCGCCTTCATCCGCCATAGCGAAACCCGCGATAATACGCAATAATGATGTTTTACCAGCCCCATTCGGACCAGCTAACTGCATAATTTGTCCCGATTTCAAGCTGAAATTAAGATCCGCAAACAAACAACGATCTTGCTTGATGCAGGTGACGGCCTTAATGTGTAACAAGATGACGATTCTCTATACCCAAAATTAGGCGTTAGTCTACCATAATGATAGGGTAATACGAATATTGCTTTAAAACGATTAACTTATATTTGATCTAAAATAATGAATAAACAAAGCCAGTTGACTCTCAGCACTCAGCTTAATCTAGACCCAAAAGCAATCAGCAGTGCATCACAGCAATCACCTAATGATGCCTTGAAAATGCTGGCTGAGCAGAGTCTAACTGCCCGTAATATCGTGATTGGTAAGCACAGTGTGCAAATGGACGTGCTAATCAATAACTCATGGCAAACATTACGCTTATCAACAGAGCAAGAAAATCTTAAAACTGAGCGCTTTTTAGCGGCCAATATTCAATTAAGTAGTGATGGTAAACAGCTGACTATCACACCAGCACCGCTGACTATTACACTTGGCAAAAGCCAGCAATTACAAGCACTACTGAACTTGCTAACGCAAGGGAGCGCAAATACAAATATGCCTCACCCAGCTCAGATTGCGCCAAGTAAACCTTTACTACAACTACCAACATTAAAAGCTGAGTTTGCTCTTAACAATAGCCTGGTTGCTCTTTTAAAAGCTGAAGCACCACTTAAAGCCATTTTGCTGCCTGCTACCAACCAACAAAATAGCTTTAATTTAAACATTATTAATCGCTTTGGGGATTCACTCCATCAGCAAAGTGTTAGCCAACAAAAAGTAGCTGAATTGGTGGCTAAGCTAACCCCTGAAATGAATTTAAAATTAGCTGGGCAACAAGTACAGTTAAGCGTTGCAAACAAGCAAAGTAATGAATTAACTTTACCGCTACCTACAATATCGCCAAAACAAGCTAAGCAAATTCAAGCGCAGTGGCAATTTCATCCTCATGCATTAAAACTAATACCCCAGCAAGTTAAAAATACTGTTGAACTTATAAATAAAGCGCCTGTGCAACAAATACTGTTAAAGAACTCGCTGTCAGAGACATTCAATCAAGCATTAAAAAGCCAAGCTGTTGAACCTAAGAGTACGTTTTTAGCGCCATCGAGCAGCTCAAATTCCCCCATTAGCTCTTGGCTAAAAGACAGTTTTGCTGATTTAAAAACGCGTATTAGTGATGCAGTGCGCTATTTTGAAAAGCTCCCTGCTACCACCAAAGCGGCTGTTTACCAGTCAACGCATCAGCTGATTGAAAGCAAAAATACGATTAGCCAACTGGGCTTTAATGCTAATAAAATCAATATAGTAAAGTTTGCCGCTATTCAACAAAGCTCGCCACAACACGCCGCCCCCCAAGTATCGCAAAATACCAGTGGGCCAGTTACAGCAAATACGCCATTACCTGCGACTAAACAGACAGTGCCATTAACCGAAAGTCAGTCTGCAAAGCAAGTTAGCTTACCAGTGAGTTATAACAAGGCTCCACCATTAATACAGTTACTGCAACGGATAAAAGTCAGTTTAGAGCCGCTTGTTAGTGCGCAAACTCAGGCGAGTCAACCAGCAATAAACAGTAGTAAAACACAACCACCATTGCTGAGCACAGATAACAATTTGCAAAAAGCACCTGTAGACAACAAAGCGGTTAGTGGCGCTGTTACTGCCATGAAATCTGACAAACCAGCCACAGAGCAGCTCGCCCAAGCTAAAAGTAACCTTGCTAATTCAGTAGTTAAAAACCCGAATGAGCAGGTTACACAAACTAAACAAGCGACATCAAGCACAGACCCAAATCCCACGGCACAAAATGTAAAGCCTGATTTAAAAGGGGCACCTGCTCCTTCGCAACAACAAGCTGTAAAAACAGTGGTTAAAAACCTTTTAGCGGCAGCGCCTAACGAGCAAGTAAAACAGAATAACTCAGCGACTCGAGCACCAGCTGAGCAAACAGCAGGGTTACAAAAAGTTGCTCAGCAGCAAACTCAATTACACGCCCCCTTTTTAGCAACAAAAGAGCCTAACTTAGCTCAACCCTTATTGCCGATAAGACCGATTGAGGCAGCACTGATTGCTAAGCTATTACCGCTTCCTGAAAGCAAACCTTTAGCAAGCACACCTCTACCGGTGCAATTAACAGAAAAACTTGTAGCTCTGAGTGAGCAAAACACATCGTCTTCGGTAGATTTAAATCGACTCGTTAATCAAGCATTTAATCGCATGATCTCGAGTCAAAACATGCATCCTACTACGATTGAACGAGAGCTTTTAAGTATCCTCAGGCCAACAGCATTACCCAGCCAGACTCAGCAAGCGAGCTTTAGCCAAGGGTTAGAACAATTAGCAGTGGCTTCACTAGCCGCGCCAATTATTAATCAAGCACCAACTAACCTTAGTTTTAATAATCAGACTGGTCTTGATGCCTTACTGCAAGTGTTAGTGCCCAACTTTAAAGCCGTTAACGGTAATAAATTACTCGAGCAGCTACAGCAGCCTGCGATGCAAGCCATGGCGGCTGAAGCTTCACAACTAAAAAACACGTTGGCTCAGGTGCAAACAACGCCTATCAATCAGCAACAAGATAATAGTGCTTTAGCGCAGTTTTTCTTACCGATGAAGTTACCTCCTGAAACAGGGCAAACAGAAATCAGCTTAGGACAATATAAAAAGCCAAGTAAAAATAAACTCGAAGCTAAGAATGTCTGGTTTGTGCGCTTGAACTTTGATTATGCTCAGCTTGGCAAGTTACAAATTACCGCAGAGGTGATGGATAAAGCGGTTGATTGCCAGTTGCTAGCGTCTTCACAAGAAGTGACAGCGCTTGCTCATCCGCATTTAGAAACGCTGCGTCATAAATTAGCAGGCCATGGCTTAAATGTAGGTGAGTTAAACTTGCAACAAGGGACGTCAAGCCACCAAGCTTTTTATAAATCCCATGCGATTATTAACATTAAGGTGTAATTCTTATGAGTGAACAAGCGGTGCATAAATCAGCAATTGGCTTACTCTACGAAGCTGGTAGCTCGCCACGAGTAACCAGTAAAGGCTTTGGTGAATTGGCTGAAGAAATCGTTAAACTTGCTGAACAAAAAGGTATTTTGATACACCAAGATGCTGATTTAGCACAAACCTTATCGCACCTTGAGTTAGGTGAAGAAATACCGAAAGAGCTCTATTATGTCATTGCCGAGTTAATTGCTTTTTCGTACGTATTACGAGGTAAATTTCCACCAGGTTGGCAAGACTTTCAAGGTAAGCTCAACATTCAAGCCTAGTGCTCAAATGTACTCAAATAAAAAAGCGCCTTATTGGGCGCCTTTTTGTTTATGAAGTGACATGAGTAGCTCAGCTTCGGCTCTAGGTAATTCGCATTCACGAATTATTTCTTCTAAATCAGCGCCTAACTCAACCATTTTAACCGCTCGCGAATAAATTTTCGCATTCGGATCATCATATTTTTGTGCATCTTGTAGTTGTTCAAGCTCTTTACTTTTTTCTTCAACAGCAACAACGCGTTTGCCAATACTCAGCATGCCGGCTCGCATCTCAGCCACTTCGCTACGTAAAATACTCAATTGCTGTTGAGCTTCTTGTAACTGTTTTTGCTTGGCTTGAACCGCCGCCGCTTGCTTATTATTATTGACAAAAATAAGCCCCAAACACACTAATACAAGTAAGATTGAGGCACCAAACAAAGAGTATAACAGCATATAATTTCCAAACGCTTATAGTGCGCTTAGCTCGTCCCACTCATCGTCATTTAATAATTTATTAAGATCAACCAAGATCAGTAACTCACCATCACGGTTAGATACACCTTGGATAAACTTAGCACTTTCTTCAGTGCCAATATTTGGCGCACTGTCAATTTCAGAGCTACGTAGATAAACCACTTCAGCTACACTGTCGACTAAAATACCGATCACTTGCTTTTCAGCTTCAATGATAACGATACGAGAATTATCAGTGACCTCAGCACCCATTAAGCCAAAACGTGCACGAGTGTCGATAACAGTAACAACATTACCACGTAAGTTAATAATACCTAACACATAAGAAGGCGCACCTGGTACAGGAGCAATTTCGGTATAGCGAAGTACTTCTTGTACCTGCATTACGTTAATGCCGTACGTTTCTTCTTCAAGTTTAAAGGTTACCCACTGTAACACTTCATCGTTGCTATCAGCGTTTTTATTTGCTGACAGTAGTCTTTCTTCACTCATGCTATTACTCCGTAAAAATAGTTACTGCTCACGGCTGTCTAAGCCCTGCTCTAGCAATTGATTTAAATTTTCAACGTCAATCAAGGCGCACATTTTCTCTTTGATGACACCTGCAAGCCAAGGCCGCTTACCTGATTTTGCTCGCCATTTTACATCTTCCTTACGAAGCGTAATATTATTTACGAGCTTTTCAGCCAATAATCCCCATTGGCTGTCACCTAAGGTGATTAAATACTGATAATCTAATGATTGTTCTAATTTTTCATCATACTTTTCTGGCATAACCCAACGTGCAGTATCAACAACATTTAGTTTTTCTTCACGGTTTAGCATTACACCTTTAAACCATTTAGGTTTACCAAATAATTGGTTAACCTCTGCCAGCTGATGAATTCCCCCTAATGCTTTTAACGGTACAGCAAGCGTTAACCCTGCGACCTCAAAGAATAATGCCTGAAATTCACCATCAAAATAGTCTTCTTGACGATCAGACGAGGTTTTTGCAACCAGTTCAGCTTTAGGTTCTGCGACTATATCTTTGATATTAGCTTGGTTCTCGGTTTTCTCAAGCTCTTTAGTCGGTTCTGGGGGTGGTAAAACAGGTTCTGGAGTAGGCTGAACGTCTGTCAGCTTTTCTTCCGTCTTAGTTTCAGGCTCTTTAACCTGCTCCAGCAGCTTTGCGACTGGCTCAAGATTTTGGTCTGTAGGCTCATCTTCACACAACAAAGCGCCCAAATATTGGGTCATCACTTTTTCATTGGCAAATAAATGCTTACTCATCTTTAACCTTGTGCAACTAAGTAATCAAGCAGCGCGCGATAGGCAAATACCCCACGCGAACGCGGGCAAAATTGAATCGGCACTTGTTGTGCTAAACTAGCATCTCTAAACTTTGTATCGACAGGAACCACGCCTGACCATACTTTATCTTTGTAATTATCCTGCAGAGTCTTGTAAGCTTCAAGTGATGCTTTAGTACGTTTATCGTACATTGTAGGAATAATTGTATATTGGTACTGTTTTGCTTGCGATGTTTGCATCAACTCCATCGTACGCATCATACGATCAAGCCCTTTTAAGGCCAGAAATTCTGTTTGTACTGGCACTAAAATTCGCTCACTAGCTGCAAGAGCATTGACCATCAAAACCCCTAAAACAGGCGGGCAATCAATAATTGCATAGTCATAATGGTCGCTAATTTTGGCCAGTGCTTTTTTAAGTATTAAGCCCATGCCATTTTTATTGCCCATGCTTCTATCAAGCGTCGCGATTGCCATCGTCGCAGGTAAGATATCAAGGTTTTCAAGTGTTGATGGACATAGGGCCTGTAAAATTTCTTCACTGGCCATGTTATTGCCGCGCGCAAAGATATCATACACGCTAACTTCTAAGTCTTCTGAATCTATACCAAAATAATAAGTCAATGATGCATGCGGATCGGTGTCAATAAGTAACACGCGTTTTCCTTGTAAAGCGAGAATACCAGCAAGGCTAACGGCTGTTGTTGTTTTCCCTACCCCACCTTTTTGATTCGCTACGGTCCAAACTTTCACATCACACCTTATTATTGTTCATTGCGCGTGGTAATCCTAATGCCACCATGTGGTAATTGAATCACTTTAATGCTGTTATCATCGCTTGGCAACTCAATTTCTGTCGTCTGTTGCGGTTGGTTTTGTGACTCTTGTTCAGTATTTTCTGGCTCTTTTGGCGGTAAACCATATTTAGACAATGCAACAACCACTTTGCGGTTTTCTGCGCGACCTTGCTCAGTGTCATTACTTGCGAAGGGCGAATACTGCCCGTAACCTTCAATAGCCATACGCGCAGGGTTAATGCCTAAACTCTCAAGCTCAACCAGTACGGATGTAGCCCGCGCTACAGATAGCTCCCAGTTTGAGCGAAACATCTCATTACGAATACCTTCGTTATCGGTATAACCACGCACGCGAATGTAGTTATCAACCGGCGCGATAATATCTTTCACTAAACCAACAACTTGCTTGGCACGCTGCTGTGCAACAGCACTGCCCGATGAAAATAACATACCTGAACTTAATTCGATGATAAGCCAATCTTGGTGAAGCTCTAAACTCGCTTCGCCATCACGAATTTCATCAATAAGCGCAGACTGTAATTTAGTCAATAAGCTGTCGAGAGGCTTGCCGAGATGTTTTTTCTCAATATTGCTGGTTTCGCTTTGTCCATCGAGTAATTCAGGACCCTGCTCATCTTTACGAATGCTCTCACCGTATAGAATGTCGTTCTCAGGACTAACTCTGTCAGTTAATATGCCTGTGCCGTTAACCCCAGTGCCAACCTGTTGTTGCTGACGAGCTGATTTTTCGAACACCTGCTCCAGTGAGTCTGAGAGAATCTGAAAGTCTTCATTTTTACTAATTGCGATAGCATACATGACCACAAAAAAAGCAAACATGATGGTCATGTAATCGGCATAAGAGACAAGCCAGCGTTCAGTATGTTGGTTTTTTGACGTGTTATGACGCAGACGACGGCGCATCATAATAAATTACTCGTCAACTAAGCTTGGGCGCTCTACACGGTACGCCTCAAGTTTTAGTTCGATATTTAGTGGGCTTTCACCTTGCGAAATAGCAATAATGCCTTCAGCAAGTAGTTCATGATACAGCATTTTTTGCTCAACTTGTTGCTTAAGTTTATTCGCCATCGGCAAGAATAATAAGTTAGCTAAACCAACACCGTAAATAGTAGCGATAAACGCAGTAGCGACACCGGCACCTAGTTTTTCAGGATCGGTGATAAATTGCATAGCCTGAATCAACCCGAGTACCGCACCTAGAATACCAATTGTAGGGCTATAACCGCCCATGGCTTCGTAAACTCGGCTTACCTCAAGTAAGCGTTCGCGTTCAAGCATTAAATCAATTTCAAGGGTATCTCTAAGCTTTCGCTCATCAATCCCATCAACAAGTAGACTCAACCCCTTTGCCGCATACGGGTCTGAATGCGACAGCGCATCAGACTCAAGGGCTAAGTATCCTTCTTGGCGTGCTTTGTGTGACCAACGCTTTACTTGTTCAATGGCTGCATCAATATCGTGATACGGCGGAAAGAACACCCAATGACTGATCTTCAGTGTTTTAGTAAAAACACTTGCAGGGGTTTGAAGCATCACAGCCCCAAGCGTACCACCGAGTACGATGATAAGCGCAGGACCATTAAACAGTGCAGAAACAACCCCGCCCTCTAATGCATAACCAAAGGCGATGGCACTTATCGCGACAATTAAGCCAAGAAAAGATAGCTTATCCACAGCCAGTCTCACGCGTTAGGCGAGCTGCAACATCAGTGAGTGCTAAGCTCTCGCTCGCCAGCCCCGCATTTGCAACAGCTTGTGGCATACCATACACCACACTGGTTTTTTCATCTTGCGCCCAAATAGTAGCACCGACTTGCTTAAGCATACGCGCACCATCACGGCCATCTGCGCCCATGCCCGTTAAAACTACAGCTAGCACATCACCACCAAAGGTTTTTGCAGCACTAGCAAAGGTCACGTCAACGCTCGGTTTATAAGTAATACGCGGACTGTCGTCTTCAAACACACGCAGTGTGCGAGAGCCGCCTCGTCCTTCTATTAGCATTTGTTGACCACCTGGCGCTAAATAAGCGGTACCAGGCACTAAACGGTCACCATTTTGCGCTTCTTTCACATTGATTCTGCATAAGCCATTAAGGCGTGCAGCAAAAGCAGGTGTAAACGCAGCTGGCATATGCTGAATAAGCAAAATAGGATGCGGAAAGTTAGCTGGCAGCTGAGTTAAAATTGTTTGTAGCGCTACAGGCCCACCGGTTGATGTGCCAATAGCAACTAACTGATATTGCTTGCCCGAAGCGCGAATATTACTCGTACTCGAAGACGATGCAGCTGGCGAACTAGCAGGAGCAGGACGGCTAAAGCTGCGATCTGGCTGAACAATACCGCTACTCGTATTTGCAGTGCTACTGCTCCTTGGTGCAGGAGCCGGAGTTGGTCGCGAAATAGGTGCTGGGCGCGAAAAACGAGAAAGGCGACGGCGACCAATTTCTTTTACTTTATTTTGCAAAAGTGCGATTGCATCTTCATTGTTGCGTGCAATGTCTTCAAATTTTTTCGGTAAAAAATCTAACGCCCCAGCATCCAGTGCATCTAGGGTTGCGGTTGCACCATCACGAGTGAGTGATGAGAACATTAAAATAGGAGTTGGTGTTGCTGCCATTATTTCTTTTACGGCACTAATGCCATCAAGAACCGGCATTTCAACATCCATAGTAATTACATCAGGTTTTAGTTCACGGGCTTTATCTACCGCTTCACGACCGTTTACGGCAAAACCTATCACTTGAATATTGCTGTCTTGCTCTAAAATTTCGCTGACACGACGGCGAAAAAAGCTTGAATCATCAACAACTAATACTTTGACTGCCATTGGCACTCTCTTGTTTTATATCATTCAAAGTGCAGCTAAATACTGCACTTTATTATTTATTATTAGCCAACGTAGTGTTTAAGCATGCTAGGTACGTCGAGGATCAGTGCAATCCCACCATCAGAAGTAATTGTCGCACCTGCCATACCTGGTGTGCCTTGTAATAAGGCATCTAAAGGTTTAATAACAACTTCCTCTTGACCAATTAACGAGTCAACAACAAAGCCCACTTGCTTAGTACCTATTTGTACAATAACCACGTGACCTTCTGCTTTACGCTCTTGGCGGTTAGCACCTTTTACTAACCAATGTTGTAAATAGAAAAGCGGGATCGCTTTTTCACGTACAATAATTGTCAGTTGGCCATCAACTACGTTAGTTTTAGTTAAATCAAGGTGGAAAATTTCGCTAACACCAGCAAGTGGTAATGCGAAGGTTTGCTCACCCACAATAACCATTAAGGTCGGTAAGATAGCAAGTGTTAATGGCACCTTGATTTCAAGTGCAGTACCTACACCCAGCTCAGACTGTATATTAACCGAGCCATTTAACTGAGTGATTTTAGTTTTAACAACATCCATGCCGACACCACGGCCTGAGATGTCAGAGATTTCTTCTTTGGTTGAGAAACCTGGTGCAAAGATTAAGTTGTACGCTTCGGTATCCGACAAGCGACTTGCTTGGTCGTGATCAATCACACCTTTGCTAATTGCGATTTTTTTCAGTTTCTCAGCATCCATACCCGCACCATCATCACGAATGGTTAGTAGGATGTGATCACCTTCTTGTGATGCCGAAAGCGTTACGGTACCTGTACGTGGTTTACCTGCGGCTTCACGCACGTCTGGCATTTCAATACCATGGTCAACAGAGTTACGCACTAAGTGCACCAATGGATCAGCAAGTGCTTCAACAAGGTTTTTATCTAAATCGGTTTCTTCACCAACTAGCTGCAGGTTAATATCTTTTTTCAAGCTACGGGCTAAGTCACGAACAACCCGTGGGAAACGGCCAAATACTTTCTTAATTGGCTGCATCCGGGTTTTCATCACCGCGCCTTGCAAGTCTGCGGTTACCACATCTAGGTTAGAGATGGCTTTACCCATTGACTCGCTATTGCTGTTATTAGCAAGGCTCACTAAGCGGTTTCGGACCAATACCAGCTCACCCACCATGTTCATGATTTCATCGAGACGTTTAGTATCAACACGTACCGTTGTTTCTGCCTGTGGTGGTGGCGCTTTTTTCGGTGCAGCAGAAGCAGCAGGCGATTTTTCTGGTGCTTTTGCAGGTGCTGGAGCCGGTTTAGGCGCTGCGGCAGCAGGTTTAGGCGCAGGTGCCGGTTTTGATACTGCAGGCTGTGCTGGTTTTGCAGGTTCTGCTTTTGGTGGTTCAGGCGCTTTTTCTGGCGCAGTCGTTTCTAAAGACTGAGGAGCAGTACCTTTACCATGTAATTCATCAAGCAGTGCTTCAAACTCGTCATCGCTAATTTCATCGTCTGAGTCATTGCTTGCAGGTTCTGCTGCAGACGCCTGAGGAGCAGCCTGTGCAGGCTTTGTAGCTTCAGGCTGAGCAGGAGTATCTTGTTTTACTTCACCAAAGTTACCAACCCCATGCAGTTCGTCTAATAAGCTGTCAAATTCATCATCAGTAATATCGTCACTGTCATTGCTTACAGTATCTGCAGCAGGTGCTGCTGGGCCTTGGCCTTTACCATGAAGTTCATCTAGTAGGCTTTCAAATTCGTCTTCGGTGATTTCGTCAATATTTTGTGACTCAGCGCTGCTATCTGCAAGACCGCCGCCATCAAATAACATATCGAACGCAAATGGGTCATCTTCATCGATGTTGTCTATTGTTGTTTCTGCTGTGACTTCAGGCGTATCAACAACTGGCTCTTCAACTGCGGGTTCTTCAGGTGCAACTGCAACATCGTCTGCTACAGATAAATCTTCACCTGCAAGCTCTTCTGCAGTCGGTGGCTGACTTAATTTATGAAGGACTTCTAATAGGGCTGGGTCTGCAGGCTCTGGCTGTTCGCGATTTTGAATCGTAGCGAACATTTCGTTGATAGTGTCGAGAGCCTGTAAAATTACGTCCATTAGTTCTGGTGTTACACTGCGCAGACCTTGGCGTAATAAATCGAAAACATTCTCTGCACCATGACACGCATCTACAAGCTCAGTCATGCTTAAGAAGCCTGCACCACCTTTAACAGTATGGAAGCCTCTAAAAATGGCGTTTAATAGATCTTTGTCTTCTGGGTTGTTTTCAAGCTCAACTAATTGCTCTGACAAAAGCTCTAAGATTTCTCCTGCTTCAACAAGGAAATCCTGTAATATATCTTCATCGACTTCAAAGCTCATGCAGCTACTCTCCTCTTAGAAGCCCAGACTTGATAATAGATCATCGACTTCATCTTGTCCTGAGACAACATCATCGCGAGACTCTTTATCAATAATTGGCCCTTCAGGACCTGCTAGTGTGTCACTTGTTGCAGGTGCTTTTTCTATGGCCTGTTTTTCTTGTTGTTGATGACCATCTTCTTGACTGCCAAACACAGTTAAGAGATTAATTAAACTGTCTTCTACCTCTCGCACTAACTCAATAACACGGCGAATAACTTGTCCGGTTAAATCCTGATAATCCTGCGCCATCAGCACATTAGTCATCAAACCTTGGAGCTCATCGGTTTTGGTATGCGAGTTATTCATGAACTTATCTAAGCTATGACATAACGATTTAAATTCACCGAGTTCAATTTCTCGGTTCATTAAACGATCCCACGTAGGTTTGATTGCGGCAATTTCATCAGCAAGTTGTTGCGCTATAGGTAAACTTGCTTCAACCGCATCCATGGTTTTATTGGCGGCGCTTTCTGTCATTTCCATAACATAATTTAAGCGCTGCTTAGCGTCTGGGATCGCGTCGGTAGTTAAATCAGTGAGACGAGTATCTAGATCAAAGTTTTTTAATGCTTCATGAAGCTGACGCGTCAATTTGCCGACTTCAGCAAACAACTCTGATTGTTCTTTTGATGCAGCGTCAAGAATGAGCTTATCCGCTTTTTCTTGTTCACCATTTTCAAGATACTCAACAAGTTGACGAGCTTGCTCTAAACTTATTTGAGGCGCAGCAAGTGCTGACATAAGCCTCTCCCCTTAGATTAACCTAGACGTTCAAACACTTTTTCCAATTTGGTTTTAAGTGTCGCAGCAGTGAATGGTTTAACGATATAGCCATTTACACCTGCTTGAGCAGCAGCAACAATTTGTTCTTTTTTCGCTTCAGCTGTCACCATTAAAACAGGAATATGCTTAAGGCTATCATCAGCACGAATTGCACGTAACAAATCAATACCTTGCATACCAGGCATGTTCCAATCTGTTACAACAAAATCAAATTCTTGATTTTGTAGCATTGGCAATGCTGTTGAACCGTCGTCAGCTTCCTGCACATTGGTAAAACCTAAATCCCTTAATAGATTTTTAATGATACGTCTCATTGTAGAAAAATCATCAACAACAAGAATTTTCATGTTTTTATCCAAAACATCCTCCGGTGAGGTTTGAACCTTTATTTACTTACTACTAATTAATCCAGTCATTGATTTTTGCTTTGAGCTTAATCATCGCCTGACCATGTATTTGACTCACACGCGACTCGCTAACATCGAGTATGTGTCCTATTTCTTTTAAGTTCATTTCGTCGTTGTAGTACAAAGACAAAACGAGAGCATCTCTTTCTGGTAACGATTGGATAGCCGTTAATAGAGACTGGTTAAACCGCTCATTTTTAACGTTATTAAACGGTTTGTCTAGTCCTAAATCCTGACCTACTGGTGTGATAACGTCTTCATCTACACCTAAATCTTCAATACCTAATACTTTACTCGAATTTACATCATGTAGAATATGATGGTACTCATCTAGCGTAATATCAAGTTTTTCAGCGACTTCAGTATCTTTGGGCTCACGATTTAAAGAGCTTTCTAATTCGGCAATGGTTTCAGCCACAAGGCGGGCATTTCGGTGAACAGAGCGTGGCGCCCAGTCACCTCTACGAATTTCGTCTAACATCGCACCACGAATACGAATTCCAGCGAAGGTTTCGAAACTAGCACCTTTGCTAGCATCAAAGTTTTTTGACGCTTCAATTAGGCCTATCATGCCTGATTGAATTAAATCATCGAGTTGCACACTGGCAGGTAAACGAGCAATTAGATGGCATGCCACTTTTTTGACTAAAGAGGCATGTTTTTCGACAATCGCATTTAAATTCTGTGCTGATTGATATCCCATCGCTTTATTCACCGATGTTGTCATAGTTAGCCGTTTACTAGTTTTTCAATAAAAAATTCTAAATGGCCAGACGGTTGATTAGGGATCGGCCACTTAACTGCTTTTGTTGCTAATGTTTTAAACGCCACCGCTGCCGGAGAGTTCGGGAATAATTCAACAATCACCTTTTGACGTCGCGTAGATTTACGCATGTTCTCGTCATAAGGAATGGTTGCTACCAACTCCATTGAAACATCTAAAAAACGATCCGTTACTTTTGAAAGTTTAGCAAATAATTCTTGCCCTTCACGCAAACTGCGCACCATATTGGCAACAATTTTAAATTTATATACGCCATGCTCACGGCTAAGCACTTTAATTAGTGCGTAAGCATCAGTAATTGAGGTAGGTTCATCGCATACAACCACAACAACGTCTTGGGCTGCACGAGAAAAGCTTAATACCATGTCAGAAATACCTGCGGCGGTATCAACAATTAATATATCAAACTCGGTGTTTAACTCGCTAAAAGCGCGAATAAGCCCTGCATGCTCAGATGGCGTTAATTCAACCATACTTTGTGAACCAGACGTCGCTGGTACAATTTTGATGCCCGCAGGGCCTTCAACAAGAATTTCGTCAAGCTCACACTCGCCTGACAAAACATGAGATAAATTACGTTCAACACGAAGGCCAAGCATTACGTCACAGTTTGCCAAACCTAAATCGGCATCTAATACTAATACACGATTTCCTTGCTGACCTAATGCGATTGCGGTATTGAGTGAAACGTTGGTTTTACCCACTCCACCTTTACCGCCAGTAACAGCGATAACTTTAACGCCACTATTATTATTTTGATTCATTTTGCGCAGGCCGCTTGCTTGATCTAATACTGTGTTAATCATACATCCCTACTGTGTTCGACGCTACTGCTTGACGTCTTGAATGTTGTGCTTTTGCTCGTTTTAAATACAATTGTTCAGCTTTTTTCACTAGTTTTTCAGCATTCGCTACGCGAATATCCTCAGGAACGCGCTGACCGTTAGTAAGATACCCTATTGGCAGGCGATTTTGAATCGCTATGCTAATAATCTCACCTAAACTTAAAGATTCATCCAATTTAGTGAAGATACAGCCACTTAGGTGAACCTTTTTAAAGTGTCTTACGGTTTCTTGCAACACATTTATCTGTGCTGTAGCACTTAATACTAAATAACTACGAATATCAACACGCTGATTACGCATTAGGGTATTTAACTGCTCAGTTAAACGTAAATCACGTTGGCTCATACCCGCTGTGTCTATTAATACTAGACGCTTATTACGTAAATGGTATAACACTTCAGCTAATTCATTCGCATCTTTTACCTGCTTAACACCACAGCCAATAATACGACCATAAGTAGCCAATTGTTCGTAGGCACCAATTCTGTAGGTATCAGTGGTGATCAACGCCACTTTATCAGCACCATATTTTTGTGCACCCAGTGCAGCTAATTTTGCAACTGTGGTTGTTTTACCAACGCCTGTTGGACCCACTAATGCGAATACACCACCTTGACGCAGGATTTCGTTATTCGTTGTATGCATTTGGTTTTCAACCATTTGCAGAAGTGCTTGCCACGCTTGTTGACGTGATACATCGTCAGGAATGAAACACGCCATTTGCTCAGCAACATCACGTTCAATGCCCATACCTGCTAAGCGGTCAATCATACATGCACGAGTCGGATCGCGGCGCGCCATATCTTGTTGCATTAGGCCAGATACTTGGTGTTCAAGTAATTGACGAATCGCATTCATTTCTTCGCGCATGGTCGTCATTTCTGATTGATTCGCAGGTGCTGAGTTTTTGTGCTCGGCTAGTGAATCTAAATCATCAAAACCAGAATCTAAGTCGTCATCAAAACCTAAGCTATGTGCTTGAGTTTGTACACGAGGTGCTGCTTGCTGTTGATAACGAGGAGCTTGCTTATATTCAGGCTGTTGCTGCTCAAAGCTTGGCTCTTTTGGTTGATAGTGTTCACTCGTATCAATACCAGATTGACTAAACATTGACGCAAGCTCTGGCGAACGAGGGCGTGGGGCTTGACGCTCAAGTAACGCTTGTAGGCTATCAGCAACTTTCGCTTGCGGCTCAGGTTTAGCACGCATTGGCTCAGGTTTAACAAAGTTATGCTGTGGAGCAGGTGCTGATTGTGCCACGGCTGGTTTAGCTTCGGCTTTCGGGGCTGCTTTGTCGTAATCAACAGCTGCAACGATTTCAACGCCGTTAGCAAGCTTTTTGTTCGACATAATAACCGCATCAACACCTAGTTCATCTTTCACTTCTTTCAGTGCTGTGCGCATATCTTTAGCAAAAAAACGTTTAATTTTCATGGTTCAACCCCTTTACTATCCTATTGTTGGCCTACTGAGCTGACAATCTTAATCTGTCTTTCGTCTGGTACCTCTTGGTAAGACATCACCCTTAAACCTGGGATGGTGTACTTAACGAAGCGAGATAACACAGTTCTTAACATTCCTGACGTTAACAGTATCGAAGGTTCACCGGCCATTTCTTGGTTTTGATGCGCTTCATTCAATGATTGTTGAAGTCGCTCTGCAAGGCTTGGCTCTATTCCGGCACCTTCGTCACCTGCATTCTGAAGTGACTGATGCAACATCTGTTCCAACTCAGGCGCCAAGGTTATGACAGGGATCTCAGAAGACATACCAACAGCGTCTTGAACGATTAGTCTGCGCAGTGAAATTCGCACTGCAGCCGTTAGTACATCTGGGTCTTGGCTACGTGGGCCATACTCAACAAGGGTTTGAACAATCGAGCGCATATCGCGAATTGCCACCCCTTCATTGAGTAAGTTTTGTAGCACTTTTACGATAGTAGTAAGTGGTAATACGTCAGGAACCAGCCCTTCAACAAGACGTGGATGACTCTTCGCTAACATATCTAGTAAGTTTTGTACTTCTTCATGACCAAGTAGTAAAGCAGCACTGTTAGTGAGTAACTGGCTGATATGAGTTGCAACCACAGTTGCAGAATCAACCACGGTATAGCCAAGTGATTGTGCTTCATCTTTTTGATCTGGTTTGATCCAAACCGCATCTAATCCAAATGCTGGGTCTTTTGTGGCAACCCCTTTGATTGGGCCAAATACTTGGCCTGGGTTAATCGCTAACTCATCACCATGCTTAAGCTCACCCTCACCGCTTGAAACACCCATCATAGTAATTCTGTAAGCGTTAGGGTCGAGCTCTAAGTTATCGCGAATGTGCACAGGAGGCACCAAGAAGCCAAGTTCTTGAGAAAGTTTCTTACGCACACCTTTAATACGATTTAACAGTTCACCACCTTGAGATTGGTCAACAAGTGGAATTAAGCGATAACCCACTTCTAAACCAATAACATCAACTTGCTGAACATCATCCCAACCCAGTTCTTTTTGTTCTTGTTTGTTGGCAACACCTGTACCTGGTGCACCACCATTTGCTTCTTGCTCTGCTTTTTCGGCTTCTGCTTTGGCTTTTTGTTGTTGTGTGAAATAAGCAAGGTAACCCAGTAATGCACCTAAGCTTAAAAATGCAATATGCGGCATACCCGGCACAAGACCCATGATGATCAAAATACCCGATGCGATATAAAGTGATTTTTCGTTACCTAGCTGTGTCTTAACTTGATCGCCCATGTTGTGCGATTCATTTTGACGGGTAACAACGATTGCGGTACCGATTGACAGTAATAGTGAAGGTAGCTGTGCAACTAGACCATCACCAATTGTTAGCAAAGTGTACACTTCCATCGCACGGCTGAACGATAAATCATGTTGGATCATACCAACAAATAAACCACCAACGATATTAATCACTAGAATAACGATACCCGCTATCGCATCGCCTTTTACGAACTTACTTGCACCATCCATTGAACCATAGAAATCGGCTTCACGAGTAACTTCTTCACGACGTTCACGGGCTTGTTCTGCACTGATGAAACCGGCGTTTAAGTCAGCATCAATCGCCATTTGTTTACCTGGCATTGCATCAAGAGTAAAGCGAGCTGATACTTCAGAAATACGGCCAGCACCTTTGGTGATAACCACAAAGTTAATAATGATTAAAATTAAGAAGACCACTAAACCAACTGCATAGTTACCGCCGATAACCACCGAGCCAAAGGCCTCGATAACTTTACCGGCTGCATCTCCACCGTTATGACCTTCTAGCAATACCACACGGGTACTGGCGACATTCAGTGCTAAGCGCATGATGGTTGCAATTAGTAGAACCGCAGGGAACATACCAAATTCAAGTGGTTTCATGGTGTAAACAGTAACTAGTAACACCACCAGTGCTAACGCGATATTAAACGAAAATAGAATATCTAAAAGAAATGGTGGCAGGGGTAAAATCACCATGCCCAGCGCAGCAAGTACCATTAACGGCGTGCCGATACCCTTCGCATACTCTTTTTTATCTCTGTTAAGTTGTTGTAATACCGCTTTAAATTCCATAATTCAACAATTTCAAAAAATTGACACTACACGGAATTTGCAATAACTATTCCAAGTTACAAATTTACTGTTTAGTATTTGTAGGCATCGGGTATTGGGAGCTTTTTATTGAGTGGTACAGGACGTTTACCGCGCCCTTTTTGGAAGCGTTTTAACTGGAAGACATAAGCCAGAACTTGCGCAACGGCAGTGAATAGCTGATCGGGTATTTGATTGCCCACATCGGTGGTGTGATACAGCGCACGTGTAAGCATTGGTGATTCAACAATTGGCACGTCATTACCCTTGCCCACTTTACGAATTTGCATAGCAAGCTCGTCTACGCCTTTGGCAAGAACAATAGGCGCACCCGCTTTAGCTGTATCGTATTTAAGCGCGACTGAGTAGTGCGTCGGGTTGGTTACGATCACATCGGCATCGGGTACATCTTGCATCATCCGCCTTTGCGACATTTCACGCTGTGTACGGCGAATACGCGCTTTTATTTGCGGATCACCCTCAGAGTTTTTGTATTCGTCTTTCACCTCTTGTAGGGTCATTTTTAACTGTTTATGGTGCTTATGACTCTGATAAGGGGCATCAATTGCAGCAATGAGTATTAAAGTACAGGTTAAGCCTAAGAACATCCAAGAGAGGATTTCGAGTGCATGGATAAAATTTCCGGGCGCGCTTTCAATGCTTAGATGCAGTATTTCATCAAAGAAAGTATTAATTAAGAACACCGCAAAACCTGCAACCACTACAAATTTTAAAATAGACTTAACTAGCTCTACTCCTGCTTGAGGGCCAAGCATACGCTTAATACCTTTAGCCGGCGACATCTTACTAGCCTTTGGTGCTGCCGCTTGCCAACTAAAGTTATAGCCCCCCAGTAAAGTGTTTCCAACAAAAGCGGCTATCACGATGATCAACACAAACATAGCCATAGGGAATAACAACGCATCCGCAACAATTCCCCACACTGAAAACATTTTAGTGGTGTCGTAGGTTTCATTACGATTAAGGCTTAATAAGCGCCCCATCACATTATAAAGCCCTTTGCCAATTTCAGGTCCATAAAGTAATAGTGACACTGCCGAGAAGATAAGTACAAACATGGTGCCTAGCTCTTTAGAACGGGCAACCTGGCCTTTTTTCTTGGCGTCGTCTATTTTCTTCCCGGTGGGTTCTTCGGTTTTTTCTTGACCAGAATCTTCAGCCATGGCGTGCTCCTAAGGTGTACAACCAACAAGGCTGCACATTAACTCAACCATTTTTAACCACTGAAACTCAAATTGAGTCATGAAGTTACCTAGCGTTGCCCAAATAATCACGAGCCCAGCTACTAAGGTAAACGGAAAACCAATCGAAAAAATATTTAACTGTGGTGCCGCACGGGTCATTACACCAAACGACATATTAATAACCAACATAGCTGTCAGTGGCGCTAAAGCAAGCACCAAGGCTGTAGTAAACATCCAGCCGCCCCAAGTAACGATATCCCAGTAATGATCAACCGCCCACCAATTGCCATCAATTGGCAGTACTTCAAAGCTATGAATGACCATTTGAATCATCATTAAATGACCATTAAAAACGAAAAATAGTAAGGTAGCCAGAATCAAATAAAACTGACCTACTGCGGGAACGTTTAAGCCATTTGACGGATCAACAACGGACGCAAAACCAAGACCTGTTTGCATCGCGAGTATTTGCCCTGCAAGGACAAATGTATTAAGTAGTAAGGTTGATGCAAAGCCTATGGCCACACCAATAAGCATTTGTTGAATGACTACGAGAATCATTTCAAACGAAAATAAGTTGTTGAATGTTGCTTGTGGAAGCATAGGTACAGCAACAAAGGTTACAACCACAGCTAAACCAAGCTTAATTCGGGTTGGTACGTTTCTCGCGCCAAGGCCTGCCATGATCATAATCATTGAGCTAATACGCACTAATGGCAGCAAAAAGTCGCTGAGCCATTGAATAATGACCGCAAATGGAAATTCCATTTAGCCTGCTATCTCCGGTATAGACATCACTAAACGGGTAAAATAGTCCATAAGCTCTTGCGTGAACCAATGGCCACCGACAATAAGTGCGCTTATGGTAATTAGCAAACGAGGTAAAAAGCTTAAGGTTTGCTCATTGATTGATGTTGCCGCTTGGAAAACAGCCACTACAAGACCGACTAATAAGCCAGGTACTACGATTGCAGACACTAACTTTATAACTAAAAATAGCGCGTCACTGAGTATATCGACAAAAATTTCTGGTTCCATTTTGTCTCTCCTACCTAATTATGTGTCTTGAATTGCATTGTTACACCCCGAGCCCAAAGCTCTTCGCCAGCGTGCCCATCACAAGGCTCCAACCATCTACTAATACAAACAGCATAATCTTAAACGGCAAAGATACAATCATCGGCGAAAGCATCATCATACCCATGGCCATTAATACGGAGGCCACTACTAAATCAACTATCAGAAAGGGAATGAAAAACATAAAACCAATGATAAAGGCCGTTTGCAATTCGCTGGTAACAAACGCTGGGATCAATACAATCAACGGTGTGTCTTCTGGCGAATCTAATTGCTCATAACCCGCTATTTTCGCAAAGGTCTCTAAATCTTTTATACGAACTTGCGATAGCATAAACGCTTTCATTGGCTCTTTGGCAAGTTCTAATGCTTGCACTGAGGTAACTTGTTCATTCAAGTACGGCTCAATGGCACGCTCATTCACCTGCTGATAAATTGGCGCCATAATAAAAATACTCAAAAACAGTGACATGCCTAACAAAATTTGATTCGATGGTGTTTGTTGTAAGCCTATTGCTTGGCGTAATATCGCCAGAACCACAATAATCCGTGTAAATGAGGTCATCATAATGACCGCCGCTGGAATAAAGCTCAGCGCCGTCATGATCGCTAATACTTGTAGCGTCACTGAGTAATCTTGAGAGCCATCAGGGTTGGTGGTAATGGTCAGTGCTTCTATGCCTTCAGCGTTAACCGACGGCAAAAACAACACACTTGCTAAAATAAGTATCCACTTGATCATAGCGTTAATTCTTTTTATTTGAAGGTGATTGTGGGTTCAGTAACTTTCCAAATTTCTTGGCAAGTTCTGGCAGTTCTTTTTCTTGTAATGGTGTTTCTAGTTTATGCAGGTAGTTAATACTGTGCGGAGTCACACCAATTAAGTGCTGTGCGTTATCAATTTCAATGACCATCAAACGCTCGCGAGAACCTAAAGGCAAACTGCGCACTACTTTAAATTCATCACTATTAGCAAGATTTGGATTTAGTTTTTTAACCAAAAAAGCCAAAGCAATAATAACCACCAGCACTAAAAGCAAAGACATCACCATAGACAGTAAATCTGCCGTCGGTGATGCCGAAGGAAATGCAGTGCTCGACGCACTTGTTAAAGCGACTAAAGCATTCATCGTAACTTTTTAATACGCTCAACTTGGCTGATAACGTCCGTTAAACGAATACCGAACTTATCGTTTACGACAACCACCTCACCATGCGCAATCAGGGTGCCATTAACCAATACATCAAGTGGCTCACCAGCGACTCGGTCTAGTTCTACCACCGAACCTTGGTTAAGCTGTAATAAGTTACGAATGTTGATTTTTGAACGACCCACTTCCATCGAAATAGTAACTGGAATGTCCAAGATGGTATCAAGTTTACGTTTTTCGTCGCCAGACAGCTCATGTCTTTCATCTTTTAACTCATCAAGCTCCGCTACAGCAGCATCACCTGAGCCACCCTCAGCTTCTTCAGCTTCGGCTAGTGCCGCAGCCCATTCGTCCATTGTATCTTGATCATCACTCATTATGTTTAACCTTATAAATCGACTACCAGTCTAAATCTACACCTTCAGATAGATGTAGATCTTCTTCTAGTTCTGCTAATTCTGCATCTGAATCCAGTTTTTTGCCACCTTTTGTGAACACATGTAGTTCTGACTTAACTGATTCAGGGCGTTTAATTTTTTCGCTAATTTGTAGTGCCACATTGTCACGAGAACGACCCATTTTCGCTCTAAAGGTCGGCAGCTCTTCAATAAATACGGTGATATGTTCTGGCATTTCAACAGGGATAATATCACCAGCTTTAAGCTCCATAATCTGTTGTAGCGTTAGATCAACCTCAAGCAATTGAGTCGATAAATCGACCTCAACATCCATGATCTCATCACGTAATGCTTTACTCCAACGTAAGTCAGTGTCTTCGGTGTCTGATTGCACACCGGCATCGAGTAATTCACGGATTGGCTCAAGCATCGAATAAGGTAATGCGATATGGAAATCACCGCCACCACCATCTAGCTCAATATGGAAAGAGCTAATAACAACCACTTCAGTTGGACTTACGATGTTAGCCATCGCTGGGTTAACTTCTGAGTCAAGGTACTCAAAAGACACATCCATTACCGGCGCCCATGCTTCTTTATAATCTTCGAAGATAATTTTAAGCAGCATTTGAACAATACGGCGTTCTGTTGGGGTAAATTCACGGCCTTCTATTTTTGCATGATAGCGGCCATCACCACCAAAAAAGTTATCCACTAAAATGAATACTAATCGGGCTTCCATGGTAATTAGGCCGGTGCCCTTCAACGGACGAAAACGTACCATGTTCAAACTAGTTGGCACGAATAAGGTATGAATATATTCGCCAAATTTAATCATTTGTACGCCGTTAATCGACACCTCAGCGGTGCGGCGCATCATGTTAAATAGGCTAATTCGCATATGACGGGCAAAACGTTCATTCACGATCTCCAAGGTCGGCATACGACCCCGAACAATACGATCTTGTGATGAGAAGTCATACTGTAAGGTATTACTGTCTAAGTCATCACCTTCGTGAATATCTTCCTCTTCGACTTCATCAACGCCATGTAAGAGCGCATCAATTTCGTCTTGAGATAATAAATCGCTCACGCTGACCCCTTATTGCATCACAAAGCCGGTAAATAATACCCGCTCTATCACTTTGCTACCTTCAACATCACTTAATGCTGATTGTACTTTTTCAAGTGCAGCAACACGTACTGACTCTTTACCTTCACTAGTACCTAATTCATCTGCGGTCGTTGTTGAAAGAACGCCAAGTAAGGTACTTTCGATAAGTGGAATATGCTTTTTGGCAGTTTCTTCGTTCACTTCACCGCGAACAAGTAGCTGAACTTTTATTTGTACAATTCGGTCGCGACTAGCACCGGGTACATTAAATACAAATGGGCGTGGCATTGCGACATACAGAGCCGAACCAATCTGTGCAGAGCTAGATGGTGCAGCAGCCTCTGTCACTGTGGTTTCATCTGCTAGGCTTTCTTCAGGGGCATCATCACCCATAAATAAAAAGTAACCCGCAGCAGCACCAGCAATCAACACTACAGCTGCAATGATGATAATCAGCTTCTTTTTGCCTTTACCCGTATCTTCTATTTCTAAATTTGCTTCTTCGGCCATTGTCACTTCCCTCAAAGTTACAGCAAGCTGTTTATCGCGCTGTAACTATTTTATTTCTTATAATAGCAGGACTTATGCATAGTAATCTATTGATGATGAAGATTGTTGTCGAGAAGTTTCTGCGCTTTGTGCTGTTACTTCTGGCTGCTGCTCTTCAGCTTGTTGATTTCCAGCAAGCTGACCTTGCCCAGACTGCTCTTGTTGTTGCTCAGGGTTACCCTGCTGAATACTACTTTCACCAAGTTCAATACCTTGCTGTGCAAGCATTTCTCGTAAACGTGGCATTGATTGCTCTAAAGCTTCTTTAGCCTGCTGATTTTGAACAACAAAATTAATTTGAGCTTGCTCCGCATCGCTACGTATACGAATTTGCATACTGCCCATTTCTGGCGGATCTAAGCGAATTTCAGCTTCTTTATTATTAATATTTAGTAACGCGCTAACTCGCTCTTGAAGCATCTTTGCAGCATCACTTTTTATGATATTAATCGCTTGCATTACACCAGGGTCAACACTTATCGATTTAGATTGAGCCTGTGTTTGCGCAGTTGTTTGTGTATGCATTGTTTGTACGTCTAGTGCTTGCTCATATTGCTGATGAGCCATCTCATAGGCACCTGGTTGTGTTGTTGCATTTGCTTGAGTCGTTAGCTGAGTAAATAATTGAGTTACCCGCGAGCTAACAGTTTCTTGTGTACGTTCTGTATTAATTTTTGTATCAAGCTCTGTGGTAACTTCTTCACTAGCAACTACTTTTGTCACATCGGCTGTAACTTGCGCGGTATTATTTTGTTTCGCTTTATTATTTTCAACATTAACTGTTGCTGCGGTTACTGGCATCGCAGTACTGGCTGTTGCAGGGGCATTAATAGCCTCTGTCAGCACAGTTTGAGCTGCAGCTAACTTTTCGTACTGAGCAGTGCCCGGCGTTAACGTTTGCAGCTGAGTGTTCACTTTGTTTAACAGTGCTTGCTGCTCATCCTTAGTCAGCGCCATGATTTGCTTTTCGACGCCTGTAGGTAATTTGTTATCGAGAGCCTTATTGTCAGCTAATTTAGTATCTTGTTTTGCCTGGCTTTCTTCAGCAATGTCTTGCTCTACAGCAAGTTGTGATACAGGACTCTGTGCAGTTTGCGTTGAAGGCTTACTACGCATCACATCAGTCAATAGCGACTTGATTGTTGCCACCTCATCAGCACCAAGCTTATTATCAGCTTTAAGTTGATTTATTTGTTGCTCAAGTTGCTTTTGTTGCTCAGAGGTTAGCGATAAACCTTTAGCGAACTCACTTACAGCCTGCCCATCGCCACTTTGTACTTTGGCCAGCAAGCTAACGATTGACTTATCTGTTACTGGTTTATCTAAAACTGGTTTTTCTGTTACGGCTTGATCAATTTTGGCAGCTGCGTCAGCTGGTTTATCTGCCATTTTTGCCGTGCCAGCTTCAATGTTTTTAGCAATGCTTTGCTCAGCACTGAAATTTGCTGCCGTTTTGTCAGTGTAGCTTTGTGTTTGTTTTGAATTAACTTCAGCTGTTTTTGTATCTACTTGAGCATCGCTATTTAAATCTGCAACCACCTTATTTAAAACAGTTTTACTTGTCTCATTTGCCCCAAGTTCTTTGCCTTCAGATGTTTTTGTAGCGTCTGAATTCACAGCCTGTTTCTGAGCGCTATTTAACAGAGCGTCTACATCAACTGTGGCTTCTTTGTTGTCAGTTGCTTGTGTTGAACTGGCAAAGTTAGCTACTTGAGGCTTTGTATCAGGTGTATTAACAGCTGAAACACCCTGCTTTTCTTTGTCTGTTAATGGACCATCAACAATCGGAGTCACGCTATCTTTTGGTGGTAAATCGCCAATCGCTTTTAGCTGGCTATCTACCGCTGTCGCAACTTTAGACTTATGTAATAAGCTTGCTATTGAACTGTCGCCTTCAGCGTCGGCTTTTGAATCATCGGTTTGTGCAACGTCTGTCATCGGTGAAGGTATAACAGGTGTAATGGTATCGATTGGGGTTGGTTTTTTATCAACAACTACTGGGCTAAAGTCATTATTTTCAATCAATTTATTAACACGTGTACTCATAGCTTGAGCTGCATTAATTTGCGAAAGCAGTGAGTTTTCTTCATCTTCTACAAGTGCAAGTTCATCGCTTGGCTCTTTAGTTACAGCTTCATTACGAATATCTGGGCTTGTTTTAGATTGCTGCTGTGTAGACGTGGTAGCAGTTGCAACTTTAGCATCAGCAGTTGTGTTTTCATCACCTAATTTGGCATCTGATTTAGGCTCTTCAGAAATACTGATAGCTTTAGTTTCATCAACAGAATGAGTATCTGCATCACTTTTTGTTTGAGGGGTGGTATTTGCTTGCGCGTTTGCCGCTTCACTTGCTTCTGTAAGTGAAGTTAAAAAACTTAAGCCCGATGCTTTGTCGCTAGACTCTGAGTCTTTGCCTGAAAAACCAGTACCTTGCTCAGTTTTAACCTGCAAATTGATATCACTGATCGCCATAATTCACCTAAAACTAAAGAGGCAATTTGCCGCCGCAAGTGCCAAAATTAATGCTACTGGTTAGGTAAATGCAATTAACATGCCTAAAAAAGATAGTATTTTAGAGAAGTGCGTTTTTAAGTTGACGTTGATAAAACTGATTTGAAGCGAACTCATCCAGCATTTTTTGCTCCGCTTTAGCTACTTGCATCGCTTGTTTTTCAGCTTGCTTTTCGATTAATTTCGCCACTGCTTTTGCTTTCACTTGCTGTTTTAACCACAATGCTTTGCGCTGCGTAACAACTTGTTTTGCAGTATTCACTGTGCTTGCTTGCTGGCGTATCGCTTCTTCAATTTTTGCGATAAAGGCATGATATTGACTAAACCCAGCACTAGACAAACCAGAGCGACCTTTCAAATGCAACTGCTGAGAATACTCCATGCGAAAGTTATTCAGCCCTTGCAGTTTTTGTTGATTACTTTGTAAGTGCTGCTGGGCTTTTAAATAATCCATGCGTAAAGATTCTTCTTTATCGCTCTCAAGCTTTAACAATAAATCAAGTTTACTTTGAGCCATTAACCTTGTCCTAATAACTGCGCAAGACCTTGTAGACCATCATCATAACTGATCACATCTTTCATGCCTTGCTGAAGGAATTGATTCACACGTGGCATCATATTAATTGCTTGGTCAAGCATAGGGTCGGTGCCTTTTTGGTACGCACCTAGTGTGATCATATCTTTGTTCTGTTGATACATTGAATACACTTGTTTTAGCACACGAGCTTGTTGCATATGTGCTTCAGATACAACCTGTGGCATAACACGAGAAATCGATTTTTCAATATCAATAGCCGGATAATGACCACTGTCAGCTAAATCTCGAGATAAAACAATGTGGCCATCTAATATAGCACGAGCAGAGTCAGCAATTGGATCTTGCATATCATCCCCTTCACTAAGCACAGTGAAAAACGCGGTGATTGAACCTTGCCCTTCACCACCATTACCGGCACGTTCCACCAGCGCAGGCAGTTTAGCAAATACTGAAGGCGGATACCCCTTAGTCGCAGGAGGCTCGCCAACTGCTAAGGCAATTTCACGTTGCGCCATGGCATAACGGGTAACGGAGTCAAGTAATAACAATACGTTAAGACCTTGATCGCGAAAGTATTCCGCAATGGTCACTGCACTTTCACAGCCTTTTAAACGCATTAATGGTGAAGCATCCGCAGGAGCTGCGACCACCACTGAGCGCTTACGCCCTTCAACACCTAAAATTTCTTCAATGAACTCTTTTACCTCACGACCACGTTCACCCACAAGACCTACCACAATTACATCTGCTTCAGAGCCGCGAGTCATCATACCCAGTAATACTGATTTACCGACACCAGAGCCTGCAAACAGACCCATACGCTGGCCTTGACCTACGGTAATAACGGAGTTGATGGCTCGTACACCTACATCCATAGGCTGACTAATTGGTCGTCTTGCAAGAGGGTTAATTGAGTTTTGCGCAAACTTTAAGTGATGCTCAGCATTAATGGCACCTAAGCCATCAAGTGGCCGACCAAGGCCATCCACTACACGGCCAAGTAAACTCATGCCGACAGGCAACCCAGTTTCATTTAGCTTTGGGATAACTCGGGCACCAGGCAGTACGCCAGAGATGTGATCATTTGGCATCAAGTAAAGTGTTTGGTCATTAAAACCAACGACTTCAGCATCAACAAAGCCGTTAATGGTTTCAATTTTACATTGACTGCCAACAGGTGCTCTAAGCCCTTTTGCTTCTAGCGTTAAACCAACGACACGCGTCAGAATACCGGCAACAGCTGGTTTTGGGGCCTTGATATTTTTTTCATAGCGCTGTAAGCGTTCGCTTAGAGTCATTGATTGAACACTCATAATGAGCCTAAAAAGTATTAGATACCACTGCTATGCAAAAAGTTTTCCAACGTTTCTTTGACGCGGGTTTTTATTGTCATGTCGAGGGATGATTGCGGGGTTTTAATTTCGCAGCCACCACGTTCTAAAGTCGGTTCTGCAACTAACTGCCAATGGTTATCTGCGATAGCTTGTTCGCCATAACTTTCGGTAATTAAAGTAATATCATCAGGATGTAAGTGAATACGTACTTTAGCTTGCTCTTCACCTAACGCATCAATAGCTTGCTTCAAAGCATGTAAAATGACTTCAGGTGAGGTTTTAATTTCTTGGTAAACTAAAACTTCAGTTAACATCACAGCTAACTGCACTAACTGCTTTTCGGCACTTTCATCGACTTTAGATAATGGTTGAGAAAGGCTATCAAGTAAGCTTCTTAAGTTGGTCAGCTGCTCTTCTAAAATTGGCTTTATTTCTTCTTGGCCTTGCTCCTTACCAAGCTCAACACCTTCTTTAAAGCCAGCTTCTTTTCCCTCATGTGCGCCTTTTTCAAAACCATCTATATAGCCTTGCTCATGGCCTTGCTTTAGTCCTTCTTCGTAGGCATCTTGACGGATCTTTTCAAGCTCAGCCATTGTTAGCGACGGAATTTCAGGCTCTTCTGGCTGCTCTTCGGCCTGCTGCTTTTGCTGCTCTTTACGATATAAGTCAGCTAAAGGCGTGCCATACGCCGTTGAGCGTCCAGCGAGTTTTGTTGTATCTTGCGTCACTTCAGGAATTGGCCAGTTTTCCAATAATTCATCAGCAGCTTCACTGGCATGTACTGGGCGTCCTGTATGAAATGAAGACTTACTCATGGCTTACAGGAACTCCTCACCACCACCGCCACCAAGCATAATTTCACCTGAGTCAGCTAAACGACGTGCCGTAGAAAGAATCTCTTTCTGTGCCGCTTCTACTTCACTAATACGAACAGGGCCCATTGCCTCAAGATCATCAGCGAGTAATTCAGCAGCACGTTTTGACATATTGCCCAAAATCTTCTCTTTTAATGCTTCGTCAGTACCTTTAATAGCTTTCATTAATACATCTTGCTGTACTTCACGTAGAATCGCTTGAATACCACGGTCTTCAACATCCATTAAGTTCTCAAAGACAAACATAAGGTCTTGGATTTGCTGTGACATCTCTTCATCGTGTTCACGGATTGAATCCATTAACTGACCTTCAACATTGGTATCTAGGTAGTTCATGATATCAGCAGCCGCTTTCAAGCCACCCATTTTCGCAGCTTGCGCACCAGCTTGACCTGCGAACTGTTTCTCCATAATTTCATTCAACTCTTGCAATGCTGCTGGTTGAACTTCTTCAAGGTTAGCAATACGCATGGTTAAATCTAAGCGCACTTTTTCTGGGAATTGCGACAAGATTTCCGCTGATTGCTCTGGCTCTAAATACGATAAAACAATGGTTTGAATTTGCGGATGCTCGTTGCGAATAATATTCGCCACTTGCTTTGAGTCCATCCACTTCAATGAATCAAGACCTTTCGCCCCTGAGCCCATAACAATTTGGTCAATAAGGCTGGCTGCCTTGTCTTCACCAAGCGCTGCTGTAAGGGCTTTTTTGATAAAGTCTTCAGACTGGAAGCCAATGGTACTGAAGCTTTGAATTTGCTCAATAAACAAATTATGGACTGCGCTAATTTTCGCTTGCGATAAATCATCTAGCGCAGCCATTGCCATACCCACTTTTTGCACTTGCTTTGGCTCTAAGTGCTTAAGGATTTGCGCAGCATCTTCTTCTGATAAGCTCAGCAATAAGATTGCCGCCTTATCAACACCGTCTAATTTATCAACATCAAACGCCGGTGGTAGTTGTTTTTGTTCTTGATCAGTCATCTTCTGTTAACCACGCTTTCACTACTTGAGAAGACAGTTCTGGTTCATTTGCAACCAATGCACGAACTGCTTTGAGTAAATCTTCATCGCCATGTAAGTCTGGCAGCTGTAGTGTACCATCACTTGAGAATCCTACAGCAGCAGAGTCAAAGTCTTTATTTAGCATATCTAGCGTGCTATCACCAATATCTACACCTGCACTTAATGCATCTTCATCGTATTCTTCTAGTGTATCGTCTGGGTAAATTAGACGTTTCAGCATAGGTCTTACTACAAAGACAATCAGTACGATGATAACCAGTGCACCTAATGCTAAGCGTAGCATCTTCATGAACCAATCTTGCTCCCAAAGTGGAACTTCAATCGCTTCACCAGCATCTTCACGAACAAATGGCACTGTAACAACCTCAAGCGCATCACCACGCTGCATATCAAAACCAACACCGCCTTGTAATAAACGACGAATATTTGACAATGCTTCTACAGAGCGAGGAACCATGGTTGTTTCACCATTTTCACCCACCTGCGGTACATAATCAACGGCAACTGAAACACTGATACGACGAATAACACCGGTTTGCTGACGCTTATGCGAAATTGTTGTATCAAGCTCATAGTTACGTGTTGCTTCTTTATGCGAACGACTTGGGTTCGTTGCTGAGCCTGCTCCACCTTGGCCTGCAATTTCTGGAATATTAGAGTTAACTGGCGGCTGATTCGTTAGCGCACCAGGAATGCCCACTGCAAGACCACCGATGTTGTTTTCTTCGAACGTGGTTTCACTGCGCACAGCAGGTAAGTCTGGGTTATAACGTTTTTGTGTTTCTTCGACTGCACTAAAGTCCATGTTTAAATCGACTTGCGCGGTATAGTTACCTAATCCTACAACTGGAATAAGGATGCTATCGATTTTATTTAAGTACTCTTCTTCACGCTTACGTTCAATCTCATACTCTTTACGAGAGCGAGCAGCAAGTGAGTTTTGTGAACCTGAATTAAGTAAGCGACCATTTTGATCGGTAACAGTAACACGCTCTGGCGATAACCCTTGGACTGCTGAGGCAACAATATCAACTACTGAGTCAACTTCTTCACCGTCAAGTGTACGACCGCGTTTTAAGGTAAGCACTACCGTCGCTGAAGGTTGTTTTTCACGACGGGCAAATACGTTTTCTTTTGGAATAGCTAAAAGTACTTTGGCGCGAGTAACATTTTTTAGCTCTTCGATGGTACGTGCAAGCTGTTGCTCACGACCATGTTTTAAACGTTCACGTTCAAGGCGCTGGCTAACACCAAACCCCATGTCTTGCATGATGATGTCAGTACCTGAGCTTGGCGCTTGCTCTAGGCCTTCACGAGCCATCAATAATTTAATGTTTTGGTATTCACCTTCTTCAACAGAGATGACGTTACCATCAAGTTCGTAATCAATCTTTTGAGCGTCTAAAAAGTCCAGCGTTTGAATAAGCTCTTCCGTTGGCATTTTGCCAAGCGGACGCATATCTGGTTGACGAGCCCAAATAATAATAAAAATTGCGATAGCCAAACAGATTGCCAAAGCGATCACTAAAGTAACCTGGCGTAAAACATCTACACCGTTTAAGGCACTTAGGTAGCCTGACTTTTGCTCTTGTTGATCATCAGTATCGGTTGAGTCGATACCGCCGCCTGCTAAGGCTAGATCAGTTGATTGATTAGATTGCGCCACAATAATTCTCCACTACCTAGTTACACAGGCATGTTCATGATTTCTTTATAAGCTTCAACAAGTTTATTTCGAACTTGCACCGTAGCTTCAAAAGCGACTGATGATTTTTGCGAAGCAATCATTACGTCTGCTAAAGAAACACTGCGGTCGCCCATTTCCATTGCTGTTACTTTTTGCTTAGCGTCTTGTTGTAAGCCATTCACTGTATCAAGTGCATTGGTAAGTAAATCACCAAACTGTGCCGACGATGTTGGCTGAGTTTGTGTTGGTAAATTATTAATTGAGTTACTACGGCCTACTTCTGAAGCCATAGCTTGCATTTCTTGAAATAATGCGCTGTTTTGAACTTTCATAATACTCTCTGACAATGCAGTTTACTTATGCACTGATAAAGCACAAACCGTGCCACAAAATAAAACCAACAAATTCAATAGTTTGAATCATTAATTTTGCATGTCAGAGTTTTGACAGCAAACAAGCTCACAAAAATGTGAGCTTGTTTGAGTAACTTTTTGGAAGGAGTTTATGCAGGTAAGGCTATACCCAAGTCTCGCATTTGCGCCAGTTTATAACGTAACGTGCGCGGACTAATACCTAAGGTTTCTGCAACCTCTTTGCGCTTACCATTACAGCGCGCTAAGGTTTCTAAAATAATACGATGCTCTTTGTCTTTCAGCTCGTCTTTGTAATTACCTTGCTCACTCACTTGTGGCACGGTATCTAAAATAACTTCAACAGGCTGTTCTTGATATACCGGTGCGTTGTGTGGCGGCGTAGCGACTGGCTTGATATCAACCGTAAGCAACTCTTCAATAAAGATATCATCTTGATGAATACTATTCCCATCGCATAATATCAACGCCCGTTGCATAACGTTATCAAGCTCTCGTACATTACCTGGCCAAGCATGCGATAGCAGCTTTTGTTTCGCACCCTCACTTAATTGAGCTATAGGCTCTTTACTTTTCAGGCAATGACGCTCTATTAAATGCTCAGCCAATACAATAATGTCGCCAGGACGCTCGGCTAATGGTTTCCACATTAACGGGAATACATTTAAGCGATAATATAAATCTTCTCTAAATAGATTTTCGCTCACCGCTTCTTTCAAATCTCGGTTACTTGTAGCTAGAACGCGAACATCAAGCTCTATGGTTTTACGACCGCCTAAGCGCTCTACTTCGCGCTCTTGAAGTACACGCAGTAATTTAGCTTGTAAGCCTAAATCCATCTCAGTAATTTCATCAAGTAAGATGGTACCACCTTGAGCTTGCTCAAATTTACCCGGACAGGCTTGAATCGCGCCGGTAAACGCCCCTTTTTCGTAACCGAATAAGGTTGCTTCAAGCATGTTTTCAGGAATAGCAGCGCAGTTAATAGCCACAAAGGGGGCATCGCTACGATTTGATTTATCGTGGATAAAACGAGCCAACACTTCTTTACCCGAGCCACTTGGGCCGAGTACCATGACACTGGCATCTGAACGGGCAACTTTGCTCGCAAGCTCCAATAGCTTAATACTTGATGGATCGGCAACGATTGGGCCATCGGTTTCTTTTTCCTTTTCAGGCAAATAACGACTCACCATGTTAAGAAGAACTTCTGGAGCAAACGGCTTTGCCATGTAATCAATCGCGCCTAAACGCATTGCTTCTACAGCATCATCAATAGTGGCATAGGCCGTCATCATTAATACCGGCAGCTCAGGATAATTAAGTTTAATGCTACGTAGTAGGTCAAGGCCGCTCATAGCGCCCATTTGCACATCACTAACAACCAATGAATAGCTATTTTGCTTAAGCAAGATCATCGCTTGTTCAGCGCTATCTGCAGCAACGCAATCAATACCCGACATTTCAAGGGTATCAATCAGTGCTTCTCGTAAGCCTGCGTCGTCTTCAACGACTAAAATAGAGTTAGTATTCATTTTGCCTCCGCTGACATTGGTTCTGCACTAATTGGCAAGATCAAACTAAAACATGCTCCCCCATGAGCATTATTAGTCACTTCAACCCGTCCTTGGTGCGCATTGGCGACTGAACTTACAACAGCAAGTCCAAGCCCCGTGCCTTGGCTTTTGGTAGTGTAAAAAGGTTCGAATAATTTGTTGGCATGACGTAAATCAACACCTGGGCCATTATCACTGACACTGATACGAACACAGTTTTCGCTAGTTTCGTCACGTTCGGCACTCAGGGTTACCACAGCCTCAGAGCCAATAATTTGAATACTATTGTGGATCAGGTTTTGAATAGCACTCGCCAGAGCCGTTTTATTACCCATAATTTCAATATCAGGTTCTGGTAAGTTCACGCTAAGTTCACTGTTATTTTGTGCAACCATAGCATCAGCACCGGCTTTTACTTCATTAAGTAACTGTTGCATTGAAACGCTTTCGACCACTTGTTGCTCACCACTTTTGGCAAATAACAGCATATCGTTCACTTGGGTTTCTAAATCTTTTAAACGCGACATTAGCTTCGTATGAAAGTTGCCACGCGAGCTTTCTGGCAATCGCTTTGAACCTAAATTTGCGGCATACAGCATGGCCGCTGATAACGGTGTTCTGACCTGATGAGCAAGCGAAGCAACCATTTTGCCAAGCGCACTTAAGCGCTGCATATGTGCAACTCGCTTTTGTAATCGTCTGGTTTCAGTTAAATCTGTCATTAAAATTAACTGTCCTGGCTCTGGAGCAAGCGCAGTAATATCAAGCTTAATTAAACGGCCATCCTTAAGTGATACTTCATGTCCATCGTCTTGCTGTGGTCGAAATGAGCGTTGAATTACGCTAAACCACTTTTCACCTTCAAGGGGCTCACCTAGCATATCAATGGCAATTTGATTGGCTTTTGCGATCATGCCTCGGCCATCTAAAACCACCACACCCGCAGGCATGGTATCAACCAAATGACCTAACCAACTGGCTTGTTGGCGCAGCTCACTCAATTCACCAACATACTCTTCTTGTTGTAAGCATGGGTTATATTGTTTGGCTGTGATAAATTGTGGTTTTAGGACATTTGCTAAGGCCATAATCGATACTCAAAAAATCGTGTCTACCTAGCTAAATGCACAATCCGTACCAAATTTATTTTTGTTTTATTTCAATAAATTAAAGACCAAATAACACTGACAAAAAAATGACAAACGCGAGGGAATAATGCAAAAAAAACACCATTGCCGTTGCCCATGGCTCGATACCAGCAAAGAAGATTATGTGGCCTATCACGACCAAGAATGGGGGGTGCCATTGTATGATGATCACCGCTTATTTGAGTTTATAACCTTAGAGTCAGCACAAGCGGGACTGAGCTGGTATACCATACTTAAAAAGCGTGATGGCTATCGCAGTGCCTTCAAAAACTTTGTTGTCGAAGAGGTTGCCAAAATGACCGAAGACGACGTCGAAAGGTTAATGCAGTTTGAAGGTATTATTCGTAATCGCGCTAAAATCGCCGCCACTATCAATAACGCGCAACGGTTTATTGAGATTCAAAAAGAGTTTGGCAGTTTCTCAAATTACCAATGGCAGTTTGTTGGTGGCAAACCATTGGTAAACGATCTTGATAAATTAGAGGATTACCCGGCTATTACTGAAGCCTCTACAGCATTCGCCAAAGATTTAAAAAAGCGCGGTTTTAAGTTTTTAGGCCCTACTACGGTGTATGCCCACATGCAGGCCTGTGGCATGGTAAATGACCATAGCAATGATTGCTTTAGAAAAGCTGAGATTATTGATAGTTATTAGGTGATAAGGGCTAAGCTTGGCTTTTATCTTCTCGGTGCATCACGCAACGACCGGTGGTAAAAAGCTAATTAAGTAACTTATTCACAAAGAGGCTAAGAGACGCTGCGCTTATGAGGTAAAAATAAAGGTGTTAAATTTTAGGCTCTAGGCTACTAGATGTAGCGCGCAGCACCTCGATTACCTTGATGGTAAATGTATTAAGAGCCTGATTCACAAATAGGTTAAAGGAATATTGCGCTTGAAATATTAAAAGAAAGGGCTTGGTTTCTCATTTGTTCCTCATTGTTTTCTCTTTGTGTAAAAAGCTTTTAGTGATTTATTACCACAGCACACCCCGAATAAAAGACAGTGAGCGTGCCTACAAGCTTAGCGCCTATAAATAATGACAAAGCCCACTCTATAGGTTTAATAACCATAGTACTTAGTTAATTTTTGCCTAAAACCTACTACCTGCCGACTAAAACCTGCTCTTAGTCGCGCGTTAGGTTGTATTTCTTCATTTTTTCGACCAGTGTGGTGCGCCTAACACCTAAAATTTCTGCTGCACGTGCAACAACGTAATCATAGCGCTCTAATGCTTGGCTGATTAAGCTGATTTCTAGCTCAGCAAGATACTCTTTGAGCTCAATGCCTTCATCTGGTAGTAAACCTGAGTCAACCGTTGTTGCTGGTACATCAGGTTCTTCATCATCATAATCACTAAAGCCAGTACTGAAAATATCGTTGAAAGCATCTCGCTCCATCAACTCTTCTGGGTACTCAGGCTCGTAAGCCTCAACTTCAATATAACGATATTTAGCTGGAAGGTCTGGCACATCAACCACTTTATCTGGAAACATGATCACCATGCGCTCAACTAAGTTAGCAAGCTCACGAATATTCCCCGGCCACGCATGTTCTTTTAAGCTTTGAATCGCACGCTCAGTGAATTTGGCAGTTGTGCCACTTTGCTCGTTCACACGACGCATTAACTCTTTTAAAAGCAGAGGAATGTCGTCAGCACGCTCACTAAGCGAAGGATTTTCAATTGGAAACACGTTTAAACGATAAAAAAGGTCTTCTCGGAAGTCGCCCTTTTCAATCATTTCTTCAAGGTTGCGGTGAGTCGCTGCAATAATGCGTACATCAGCTTGAATAGGCTTAGTACCCCCTACTCGCTCATAGCTACGCTCTTGCAACACACGCAGTAGTTTAACCTGCATTTGCAAAGGCATATCACCTATTTCATCTAGAAACAGCGTGCCGCCTTGCGCTAATTCAAAGCGCCCTTTGCGTGCAGAAATAGCGCCCGTAAAGGCCCCCTTTTCATGGCCAAATAGCTCACTTTCAAGTAGTTCACCAGGAATAGCACCACAGTTTACTGGCACAAATGGCCCGGTATTGCGTTTAGAAAGTAAATGAACGTTACGTGCAACAACTTCTTTACCTGTGCCTGACTCACCTAAGATCAGCACATTGGCATCGGTTTTTGCTACTTGCTCAATTAAAAAGCGCACATCTTTTACAGCTTCGGTTTCACCTACTAAACCATCAAATGATTTGTTAGATTTAGCTTGTTTATGGTCACCCGGTAGCATGCGCTGATATTGCTGACAATCATGCAATAGCTGAGTAGTTACGTCATGGTTAAACGGCTCACAAATTAAACCAACTACATTAGCAATGCTTAGCAGCGGTTTGAGTGTTTCACCAATTAATAAAAACGGAATGGCAGGAAACTGTTTGATCACAGCCTCGTGATTTAGCTGCTGTAAAGCACCAAGAATGACCATGCATTCTTGCTGTTGATGTTTTTCACAAAAAGACTGTAATGAAGTCTCATCAACTAATTGTGCAGTTTCACCAATGAAGGTAAGTGCTGCATGTAAACCTATCGCACGATTATTATTATTGTCTAAAATTAAGATCATTATTTGCGAACCACAGTTACCACGAGGTTAGTTAATTTCTAAATTGTAAGCGAGTTTAGGAGGGATGCAAGCGCTAAGCGGCAATTTATTGACATCAACGCCAAAAAATAGTCACTTAGCACTAAAATTTAATACTAAAGAATTAAAGTAAACCTAATATAGATTCGGCTGAACGATTTGCCTGACCACGTAAGGCAATCGATGCTTGCGATAAAATATCATTAGCTACTTGATCAGACACAGCTTTTGCATAGTCAGTATCTTCTATTCGGCTTTGGCTCGCAGCAATGTTCTCTCGCTGGTTGCCTAAACCTTTTATCGTACTCGCCAAGGTGTTTTGAAAAGCGCCTAGCTCAGCTCTTTGCGTGTTAATTTCCTCAGCTGCTTGGTCGCTAATATCAATGGCAGCTTGCGCCCCTGCTTGGGTTGAAATATCGATTCCTGCAATAACTGAAGCAATACTACCATCAGATGGCGTAACTGATTGAGTGGTGTTGGCATCAGGACCAACTTGAAACGACACTTGCTCACCATCAAATAAAGGTTTACCACCGAATGTCGCATTTTCGAATGTTTCTGAAATTTGCGTTTGCAATTGCGACACTTCTTCTTGTAATGCTGCTCTGTCATTATCTGTGAGCGCACCATTACCCGCTTGAATAGATAGCTCTCGAATGCGAGAAACAGCATCATTCACGCCAGATAGATTTGACTCTGTTACTTGCGAGTAAGAAATACCATCGTACGCATTGTTAATTGCTTGACTGTAGCCATCTTGTTGCGATGTTAGTCTATCGATAATTTGCAATGCAGCGGCATCATCTGCTGCTGAATTTACTTTTTTACCTGATGCTAGTTGCTCAGCAAGCTTATTACTCGTTTGCTGAATTTGGTTAAGGTAGGAATTTGAGTTATCAATTTTCATGTCTAACTCCAAAAATTATAGTCATTTTGAAGTATAGACTATTTATACAGCAGTCCAACCACCATCTAAAAATAAACTTTGCCCTGTCATATAATTTGAAAGCTCAGAGCTTAGATATGCAATAGCACCTTTAATATCTTCTTCTTTTGCCATCCTTCCCATTGGAACATTAGCATTGTATTTCTCTAAAAAGCTCTCAGGCTGACCTCTTTCAATACCACCTAAAACAATATTGTTAACTCTAACTGCAGGTGCTACATTCGCTGACATCCAGCGCGTCAATTGCATTAAACCAGCTTTACTTGCAGCATATGCTGCAGGATTCCCCATTTCTGTACCTTCGTAAAGTTCCATTTTCGGTCCTACCACCCCATAGATAGAGGAAATATTTATAATACTCTTTGGGCCATGAGTTTGATTCTTCATCAACTCATAAGCTTGTTGACTTAACAAAAATGGAGCAGATAAATTAACGCCTAAACAATCATTAAATGTAGTGATAGATTGTTCCTCAAAAGGTACACACCAACCATCCAATCTATCGGTACCAACGAAGGCTGCATTATTTATTAAACCATTAAGTATACCACCAGTGATTTTCGACACCTCATCCATCATATGACGGATTTGATTTTGGTCAGCTAGATCAACTTGTAATATAAATAAGCGACCTGTAGCAAAAGTTTTGTTAAACTCATGTTCAACTAATTCATTTAAGGAAGTTATATCGCGATCTGCTAAAATAACATTTCCACCTAACTCCAAAATAGTTTCTGCCGAAGCTCTACCTACATGCCCCGCACCACCAGTAATTAGTGTCCAAGTTTTATGCAAATCTAACAACTGTGAAATAGCTCTCATATTTGTTCCTGCTTTTTTAGCAATAATTCTGCAAAATCAAAGTCCAATTGTTCATCTATGTCAATACTGCTCGCTCGAGGAACAACGACACCCAGCGTTTTACCTGAAAGGACTCCATTTGCTGATGATATAAACCTAGCTGTCGTCAAATAACCCACGGTTGTAATATCATAGACTTTCGGTACATCTTGCCTGCGGTGAAACTTTCCTGCATCACAAACCAAGTTAACAATTCCACTATTATCAGCATTTACCATGTTAAAATAAGGGTTTCTTGCAGATTCTGTGATGCACAACGCAAGATCACTAGAAGAATCTTTGAACTCTTCTATTAATTTATTAATATCTGGTAAACTTCTTAGAGGAGACGTACATGGTAAACTTAACAATAGATCATCATCATGCATGCCAAAGTTTGCCTTCAAATATTTAATGGCATGTTGCCATGCATCCCATTCGTTAGCACAATCACTTGCTAATTCAGCAGGCCTGATTATAACTTCAGCACCATATTCACGTGCAATTTCAGCAATTTCCGTACCATCTGTAGAAACAAAAATATCGTGTACTGTTGGTATCTTTTTTGCCAAGTCAATACTATATGCAAGTAATGGTTTACCATTCATGTGCTTGATATTTTTTCCCTTTATGCCTTTTGATCCCTCTCTAGCAAATGTTATTGCAAAGATTCTAGCCACCGATCTGTATTCCCTCTTTTTCAACCTGTTCAATCAATTCCATAACTCTTATACCTTGTTTTAAGGTACCTGAATCACATTTTGAGTTAACAACTCTGTCAATAAAATCTTTTAGCATACGCAAATATGGCTGATCAGTGGAATCAAAAGTAGATATTGTCTCCTCAACTCCTGCCTGAAAAACAATGATCTGCTGGGCTATCAAATCCCATACTAACTCCCCCTCAGTTCCACTTACTTTCAAAACACGAAAAGGTTTTCTGGAAAGCATATCCATTTTGAGGTTTAAGCTAACCTTAGGGAATTGGCTTTCGATTGATGCCAAACTCAAAATTATTACTTCATTCTCACAATCCATCTCAAGATTAGAATGATTACGTTTAAGAACGCTCAAATCATCTAGCTTTAATCCAAATAAACCTACTAAATAATCTAGTTCATGACTAAGCTCTCTTAAGACACCACCGCCTAATTTTTTTTGTGCAGATACGCAAGTTTGGTACGGTTTATTGGGTCGCCAATCAGGTAAGTATTGCCCCACATCTACTGATAAGCGCCAAATAGTTCCTAGCCGCAATTCAGACAAAATTTTGCTAACCTTTAGATAACCTTCAGTGTATCTCAAATCATAGCCAATCAATGCTGGAACGGGGTTCAATTTATATGACTTCAATAGCTCTTTTGCTTCTTTTGAATTTAAACACACAGGTTTTTCAATAAAACAAGGAACACCTAGCTGAAAAAGCATACAGGCTTGTTTAAAGTGCTCTGAAGCTGGCGAACAAATTAGTGCCAGGTCAAATATGTGTTCTTCCAATGCCTGTTCAAAGCTTTGATAAACAAAAATAGGGACGCCGTATTCTTGTTCCAAATCCATTTCACTTTGACGAACTACTACCATGAGTTCAACATTAACTAGAGACATTAAATTTTTGATATGACGTTTTGCTATACCACCATATCCAGAGACTAAAACTTTCAAAATAATCCCTAGAAGTTATGTAAAAAATCAATTTGAGCTCGCTCAAAATCAGCCATTCGACCAATATCAAGCCAGTATTCATGTATAGGGAATAGTGCTACCTTTTCTCCCTTTTCTAAGTATTCATTAATAAGATCTGGCATATCCTTATAAGATCCTTTTTCTAACGAATTGACAACCTCTGGAGAGAGCACATATATCCCCGCGTTTACGAAGTACTTCTCAATAGGCTTTTCAATTATCTCTTTTACCTGATTATTTTCTACGTTAATAACACCATAAGGCACTTGATATTCATATTCTCGAACACACATAGTGATTTGAGCTTGTTCATTTAGGTGATAAGTTAGCAGTTCTTTGAAATCAACTTTAGTCAACAAATCACCATTCATTAGAATTAATGGATCCGTTTGTGTTGGCAACAAACTTAATGCACCTGCAGTACCTAATGGTTTAGATTCCTCAACGTAACCAATATCCACGCCAAACTTAAGACCATCCTGAAAATAATCTTTTATCTGGTCAGCTAAGTAGTGGACCGATACTTTAAATTCTTGGAAACCATAATTCACAAAACTTTCGATTATCGTTTCCAAAATAGGTTTTGAGCCAACTTTGAGCAGCGGCTTAGGACATTCTTCTGTTAGCGGCCGTAATCTAGTACCATAACCCCCTGCCATCAAAAACACTGTATTGCTTTGTGTTAAAGTGGTAATTGACTGAGAAATTTCAATATCGATCACCTTATTTTGTGAACTGATTATTGGAATATATAGTAACTTGTGGTGTTCGAATGCCTTTTTCCTAGACATTCTGCTGTCTTGTGGACTTATTGTGATAGGTGTTTCGCACATAAACTCAATAACTGGTGTACTTAACCCTTTACCGGAAACAATTGCACGACGGATATCACCATCAGTAATTACTCCCTTCAACTCTCCATGAGCATTCGTCAAGCAAACTAACTTAATAGACGATTCATTTAATGTTTTTATAGCATCTTGCATTGTTGCTGGAAGTGGTAAAATAGACTTGGTCCAACCATCATTCATAATTGATACCCCTTACTTTATTGCTGTAATACACCATTCTTTAGTGATTAATACTCCCTCCTCTTCGCGACTTATTGCACCATAACTCACATTAGAAAAAGGACTTAATAACACTTTTATATCATCTTCATGGGTAAATCGAGTTGGCCCTTTCCCTGCCATCGGACCTTCCTCGGGTAAATAACAATCTTTACTAATTAATTCACCAGAACCATCACCTATCGTTCCCTTAGCAAATGTACGAGAATATAACTTTCCGCCGGCTTTAAGTACTCGGTGCACTTCTTTGTATATTTGCTTAGACTCGATAAATGGGTTGTGTGTTACAGCTTCAATATCAATTACTGCATCAAAAAAATCAGATTCATACGGTAGGGATGAGAAATCACCAACTGTTATCTCTCCGGCCCACCCAGGAACCTCATTGTTGAGACGATTTTTAGATTGCTTTACAGCAGTTTCAGAGCCTTCTATTGCATATACGTAAAACCCTTCTCGGGCCAAAAACCATAAATTGGCACCAGGTCCGCTGCCAATTTCAAGTATTTTAACACTTCGCCTATCTTTTAAATTATAAAAATTGCGCGCTACAAAACGTATAACATCTTCTCCTGGATATTTACCCCACTCTTGAGAAGAAAACACTTGCTCCCAAACATTATTCCAAGCCATATATCACCTGTAAAAAATTACCCTGTTAACAGTTTTTACTTGCGCTTCATACTTCTCTTTTAGAACTCGATAGCTTTCACCATCAAATATCCAACTACTCACAAAAAAGTCCAAATGCTTATCTGTAAACCCAGATTTAAAAAAATAGAGAGAATCATTTTCGTTATCACTTAACCCGCCACCTAAATGCATGAATTTAGCTCCATTCTCCCGGCTCATTTGTGCCGAATAGTGCAAACACGCCTGAGTTGAAGCATATTTCATTCCACATTTACTGGATGCAGATAAATAATATTCTGAATAATTTCCACACTTGAGTATTACGCAGCCGCTTATCAGTTTACCGTCAAGGTACGCTAATATTAAAGATGCACTGCTAAGCTTTTCTAATTCCAAGAAATAATCTATGTCATAGCAGTATTCGCTGCTAGCATTTAGCTCTGCCATACGATTTGCATAAAGAGAAGCAAATTCTTGCCATTGCGCTGTGCTGTTAGCTTCATGAATAACAACACCTGACTTTTGCGCTTTCTTTACTGCGGTTCTGGCTCTAACTTTATAGCTTTGCAATAAATCAGGGTTCTCAAGGTCAATAAGAAGTGTAGACCTATCGCGCCAACTCCTGAGTGACGTTTTTGTATGGTTGTTTAAGATAGGAATATTTCTAATAAAACCACATAACACTCCTCGCTCTTTAAAGCTTAACCCACACTTACTTTGCAACTTTTCAAGCTCAGTCATCTCTTTAATGTTTGTTACTACCCCCCCATATCCTCTAGGGGTCTCAAAATCAATAATTCCATTATCACTGTAAGTCAAGTATCCAGCGACGTAGTAAAACTTACCTCCGCTTTCAACTAAATAATAAATTGCTTCTCGTTTGGGATTAAATAGTGTTTCTAGCTGGATATATTCAGGATCAATAGTTGGATACCTATATTCACCTGAAAGCCCCTCAAACCACTTTTTAGCGACATAAAAATTAACAAACATGCTCTGAGACGACCTCTAATAATTGATTAAACAAGCCAATATCATGCTCCGGCGCGAGAGGAATAAACAATAAATCATTAAATTGTTTCATCCCAACCCCTAAATAACTATCATTTAATGGCCAAAAGTGCGGTAGATATATACGTTGAGAGGCTAATTTCATGCGGACTGACGCTGCATTAAGAATTTTCACAGGATAAAAGCTAGGAAAAATGGAGCTTTGTTTAGTTTGCTCTAGAATAGTTTGAACCTTTGTAAATCTATGCTGCCTATCATTTAAACCTTTTAGACTTAAGCCCATACAATTGGAGATATTTGCAACATAACTTTTTGAAACAGTCTCAATTTCTCTTCCCCCATTAATCAGACTCTCACCTTCTGCTAGTAGACTTAAATATAGCTCCTCACTCTCAGAATTTTTTTGTTTTGAAGCTTGATAATGTGCCTTATGCTTTGCTCCCTCAAACTTGGGTTTACTAAACTCATTTACTGAGAATCGCGTATCACTATCAAAAGCCGGTAAAGCTCTTGTCGAAACTAATAAGCTCCCTTCTACAATTGGGAGAATTTTGCGAAAGCTAGTAAATCCTATCTGGTGGTTTGGTAATGAAGAAAATACAGGATCAATCCAAGGTAAAAAAACACAGTCATGAATAATAACTAAGTCTTCTGGTAAATCACTGGGAAGTTCTGTAACGAACCCAAAATAGTGCACCACATACAAAATATCGAAATTCTCCAAGGGCAAGTTTTGCCAATCGACTTTATATTCAGGTAAGATTGAATAAAACTCAATTGAAGCAGCAAACCGATTGCACTCATCAAAAACGATAGGGCACAAAAAATCTGGTAGTAAAATTTTTCTACCTTGTTCAAAACAGCTCAAAATACGCCTCAAAGAACTCCGTCCTGAAGCGAAAATCTCTGTATGCTGCTCAGGAATGCCTATTTCTCCCCCAAATATTTTCACTTTGAATCGTTCTCAGAGTGTTGGATAACATCATCAATTTTATAGTTATGTTTTGCTATCTTACCCACTAGATTTTTTACCAACATAGGGGATATACCACCAACTCCAGTACGCTTAGCGCTAAAATCTTCTAAGCTAAACTCTTGTCCAGCTATAATGGACCTAGACGCTACAAGGAATTTGCGTGCGATGTTTATGTTATTCACTTCGCTAGATGTAATTACTTTTTCAGGCTTTCCAATTGCCTTCTCGATATTTCGAATTTCCTTTACCATACTCCTTAACTCGCACGGTTCAATTGATGCAGAATGATCTGGCCCAGGTAACAAGCGTGATAATGTAAAATGCTTTTCTATAACACAAGCCCCAAGAGCGACAGCTGCTACTGACACTTCCGTGCCCAAAGTATGGTCAGAATAACCCACTTTACAACCAAGCTTATCTGCCATAGTTTTCATTGCTGCTAGATTAACATCATGATAAGGAGTTGGGTATTGAGTGTTACAATGCAACACTGTAATTTCTTTTATTTTATTATTAAATTTCAGAATCTTAACAGCATGACATATCTCATCCATTGTTGACATCCCAGTAGATAAAATAATATTAATTTCATGCTTAGCAGCTTCCGTCAATAAAAAATAATTCGTGATTTCCCCTGAAGGAATCTTTATTGTTTTAAGGCCAAGATCCAGTAAAAACCTCAAGCTTTCCAGATCAAAAGGTGTACTTAGGTATTGGCTTCCTTTAGATTCGGCATACTTTTTGAGCTCTCTATGCTGTTCAAAAGTTAACTCTAACTTCTTCACCATGTCTAACTGACTATCTCTACACCCAGTATTATTTTTCTGGTATTCAGCTTTTTCTGCATTTTTACAGATAACGGCTTCTGATTTAAAAGTTTGAAACTTAACAAAGTCAACTTTTGCTTCAACTGCAAGGTCAATCAATTGTTTAGCTAGCTCCAAGCTACCATTGTGATTTACACCTATCTCTGCAATTATTTTGACACTATTCATAAATCCTCAAGATCATAAAAACTTTTAATTTTCGGTAATGGGAACTTAAGTTTATTAATTATTTCAATTACTTTACCAACCGTTTTACCATCACCATATGGGTTACTGCCATTTCTTGCGATTAATTGATGCTGTGGAGTCAAAGCTTTAGCAACTGCGTCAACAATTTCTCTATAATATACATCACAATCTATAACGTTTACCCCTCTCAGCCTTCCATCCTGTCTTGAACCTATATTGACTGTAGCTTTTCCATAACATGGGGCTTCAACAAGTCCACTGGATGAATTACCAATAACAAGCTGACAATGCTTTAGAGCCGAAAGGTATCGCCTAAAGCCAAGCGATGGGACAAGCTTAACCCTATTAGCATTTTTTGATTCAAAATCTCTAAGTAGAGGTAATAAGCAATCACTTCCCTCATCCGTATTAGGATATGTCATCAAAACTTGATAATTATCATGATGTGTTAGTGCTTTTAGAACTTCTCGAAGTTGCTCAGCAGGATTTAAAGAACAATCTGAAGAAACAGGATGAAAAGTAAAGAGCATAAACTTTTCAGTTAATGAGTAACCTATACTTTTCGATAATTCTTCTCTATTGAGTAATGGTGTTTTAAAGAGGTGCTCTAACCCCGGTTCACCAACGTTAAAGACTCTTTCTGGACTCTCCCCTAGTTGAATGACTCTTTTCCGATGCCTTTCATGAGTCACAAAGTGGAGGTACGAAAGCTTTGTTAGTGCGTGCCTAACAATATCATCAACAACACCTGCTGTAATTTCACCACCAGAAAAGTGCGCTACAGGAATTGACATCAATGCCGCAGCAGATACTATTCCTAATAGCTCATATCTATCACCCATTACGATTACCAAATCTGGCTGCCTACGAGAAAATACATCAGTAAAGCTCATCATCCCTAAAGCTGATGATTTAGCTTTAGCAGCAGCACTGCTCCCAGCAATAATGATGTCAATTTTTTCTGCGATTGGTAAACCTTCAGACTCAATTTCATCGACTGTATAACCTTGTTCCGGTACCAGATGATTACCTGTAACGACAAGTTGAAATTCTACTGAATCACTTGATTCTAGCTCTTTTATGAGCCAATAAAACAGACCAAACTCAGCTCGTGAAGTCGTCACTAGCATAACTTTGGGTAGCGCCTGGATTTGTTTGTTCTCCATAAGGCTCATTTTAACCTTCAAGATTTGATTTTCTTAGCCTGTCTGCGATTTTCGCAGCTTCCAGCACTAAATCTAAAGAAGAATAATCAACATCCGTAACTGTCCATAAAACGTCATTTTCAACTTTTTCTATGGCGCTTAATGCTCGAGAAAATAATTCTAAATCATGCGAGCAGAGTAAATTCAATCGCTGTAATTCATTAAGTTTTGCTTTAACTCCAAATGAACGGCAAAGTTCATGTCCACATTGGAGTAGGTAAACCGCATAAACTGCTTCAAGCCTATCACGAAATGCAAGTGCAGCGACAAAGAATGCCGCTGACTTATTATTATCAGCGAGAAAGCGCTCACATCGTTCAAATGAACGTTTCATACCAGGACATTTTTTATTATCTTGTTGCATTTTCATATACATCAACAATTACATCGTTCATAAAGAAAATGTCACCCCTAGCTTTACCAAACAACTCTATATTTTTGATGTACTTTTTAGCTATATAAAGCTGATCACTTTGCATTTTTCTAAAGTTAATCGTCGGTATAGGGAAACTATTTTTAAGTAGCTCAGCTTTTTCATACACTACTTTACTATTAGAAGGGAAAACACCGCAATCAATGAGCTCTTTTAATATGCTATCCCCAGTTGGTTTTGAAGAGTCAGAATCATTAGGTCGAAACACTTCCACAGTTGCACGATAACCTAATTCATCTCCTTTACTCTGCATATTCGAATACAAAGTTGTTCTGAAGTGACTAAAAGCGGGATCATAATTACAGTAATAGTGTAAATCTGTAATGGGTGCTCTATCAACAATCAGGTGTACAAGATAAGAGTCCAAGAACTTTAGTGGCTCAATGGGTTTTGCAAGCTCAATTGGGAGTAAGCGCAGCAAACCAAACAAAGGAACAGTCCAAGTCAAAGAGTTACATTGAACTTGTTCACCATTTGAAAGTGTTAATTCGTTAACGATGCCATTTTCTACGCCTAGACTTTCAATTTGAGTACCAAGTAAAACCTGTGCTCCAAAACCACTAAGTTTTTCAAGGAGAATGTTCACCCATTGTCCAATGCCACCTGTGCTTGGATAGAAACGAGTTTGCCCGGTTTTTCCCTCATGATGCGATCGAAACGCTAAAGCCTCATTTAATGGCTCAAATTGTTTAAGTATTCGAACTGATTCAGCGCTAAACCCCTGCACTCTAGCCAATCCAAAGAGTAGGTGCGAGTCGGGGGCTAAGTTAGATGCAGGTTCATAAAATAGCTTTTCTACTGCAGGTGCTATGAGCTGATTTGTTATGGTCGAACCAAATGTGCAGTTAAGCTGCTCGATAAGATTTCCGTAACTGGATGAGCGTTGAGAAACAGTCTCTACTAATTCATAAAGCCCCTTATAATAGTTGGCTAAATCCATAGTACCTGCATCAACTACTGGGGATTTTTCTCCGAGCACTCCCTTAATGTAATGCCCAGATTTTAAATAATCGAACTGCAGCCAGTCACCTTTTCTAACTTCACTAAACAATAAATCATCAAGTTCTTCTATCGCAAGCTCGCTAAGAAGGTGAGTCCCGTAGTCAAACACATACCCCTCTTCAGTATGCATCGACTTCATCAGACCACCAGCAACATGTGCACTATCAACCAATAAAACTCTTCGCCCCTGTTTAGCTTTCACTAAACCTGCAACAATACCTGCAATGCCAGCACCGACGATTACATCATCAAAACTATTATTCATACACTCACCTAAAACTTTATTATGTTATTAATCAAACTCTTGATTATTTAACATTAATTGATAGTAACCATGCACTTTTTGGGCCAAATTGAATTGAAGTTCTTGTTCAATTCCATCCCAAAAAAGCATTTTTACTGCACGAATTCCCCAAGTTGAAGAGACCATCCAAATCTCTTCGCAATCTTTAAGATCATCTAGTTTTACTTCATGTGAAACATAATTAAGTTGATTTCTATCAAATACTTGGCAAAGATTTTTGAGACTTACACTTGGTAAAATAGGATGTGTGCTAGATACCACAACAATTTTATCTTTGAATACTACACAAATTGCAGATGACAAACCTTCTGTAATACAATCTCCCCGGTAAGCAATTGCTTCATCAAAGCCTGATTTCAATAAGTCATTTCTTGTAAGCAGGGTAGAAGCACAACTAGTGAGTTTCATATCCGAATGAGCACTTCGAAATTCAGGTAACACTTTCGCTTTTACAAGCCTCAATTCACTTTTTGGCAGCGTAAATGCTTTAGCAAGTATTACAACACTCCCCCCTTCACCATCGACACCAGCTGTAGCCACAATTAAAATTTGTCCATCAACCAAGTCATTATGTTCGATACATGCTCTAACATAATCACTAATAGGTAGGTTTAACAATTTTTGAAAATTGCATTTAGCTAATGCTTTTGTAAATCTTTCTAAATGCTTAACAATTGACACTGGTTGTCGATTAGAAACATGTATTGATTCAAAGACACCAAAGCCAAACAATACAGCCATATCGGTAACATTTATCTTTGCATCTTCATTTCTGACAACATGACCGTCTATCAGGACGTATTTACAAAACATTAAATACAACTCTTTTCTAATGGTGTGCTAGGCAAGTTAACTACTCGATCTATCAACCATTCACTATTAGGTAGAGCTCCACGTAATGCCCCTTCGAACATAGGTAATGTATTTGCCAATTGCCATAATGGCCTTGTCATTACACCATTAGCGTTTGTTTCTTTTAATAAATGTTCTTTTTCTATCTTAGATGGGCATATAATTGCATTCAACCAGTAATTTGAACGCGCATACTCTGGCTCTGTAACAAACGAAAATTTGGAACCATCAAAAAAGCATTGATACTCTCTAGCAAGTTCTCTTTTCGATAATACAAACTGGTTGAGTTTACCAACTTGAGCACATCCAAGCGCAGCGTTTAGATTAGGCATTCTATAGTTAAAACCCACTTCATCATGAAAGTATTCAAAAGGATGTGGCACTTTAGCTGTTGTGGATAAATGCTTTACATGTTTGCCTAAGTTCTCGTCCATGCATAACGTAGCCCCACCTCCGCCAGTCGTAATAATTTTGTTGCCATTAAAGCTTAAAGCTGCAAGTTTACCAAATGTACCTGTATGTTTACCTTTATACAATGAACCTAGACTCTCTGCAGCATCCTCTACTAATACTATATTCCATTTTTGACAAACATTGTTTAACTCAAAAAGTTGAACAGGATGGCCAAATGTATGCATGGGCACAATTGCACGAATAATTTGACTCGTTTTTCTGTGCCTGCATTGTCCATCACTGTCAATTAAAGCATTCTCTTCAAGGTACAGAGAAAGAGCATCTGGACATAACCCTAAGCTATACTTGTTCACATCAATAAATAAAGGAGTAGCATGCAAGTAATGAATAACATTACATGTAGCTACAAAAGTAACAGCTTGAGTAATTACAATATCACCTGGCTCTACTCCTGCGGAATACAGAGCACAGTGTAAAGCAGCGGTTCCATTAACCATAGCAACCGCCTTTGTAGCTCCCGTATAAGACTCTAGAAGCTTTTCGAACTCATTAACATAGCCTCCAACGCTTGAAACAAAGCTGCTTTCAATTGTGTCCAATACATTTTCTTTCTCGTGGTGATCAAATGTAGGTCTATGTAAAGGAATAAACGAATCATCATTATAGTAACTACGAATAAATGAAATTAGATCATTGCTGGAAAACACTACATTTTTTCCTCTAGTGACTTACCTAGATTCAAATGCTGAAACTCAGGCAATAAACTCTCAAACAAATACACTATATCTTGAGATGTCCATTTTCCAGAGTGCCTTAGATCGGAAATACCTTCAGAAAAAATGCGCAACTGCTCCTCATCATAAACAGGGCTCTGCTTAATAACTCCCACATTTGAAAAGCGGTGCCAATCAATTATCTCTTGCTCTGTGTAAAACTCCTCTTGAGGCTTTTCTCCAGAAGTATCTGAGCTTGAAAATAAGCAAGGCCACTTACCTTTTTTTGGAAGGGTTTTTGATAGTTGCCTAGCCTGTTCTTCAGATTCACATAAGTAAGGCTCAAAGCCCCTTAGTTTTAAATAACGGCTTGCTAAGTTTGAAAAGCTTTGTAAATGTAACGCATCGTTTAGTTTTGGAAAAAATATTTCTAAATTATTACCCAATAGACACGATAGCAAACATAACTGTCCTGATTCTTCTGGAGTAACAAAGTAACGAAGCACGTCAGTTGGGGCAACTAGCGGCTGTTCTTTCAATATACGCATATCAAAACTATGCATTAAAGAACCATCACTAAATGCAACATTTGCAAACCGGGCCATGGAAACTGGCAATCTCCTGCTTTCCTGCATTAAGAATAATTCCATAATACGCTTACTGGCCCCCATCATATTGACCGGGTTTGCTGCTTTATCTGTTGATACACTGAAATACTTCTTAGCGCTTTTATTTATCGCTTGGAAGAGAGATTTTTGCGTATTAAAAATATTGGTCTCAACCATACGCATGAGCGTAAATGGGTCTTTTTCACTGCGAACATGTTTAAGTGCTGAGAGATTCAAAACATAATCATAGCCAGATTGATAAGCCATAAATGACTCAAACTCAAGCGAACCAATATCGAGTGAAAATGTTTTAAACTCTCCTCCTATATATCCATATGAAGAACGAATATCTCGCACCAACTCAACTAAGTTGTTTTCACTTATATCTACAACGTGTAGAACTTGTGGTCGTCTTTTGAATAGTTCTTTAGTGACAGATTGACCAATAGTTCCTGCACCTCCTAAAACTAAAAAACGAGACTGTGAAACTAAGTCACTTAGATAGTCGTCAAAACTAGCCAGGTCATCATCAAACAAATTTTCGTTGCGATTAAGCAGATGTAGTAACTTCATTATTTTCACATTGTTCTTCTAGGAATTCAGGTCTTGACCAATTACATTTCGTTTTAAAATTAAGTCTAAAATCTACTTTTACTGTTTCTAAAAAATCTAACCAAACATCAAAAGCTTTTCTAAATACTTTTAAAGTTTCTTTCTCATCCTTGTAATAATAGAGCAAAGTAACTAAAGGACAATGAATATACAGTAGAGATCCTTTAAGCATATGGAAAAGGTGTTCATATTTAGTTTTGCGATACGAATAAATAACGCGTTGCTGTGCCTTCATAAGTTCATGAGCTTCATTTCGAGAATTAAATTCGCGTTTACCAATAGAAATGAGGTGATCGCATAGCTCATCAAACGTATCAAAAGCTAAATCTGCTTCTAAGTCATTCTTCGGTATTGCTTTAAAAAAGTTCTTTTTGATATCTGCAATTACCTTTGTCTTATCTAAATCTGGTAAATTGGACAACAACAACTCATCTTCTCTCGTTGGATAAGCATTTTCAATTTCGGCACCTTCTCCAACATTGTATATATTTACGTCTTTTAAATTAGACAATAAAATATCCATATTTCTTTTTGCTGCACTCATAAAAGTAGTGGCATAAACATCAGAATCTAAATTACCTTTAAGTTTAATAGATGCACCTTCTAACGGTTTAAACTTATCTGAAAAGTTCTTATCTTTGTATATGCTTAACTTTGAGTGGCTTTGCTTAACGTCAACAGCTCCGTTATCGACACCAAATAAATAAATATCCTTTGAGCCAAGACTTAACGCATAAGATAATGCTGTATTACAAACAAGGGGTCCAGCTCCAGGCAATGGGCGAACATTCACATTAAAGTTCTTTAATATTTGTAAGCGAACAAAAGAAGATGCAGCTTCGGGTCCCTTCATGCCCATTCCTCCCCAGTTATATAAATCATAAACATCGGGGTACATAACATCTACAGCCAATAAGTTCTTTTGTTGATACCCTGACTCTGGTTTTATCGCCTTTTGAATATCAAGCGTTAGCTTTGTTCTTTCAACTAATATATGAAAGTCGCAATCAATACCCGCTTTTTCCAAAGTTTGTAATGCCGTACCACCAGCCAAAATTATCGCTTTGCCTTGGTAATTCTTTAAAATAGTAAGACTTTCATCAAGTGAAGGACCATTCCCAATTACAAAGATAGGTACGTTTTTCATTGATTGTACACCTTCTCTATTAGGAATAAAGCAGGGTATATTATTTTCTATATTATGAATCGCGTGAGACAACCCAGTGATCGCATCGTTATAAAACCCATAGCCATGATGAAGGTGGTAGTAATTATCGAAATACTCTTTAATTGCTTTATTGATTTCATCAGATGGATAATGCTGATAACAGAAACTATTTATGAATGAAAAGGCACCTATATCTTCACTAATTGCGGAGACACTATTAAAAAACTCATTATAACCAATACCTATATTTAAAAATAAACAACCGCCTTGCTCATCAATATCTTTTACTATTTTAGACCAATCAATACAAAACAAACTAGCATAAAACAGCTCTTCATCTGGTTCACAAATAAATAAATAATCAAACGTATGTTTTTCTAAAAGCGCTGGTAGATGGTATCCAAGACCAATTCCAAAAACTAAACAAGTAGGATAATGTTCAGGAAGCTCCTTAAGTACTTCCAACCCCGAACACTCTAAAAAACTATTATATAACTTGGCAATGTATTGAATATGAATCCGTTCGTCTTTAGTTTTAACTTCATTTCCCAAGAAGTAATTTCTTCGGCTATAGTTTGCATTTTTAGTGTAATAATCAACCTGTTCTTGTGCTTGCTCTAAAGGTGCGTCTCCATATAATGGTATTGAACTTCCTGATGGTACAAAGTTAGCTGCACCGTCAGCTGTTGCGTGCAGACAAAAATCTTCTCTAGGATGGTACCCCGAAATAAATTTTCCAATATCAGGGTAATACTCTTCGAACATAGATTTGTTATTTGAAAATAAAATATTGGCTTTGTCAGCTAATATCCTCTCTCTTTTTAATAACAGTTCTTTTTCTACCAAGAGCTCTTCGAGCTCTTTAATTTCACTACTATAGTTTTTCATCTTATTACCTAGTATTTTCTCTATCAGCATTTAAGAGCAAGTTTTATGCCTAGGTACTCAAACTTAGTCAGATGTTAAGTTCTATTTAGGGGTTTTGTATGCTCTTAATTTATTATTATTTCTCATAAACTCACCTAATTCAATTTTAACGGTTTCTTTATTGCTTTCTAACAAGTTAATAAGTTCTATCATTTCATTTAGCGAACTTTCGATTTGAAGCTTATTTTCAATTAACTCTTTATCTGAGAATTCTCTCACTAAACCATCTAATTGTTTAAACTTAAGAGTTAGTAGCTCAAAATCTAAATTACTTTTATCTGCGAGTTTAGCCTTGATACCCACAAGAGCAGTGTTGAGCTCTAAAACTTTATCCAACTTGACTTTCTCTTTGCTCATCAAGGGCTTGCATTCTTACATCAACAGGAATTGCATCCCAAGCCGATTTAATCTCTTTTATCAGATTACCAACTTCTTCTAAAATTGATGCATCATTATTCATAGTTGCGTCAACTAAGCGATCAATCATATAGCTATATAATGCATATAAATTTTCAGTTACTTCTCCACCTTGTTTAAAATCCAAACAACCACGAAGGGCTTCAATTATTGCGGTAGCTTTTGATATGTGCTCAGCTTTTGCTTCATAATTTTTAGATTCTATTGATACTTTAGCATGCACCAACTTTTCGAGTACCCCAGCAAATAACATTTGAATCACTTCATATCGATCAGCACCAGCCAATCGAGTTTTAAGTGCTTCCTTTTGATAATTTTTCACTTTAGCGTTATACATAAATCACCTTATTAATTTGTTAAGAACTTGATTTCGTGAAACCAGGTAAACTTGAAAGTTGTGAACTTAAATAAGTTTGAGTAGATTGCATTTGCGCTAGCAATACATCTAGCCCTGCATACTGCTGTCTTAATCTAGCCTCTAAAGACTCCATCCTATATTCGTGGTTTGCAACATCATCCTCTAGATCTTCTAGTTGAGAGTTTAAGCTATTTTCTCGTTGCTTCATAATACCATCATTCTCAACATAATTTTCTAGAAGTGACTCTAACTGCTTAGCTATTCCGCCCTCACCCGCAAATGCTTTACCAATATCATCATAATTCTCATCCATTGCCTCATTCAAACTACGAACTAGGCTAGATTTCTCAATATAGCCTTCCTTATTAACACCCAAACCAATATCAAATATACTCGTGAAGGGTCCCGCATCGGTTATCTCTGTAGATAAAGCATTAACTAATTGAGAATCAAATGAACGTAAGGTCGCATCACTATTCAAAGGCTTCCCGATCCTAGTTTGTAAGCCTATCTGACCAATTAAATTGTTATAATTAGAGATAAACTCATCGACCAATTTAGTCACACTTGCAGTATCTACTTTAACTGAAAGTTTAGCTGTCTCACCGTCAACACTTTGTCGCTTTGCAACAATTGTCATATCTTGTACAGCATCTTTAAACGTATTGGTATCGTTAACAATTGAAATACCATCCACTTTAATTTCTGCACTTTTGGCTTCATCACCAGCAGCAATTGCAATACCGCCAGCAGTAACACCATCGTTGGCAAGTGTTGAAACATTATCAAGTTCAGCAGTATCGTTAGTAATAACTAAATCATTGCCGGTACCAGATACATTTGATGTGAGAACTAATTTTGATTCTGTCCCCGTGTTAATGATATTCGCTGTAACACCAAAGTTATCGTCAGAATCATTGATTGCATCACGTAAGTCAGCAAGCGTTGCTCCCGCATCGAGTGTTAAGTCAAAACTTTTATCGCCAGCAGAAAAGGACAACGTACCACCAGAAGCTGTGACAACATCATCTGTTGAAGTAAACAGGCCAGCATTAGATGTCGCTCGACTACCTTGAGCAAGCTCAACCACTTCAATGTTGAAATCCCCAGGTGAAATATCAGATGTTGGTGTTACTGATATGAGGTCGCCATCATCACTGGTCGGTTGCTTAATGTTCGCAATTCGCTTGTTAAAGTTATCTATATCAGCTAACTTTTCAATAGTATCCTGCAGCTTAGACATTGCAGACTTAACTTCGCCTAACGAAGATAGTTCCACTTGTAGCGATTCTTGTTTTTCAGCAAACGCTTGTATTTTAGGGGTATTCTCAGCTGAAAGTGTTGCACTGATTATGCTCTCTAGATCAAGTCCAGAGCCAACCCCTGCAGATGTAATTAATGCCATTGTAATACTCCTAAATACTAAACTTTATGCAGTTCTATCGAACAACAAACCTTTGTTGCTTAATTTATCGGCAAACTCTTCCAAAGCTTTAGCTACTTCACGAAACTCTTCAGTTGGGATCTCCCTAATAACTTCATCGTTTTCTCTATCTAAAACTTTAATTATTGGCGGATCACCTTCTTCATCAAATTCAAAAATTAAATTTGTTGATGTAACAGGGATATAACTATTGAGTTTTTCAAGGTTTTGTTTTACTTCAGCAATCAGATCTTTTTTGTCTTTTTGCTCATTTAGTTTAGAAACCAGTTCAATATCCACTGCCTCTCTTCCAGCAAGTTCTGTGCCTTTATTTGATTTAATATCATTTATTTCAGCTTTTAAATTTGCAGAATTTCCACCGGCAGTAAGGTTATCATTAGACCTTTGCGTCGAATTAAGATCTATCATAGTAACACCTCTTAATAACTTACTCGTTAAGTATAAGCCACTTCAGAACAAATTTCCTGAGCTCTGAAGTAACTTATAAAACAAATACTAGCCTAGTAGTGAAAGCGCTACTTGAGGGCGTTGATTTGCTTGACTTAAAATGGACTGGCTAGCTTGTTGTAAGATTTGCATCTTAGTTAAGTTTGCAGTTTCTGTTGCAAAGTCAGTATCTTGAATACGAGATCGAGCAGCTGATAAATTTTCAGCAATATTTGATTGGTTACGAATTGTTGATTGGAAACGGTTTTGCACAGCACCAAGCTCAGCACGCTTTTTATCAACTACTGCGATTAGTGAATCCATACCAGCCATCACAAGTTGTGCACCTACTTGGCTTGATACCGAAATACCTGTTTCAGTAAAAACTGCAGCAAAAGTAGCATCTGCTGTAGAGAAGTCACTATCTAACTCTGATAAAGATGCTAAGTCGTCTTGGTTAAGTACGCCAGGCGTAGCGGCTGTCACAGCAGGAACTGCTGTAATACCGTTAGCTGTATCAGCTGTAATTGCAGCTGCTGTCTCAACCCCAGCTAAAACTTTACCTGTCACGGCAGAGGCTATATTAGCTAAACCCGATAAAGTAAATCCACCATTAGCCGCTAAACTGTTTGAACCATTAGCTGTATCGCCTACCTCTTTCATACTAAAACCAATAGTTTGAACAGCATCTGCACCTACTTGGAAACTGGCCGAATAAGTACCATCAAGAAGGTTTTGTCCACCGAATGAAGTATCCTCTGCAACACGATTTGCTTCACTCATCAAAGAGCGTATTTCTTCTTGAATCGCTAAACGATCTTCATCAGTATTTGAGCCATTTGATGCTTGTTGAGCTAATGTACGTACACGCTGAAACATTGATGTAACTTCGTCTAGTGCACCTTCAGCGGTTTGCGCCAGTGAAATTGCATCGTTAGCATTTCGGTTCCCCTGGTTCAAGCCATTAACTTGACCTGTTAGGCGATTCGAAATTTGCATACCTGCAGCATCGTCTTTTGCACTATTAATGCGTAAACCTGATGATAATCGTTGGAATGAAGTATCCAGTGAGTTGCCAGATTTCATTAACTGGCGCTGTGCGTTCAAAGAACTCACATTTGTGTTTACATATAAAGCCATATTAGCCTCCGCTTTATCATTTTATAGTTAAACAGCGGGATACCCCTACCCTGCTATTTAACCGACTTAGAGCCCTAAATTTATAGTCCTCTAAATCAGTTATCGTCTGATAAAGCGAAAGCTTTAGCTTTATTTGTAACTTTTTTAACTATTTTTAAAATTTTAGCCTTGTAATAAGCTTAGAGCCGCTTGAGGTCGTTGATTTGCTTGACCTAATATAGTTTGACTTGCTTGTTGTAAAATTTGATTTTTAGTTAATATTGCTGTTTCAGCTGCAAAGTCAGCATCTTTAATACGTGACTTTGCCGCACTTAAGTTTTCAGATACATTTGCTTGGTTTCGTATTGTAGATTGAAAGCGGTTTTGCACAGCACCTAATTCAGCACGCTTTTTATCAACTACTGCGATTAGTGAATCCATTCCAGCCATTACAAGTTGTGCACCTACTTGACTTGATACCGAAATACCTGTTTCAGTGAAAACTGCAGCAAAAGTAGCATCTGCTGTAGAGAAGTCACTATCTAACTCTGATAAAGATGCTAAGTCGTCTTGATTAAGTACGCCAGGCGTAGCGGCTGTCACAGCAGGAACTGCTGTAATACCGTTAGCTGTATCAGCTGTAATTGCAGCTGCTGTCTCAACCCCAGCTAAAACTTTACCTGTCACGGCAGAGGCTATATTAGCTAAACCCGATAAAGTAAATCCACCATTAGCCGCTAAACTGTTTGAACCATTAGCTGTATCGCCTACCTCTTTCATACTAAAACCAATAGTTTGAACAGCATCTGCACCTACTTGAAAACTTGCAGCATAGGAACCATCTAATAAGTTTTGCCCCCCAAAAGTAGTGTCAGAAGCAATTCTATTTGCTTCTGACATTAGCTGTCTGATTTCTTCTTGAATTGCAAGCCGATCTTCATCTGTATTAGATCCATTCGCAGCTTGTTGAGCTAATGTTCTTACACGTTGAAAGTTGCTCGTTAACTCATCCATCGCACCTTCGGCAGTTTGTGCAAGTGAGATAGCATCATTAGCATTTCTATTACCTTGGTTTAAACCTAGTATTTGCGATTGTAAGCGATCAGAAATTTGAAGACCTGCCGCATCATCAGCTGCACTATTAATACGCAAGCCTGATGAAAGACGTTTAAAAGAAGTATCTAAATCCGTACCAGTTCTATCCAACTGTCTTTGTGCATTTAATGCACTAACATTAGTATTTACATATAAAGCCATAATAAACTCTCTTCTTATCTGTCAAAGTAAAGCCACTTGTTAAAAGTGAACTTGACAAAGTGACCCTTACAGCGGCAATTCTAAGTCGCCTAGGGCAAAAAACTGCCACTTTGCTGATTAGTTGATTAACTTAAAAGAACTAGAGCAATTAATAGGCCAACTATTAACTAAACACTAAAGAATGAGAAAAGGCTCCTAATAGGAGCCTTGAAAGAGATAAGTTTAAGAGTGGGTTCTTTTTCACAAACTATGGCATAATTTGTGCTTTATATTTTATGTTCTTACAAATGTTAGAACACTACTGTCAGGATTTTGAGCGCCTCCGCTTTACAATCCTATCTTAGCGCCTTTGTTAATACCCCATTAGACAAAGGCGCTTTTCTTTTAAGTCAAAGTTTTGACTTCACTTTAACTAAATCCCCAACTATTAACCTAATAAGCTTAATGCAGCTTGAGGACGTTGGTTAGCTTGACTCAAGATTGTTTGGCTAGCTTGTTGTAAGATTTGCATCTTAGTTAAGTTCGCTGTCTCTTGAGCAAAGTCAGTATCTTTAATACGTGATTTCGCAGCACTAAGGTTTTCAGCAATATTCGATTGGTTACGAATTGTTGATTGGAAACGGTTTTGTACAGCACCTAACTCAGCTCGTTTTTTATCAACTACTGCGATTAGTGAGTCCATACCAGCCATTACTAACTGAGCTCCAGCTTGACTCGAAACTGAAATACCTGTTTCAGTAAATACTGCTGCGAATGTAGCGTCAGCAGTTGAAAAGTCACTATCTAACTCTGATAAAGATGCTAAGTCATCTTGATTAAGTACGCCAGGCGTAGCGGCTGTCACAGCAGGAACTGCTGTTATACCGTTTGCCGTGTCAGCTGTAATTGCTGCTGCAGTCTCAACCCCAGCTAAAACTTTTCCAGTAACGGCTGAGGCAATGTTAGCTAGACCTGATAAGGTAAAACCTCCATTTGCCTCTAAACTATTAGAACCATTAGCAGTATCACCTACTGTTTGCATACTAAAACCAATTGTTTGCACCGCATCAGCACCAACCTGAAAACTAGCCGAATAAGAGCCATCTAAAAGGTTTTGCCCACCAAAGGTAGTATCTTGAGCCACGCGATTCGCTTCACTCATCAATGAACGAATTTCTTCTTGAATCGCTAAACGGTCTTCATCTGTATTCGAACCATTTGCCGCTTGTTGAGAAAGTGTACGTACACGCTGAAACATTGATGTAACTTCGTCTAGTGCGCCTTCAGCTGTTTGTGCAAGTGAGATTGCATCGTTTGCGTTGCGGTTACCTTGGTTAAGACCGTTGATTTGCGATGTTAAACGGTCTGAAATTTGAAGACCTGCCGCATCATCTTTTGCGCTATTGATACGCAGACCTGATGATAAACGTTGAAATGAAGTATCTAGTGAATTACCAGAATTCATTAATTGTCTTTGTGCGTTTAATGAACTAACATTTGTATTTACATAAAGTGCCATGATATTTCTCCCGAAGTAAACTTATCATTTACTCTCAAACTTACTCTAATTAAGCGGTAACTGTTATTTGTTACTCTGCTTGGTTAATTAAGTTATCGGTCCGCTCAAAAAATCCTTTAGTGAATTTTTAAACAATTTTTATTTTTTTATTTAATGCACTGTATTTAAAAGAAAAATAATTTAAAATTTTAGCTAAACATGGCTACTGGTTACCTTGAAAGCCGCTATCACGATGCTTTACTAAAGATATAAATACTAAAAAGAGTGCCCTAAAAGGGTTTTTAAAGTGTGAAGATTAAGGAAGGTTTTGTAGGTTAAGCTTATTAAATAAGCTTAACCTACATAAATTATAAGTAATCAAATAATGAGAGGTTAGCCAAACGGCCAAATGTTGCCTGTGCAGCTTGCAGTGATGTTTCCTGTTTGGTGAGTTCAGTAATCGCTTCAGCCATATCAAGCTCAACAAGCTCAGCTTTTGCAGCTTTATTGCTAGTATCTAAGTCACCGTTTGATTGTTCAATTTTCTTGGCTGTATTTAAGCGACCACCTAAGCCAGCCTGAACAAGTGAAACCTGATTTTTGGCATTATCGAGTTGTACAATGGCATCCGCTAAAACTTGATCAAACTCTTCTTGAGTTAAATCAGGATTGGTTAGTCCTGCTATCAGGTCATCCAAAGTATTTAACGCATTCTCTTTTTGTGGTGCTTCAAGGTCAACATCAACTTGGCCGTTAGCGACAGGATCAATGTTCACCTCCATGCCTTTATAAACGATTTTTCCGTTTTCAAAGCTGCCACTATCAATCGTTACACCTGCTTGCTGTACAACAAATGTATCTGGTGTGCCTGTAGTAGTAATAAAGCTTAGTGTATTAGCATTTGCCGCTGCGGCAGGATCAGCGTTGTAATTTGCCTGATGAAATTTATCAAAATCAGCTTGCTCAGTAACATAAATTTTTGAGCTTGTAATCCCGCCGGAAACTGTGCCATCGTTTGAGGCAACATTTAAGCGCGCATCAACTTTTTCGAATGTATCAAAACCATTGTCACTTGACTTGATTTCTACACCTTCAGCCACTTTGATTTTGTGTTGCCCCTGATCGCCACCATATTCGTAACGACCAGACGAACTATTAAAGGTGTAAGACGGAGTATTATCTTGATAACCCGAAAAGATAAACTTTCCGTCTTCGGTCTTTGCATTCATTAGATCAAGTACCGTACTTTGCAGTGCCTTAACTTCTTCAGCGATCCCTTCACGGTCGATATCACTATAGGCACCGTTACCAGCTTGAATAGATAAAGTATAAGCAGACTCAAGCGCACCTTTAATATTTTGCAGCACACTTTCTTCTGTCGTCAGGCGGCTATTCAGCATAGTAATGTTTTTTGTGAACTGTTCATTACCCTGAATGCGATCGTTATAAAGTAATGCGCGAGCCGTGGCTGAAGGATCGTCAGCAGCAGTCAATACACGCTTTTGGGTATTAACCTGCTCTTGTGCTTTGTTTACGTTTTGCTGTGAGTTAAGAATAGAGTTAAGGTTATTCTTATACATCATGTTATTTGAAATACGCATAATTACCTCGCCGCACTTAATAAGGTGTCAAAAATAGTACGTGCTGTTGAAAGTACCTGTGCCGATGCAGCATATGATTGTTGAAAGCGCAGTAAGTTTGCCGCTTCTTCATCAAGGTTTACACCTGATAGTGATTCATACCAAGCTTCTGATTGATCAGCTAGTGCTGTAAAGGCCGCACCATTCGTTTGGGCTTGGCTGGTGACAACACCAATATCAGTCACAATACCTGAATAGGCTTGATTAAACGTTTTATGATTATCAGCAGTACTACTTGCTTCAACATTTTGACGCACTAGCTCACCATTTTGTAAATCGGCCAATAGCAAACCATTACGGTTATCGTCAAAACCACCAGTGTTAAACTCTAATGTAAAGGTGTCACCTGTTGCAGGTGAGCCTTCAATATTGAAGTCAAAGCCGTAGGTATCGTAAGGCGCCCCTGCTTGAGCAAGAATATTCTCAGCAGGTGGTGTAATGGTAAACGTCGATGTACCGTTACCATCTGTGATTTGATATTCGTTAGCATTCGCCGTTTTAACTAACGTGATATCGCCATTCGCCAAACTCGGTGGTGGCCCTAAGGTAATACCTGTTGAGTTGTCAATATCCGATACTGTGCCAGCAGAAATACTTGCATCACTGGTGTTATTTATATCGTTCGCAGTTCGAATAGGTGATGCTAACGCTAAATCTTCAGGGCGTTCAGTTGCAAGTTCTAAGCTCGTTGCAGCTTGAGAGTTCAACTTAACCATAAATTGGTCACCAGCATTGGCAGCACCCGATACATTGAGCTGTAAACCAAAAGCTTCACCACCCGTAATAGTTGAAGAGTCAATCACACCTGCTGTCACATTCGCTGTAGATGCGGTGCCAATGGGCTCCCCTTTATTATCGATTACCTGAATTTCAACGGTGGTTGCGCTTGTATATGTAACGATAAAATCACTTGCTGGCAATTCGCTGCCTTTACCTGGTTCAACCGTTGCCGTCATTGTTGATGTGCCCGTATTAGCTTGATAACCAAACGCATCTACCGTTGGAATAGCAAAAATATCGCCGCCAATTTCACCATTAGCGTCCATACCTAAGCTATTTTGTTGGTTAAAGGCATCGGCTAATGCTAAGCCCATTTGACCGAGCTGGTTTTGCGCTGGCACTAATATATCGTCTCGAAATGCCAGTAAGCCACCAATTTTGCCTTTCAATTTACTTACATCAACATCAAGCGGCACGGCTTTGCCACCGTTTACATCAAGTTTTAATTCTTTAAAGTTCGGATCAGGATCGCCACTGAATGAAAACAGGTTAAATGTGCCACTTTGCATAACAAGAGCTTGACCAGAGCCTAAGTACACTTGTTTTTCGCCGTTATTACCATCGAGTGTTTCAATATCAATCAGCTCAGATAAATCACGAATCGCTTTATCACGTTCATTATATAAACCACTTGATACTGACTCACGATCAGTACCATGAACCGACGCAATCTTGGTATTTAAATCACTGATATTTTGGATCAGGTTATTAGCTTCATCTGAAAAGATTTCTAGCTGCTCATTTACCACTGCTTTTTGGTCAACAACAATGCTCGACAACCTGTCCATTTGATCAATCAAATTTTGTGCATCCGTCATGACCAGTGAACGAGCTACTGTTGATGACGGTTGATTTAAGCTTTCTTGTACATTATTAAAAAACGAATTTACGCTCGTTGATAAGCTGTTTGACTCTTCTGAAAACAAGCTATCTACACGGCTTGCTTCAGTTACAAACTGATCAAAGAATGCTTTATTAGAGGTATCTCTATTTAATTGCTTTTGCGCAAATTCATTCAATAAGCGATAAGTCTCACCACGACCGACTTGGTTGTCGATCATGGTTGTGAACTCGGTACGCTCACGCACATAGCCCTCGGTATTAACGTTGGCGATGTTTTTACTGGTGGTTTGTAAAAGCTCAGAGTTAGCTCTTACACCGGCATTTGCTATGTCATATAAGCTAAATGACATGAGGGTCTACTCCTTAACGTACCAATGAAGCAGCGACGCTTTGAAGCTCAACACGCTTCAATACCTGCTTAATTTTATCGGCATAATTTGGATCTGTTGCATAGCCTGCTTTTTGTAACGAATCTAAAAAGGCAGCAGGTTCTGCGGTATTATTAAGTGCTTCTTGATAACGTGGGTTTTCATTTAAAAAATCCACAAAGTCGTTCACACTATCTTTAATCGATTGATAAGAGCGAAAACTTGCTTGCTTTTTAACTGGCACACCTTGTTCAAACTCAAGCGTGACTTTGCTTGCTTTATCACCTTGCCAGCTCCTATCCGATTTAATATTGAATAAGTTGTTACTACTTGTGCCATCAGCTTTACTGATGATGTGTTTACCCCAGCCCGTTTCAAGTGCTGCTTGAGCAACCATCACAGCTGGGTTTAAGCCAATTTTCTCAGCCGCATTTTTAGCGTGCTCCCAAACAGAGCTAATGAAAGACTCAGCATCTTCAAAGCGGTTTTCTGTTTGCTCGTTCGCTGATGTATCCTCGACAGCTTGTGGTTTAGCCTTAGCCTCACTAGTGCTATCAAGGACACCGCTTGCGCGTTTATCACTAGCAAAGTCAGTCGTCGTTCTTAGTACAGAACCCGGGGTAAACTGTTTACCGTCTGGCGAGAGCTGCTGAACAATCAAGTCAGCTAGACCCAACGAGCCATTTGATGAAAGCTCAACCGACATTTGTTGGTCATGCATCTCTTCAAAAAATTTAACGCCGCTTGAATTGAATGGGCTGTCTTTATCTTCAAACGCTTCATTTGCTTTACGCATACTCTTAAGCAGCATCTGAGTGAAGATAGATTCAAATTGTGCCGCCGCTTTTTTCAGCGCCTCTTTTGACGCATCGCTAGAGGCATCACTTTTTAAGGCATTTTGACGTAATGAGTCTAAGTTGCCTAAATCAAAAAAGTTTTGCTTGTCGAGATGATTAGTATCCATCAGCTTTTTGACACAATAGTTAATAATGAAAATTAAAATGCAAAAATTGCGCCAACAAAAAATTTTATAAATGAATGGCTAATAACGGATAGTGGAATGGTGTAACTTCAGAGCCAAGATTTTGGCTGATGTTTATATGCTGAACGATTAAGGTATAGAAACAAAAAACGCGCTCGAAAGCGCGTTTTAATTTAAATGATAACCAGTTGCCCGTTTATCGCCCCCGCTTCTTTTAAAGCTTCAAGGATTGCCATTAAATCACCCGGTGCGGCCCCAACTTCATTGATTGCACGCACGAGATCATCAAGATTAACACCTGGATTAAATACAAAAGCACGTGAATCATCTTCGTTCACATCAATAATACTTTGATTGGTAACCGTGGTTTCACCATCACTTAAAGCATTTGGCTGTGACACATTTTGCTGCTCAGCAATGGTGACCGTTAAACCACCATGTGTAATCGCCGCAGGCTGTAGCTTCACGTTTTTGCCAATCACTATTGTGCCTGTGCGCGAGTTCACAATAATTTTTGCTGCTGTGTCTGCTGGCTTAAACTCTAAGTTTTCAAGTGTCGACAAATAAGCAACACGTTGAGATGCATCACGCGGTGCTAATACACGCACAGAAGCTGCATCAATTGCCTGAGCGCTATCAGGGCCCACTAAATCATTAATAGTTTGCTCTAAGCGTTTTGCCGTTGTGAAGTCTGGGCGATTTAAATTAAAGGTAATGTAGTCACCTTGCATAAACGGGCTCTTAATAGCACGCTCTACAATGGCACCGTTTGGAATACGGCCCACTGTGGGTGTGTTAATAATTACACGGCTACCGTCTGCCCCTTCAGCGCCTAGACCTCCTACAACTAAGCTGCCTTGTGCAATTGCATAGGTATTACCATCAACCCCTTTTAGGAAGGTTTGTAATAAAGTACCGCCACGTAAACTACCCGCACTACCGATAGACGAAACCGTGATATCAATGGTTTGACCTGGTTTTCTAAATGCTGGTAATTCTGCATGCACAGCCACAGCTGCAACATTTTTAATTTTAGGTTTTAAGCTATCAGGTAAGGTAATACCAAAACCATTCAGCATGGCTTTAAAGCTTTGTTGAGTAAATCGGCTTTGTTCACCTGTGCCAGGCAAACCGACAACCAAACCATAACCCACTAATTGGTTTGCGCGCACGCCCTCAACCATAGATACATCTTTGACTCGCTCAGCCTGTGCAGAAAACTGCAGGCTAATTAAGCAAAGAGCGATGATGTATTTAAACCCATTCATGACTTTATTCCTCTAAAATGGGAAAAGCGAACTACTAAAGAAACGAGACAGCCAACCAGCACTTTGCGTTTCTTGAATTTGCCCTTTACCTGAGTATTGAATTCGCGCATTAGCAATACGGTTTGATGTAACCGTGTTATCTGCTTGAACATCTTCAGGACGAACTAAGCCTTCAAGGCGAATAAATTCTTCACCGGTATTCAAAGTAAGCCATTTTTCACCGCGAATAACCAAGTTTCCATTAGGTAAAACACGCATCACATTGACAGAAATATCACCAAATAAACTATTTGATTGGTTAGACTTTGAATCACCTTTAAACGATGCCCCTGAACCAATACCAAACTGTATGCTATCACCACCAATATTCACCGGATTACCGCCAAGGCCAATAACAGGGTCTAAACTAGCGTCCGTTTCTTTATCGGTTTCGGTTTTTGCCGCTTTGGTGGCTTGCGTTGATTCTTGCAATTTAACCGTGATGATATCGCCAGCGCGCAATGCCTTTTTATCTGAGTACAAGTCATCTGCTGAATAACTATCAAACAACGAACCCGTTGGAACCATTGGCTCAGTTGTTGGCTCCGGATACATAGGTGCATAGTAAGGGTCATCCTGAACCACATGATGATTTTGCGTTGTCATACAACCACCCAGCATTAATGCTGCCGATGTGACTAAGATAATATTACGCATGCTGCCTCCTACCCATTAAAGCTGTTGATTGATGTAACTAAGCATTTCATCAACCGCTGAAATCACTTTTGAATTCATTTCATAAATTCGTTGTGTTTCGATCAAGTTAACCAGCTCTTCTGTTACATTCACGTTAGAGGTTTCAAGAGAGCCTTGAACCACAGTACCTAAACCATCGATACCTGGGTTACCTTGCACAGGCGCGCCACTCACCGCGGTTTCTGTGTATAAGTTTTGCCCCATTGGCTCAAGACCTGATGGATTAATAAAGTCACTAATTGTTAGCTGACCGATTACTACGTTCTCTGCTTGCCCTGAAATACGTACCGACACTTCACCGTCTTGCGAAACAGTAATTGATTGTGCATCGTCTGGTACGTTCATTTCCGGCTGTAATGGAAAACCTGCACCCGAGGTCACAATACGACCATCTTCGTCAGTTGTGAATTGACCATTACGTGAATAGGCAATGTTGCCATCTGGCAATTGCACTTCAAAAAAACCAGGACCTGAGATCATCCAATCCAATGAATTTTCTGTGGTAAGCATGTTACCTTGTGAAAAGTTCTTTTGGTTAGCAACCACTTTGGCACCGGCACCAAGCATTAAGCCTGATGGCATTTCAGTGTCTTGAGATGAACGACCACCTGGTTGGTTGATGTTTTGATATAGTAAATCTTCAAATACGGCGCGGCTTTTTTTGTAACCGACCGTGCTGGCATTTGCGAGATTATTTGAGATCACCGAAATATCGGTTTGCTGGGCGTCAAGCCCGGTTTTACTGATCCATAATGCAGGATTCATAACTCTACCCTCTCAGTCATCTTAAACAATGCGTAACAGCTGATCTTGACGCTCATCAAGCTCTTCGGCTGTTTTCATCAATTTAACTTGTAATTCAAATTGGCGTTGATTGCTGATCATGTCGACCATTTCATGTACTGGGTTCACGTTTGACATTTCAAGCGTTCCCGACATTACTTTTACGTTTGGTGAAATATCACAAAAACCACAAAGATCATTGACCAACATGTCTTCTTTTGGCCGAAATAAGCCGTCGTTACCCTTTTCAAGCTGAGTATTATCAGCCTCAATCACTTTTAAGCGATCAACCACTTCTAAAAAGTTAGCAGGCGCACCTTGCGGGCGAACCTGAATAGCACCGTCTTCACTAAACTCAACTTTCTCGATAGGTAACGGCAAAATGATTGGGCCACCTTCGCCAATTACTTGACGGCCGTGGCTAGTGATCAATGCGCCATCTGGAGTAATGTTTAATGTGCCAGTTTTGGTGTATGCCTCATTGCCTGAAGCATCTTGTACACTCAACCAACCACGGTCACTCATCGCGATATCAAGCTCGCGGCCAGTTTCAACAAAACCACCCGATTCCATATTAGATCCAGGGCGTTCTTGCATTGCAAACACCCTAGATGGCAGACCTTCACCGAAGGCTTGCATAGAGCGCGCTTGTGCAAAATCAGCTTTAAAGCCAGTGGTGTTAGCATTAGCAAGATTGTTGGCCTTGAGCTCAAGACCTCGCAAACTTTGCTTAGCACCCGACATGGCAATGTAGACCATTTTGTCCATAACATTGACTCACTAAAAATACGATAACTAAGAAATGCAATAAAAGTGCCAAAGTAAAATTGACGCTAAAATAGGAAAGAAAAATAGGCTGCTAGCATGAAAAAAGGCTGCCAATAGAGGGAGCAGCCTTCGTGTCGGATTAGGCTTAAAGCCGTTAAAATTAACGGATCTGTAGGATGTTTTGTTGTAGTGTTGAGTTAACCTCAAGCGCACGTGAATTTGCTTGGAAATTACGCTGAGCGCTAATTAAGTCTACAAGTTCGCTTGTTAAGTTAACGTTTGACTGCTCAAGCGCTGACGAGTTAATTGAACCTAAAGTACCTGAACCTGGTTCACCAGCAATTGGCTCACCTGAGGTTAAACTTTTCTTCCAAGCAGTATTACCCACTTGCTGTAACCCTTGCGAGTTCGAAAAACGAACCATCGCAACTTGCCCTAGGAATGAGGTATCACCATTACTGTATGAAGCAACAATTTTACCATCAGTACCAATGTCGATACCTGAAAGGCGACCAACAGTCGCACCATCTTGCTCAAGTGCTTTCACTTCAAAGTTACTTGCATACTGAGTCGGTATTTTATTAGTTGTACCAGCTTCATCGCGCCAATTAATGTTTACATCATCTGGGAAACTCGCACCATTAGACAGTAAACCAGATAAACCACCAGACGGTAATGTTAATGGATTAAATGTAGCATCCGTATTAGGGTTCCCATCCGTGCTTTGTGGTAAACCACTTGAGTCAAATTGAAAAGTCGAGATAGCCGTATATGGCGTTGTAGTTTGCTCAGTACCATCCGCTGCAAACGGCTTTTCATCAAGTGTGGCATATACTTCCCATTCATTGTCATTACCAGTCACCGCAGAGTCTGTTTTCACAAAAAAGAACTGTAGAATATGTGGCTCACCTAATGAATCATAAACAGTTGTTGATGTTGAGCTGTTATATGAGGCGCTGGTTTCTGGATCAAATGGTGTCACTGCAGGGTTTAATGCACGCGAATCTAGGTTGAATGACGAATAAACATTCGTCGTAGCACGTGGTGAACCTGATGCATCTGGAATTTGTAGCGCAGAAGAAGTACTCAAGCTTACAGAAGTTGTATCACCGGTTGCTTCATCAACAGGGAAACCTTGTAAGTAATTGCCGCTTGCATCAACAATAAAGTTATCTTTATTTAATTTAAACGCGCCTGCACGAGTGTATGTGAAATCTTGCGCGCCTAAGTCATTCGCCATTGCGAAGTAACCTTCACCGGTAATCGCTAAATCGAGCGAGTTATTTGTGAAAGATAACGAACCTTGGTGGAATTGTTGTGCCACCATTGTTGTTCTTACACCATCACCATTTTTTGTTTTACCAGAACTAAATACTGATGATGCGTACACATCAGCAAACTCTGCACGAGACTCTTTAAAGCCCGTAGTATTCACGTTAGCAATGTTATTTGCTGTAACGTCTAAATCTTTTTGCGCGGCTGCTAAGCCTGTTAATGCAATATTGAAGCTCATAACTCACCTCTAACCTATCTCTTAGCCTAAGCTAACCCAAACCTTTTTTACTTATGCGATTTCAGCTATATCAGTTAGCCTAACCGCACCCTCTTTTGTATTTACGATAATGCCGCTTGCACCATTAATATTGACACTTTCAATATTCTTAAAGGTCGCCATTGGCATACTGCTGTAGTCTCCATTTACAAAGCCTTCAGCGCTGATGTCATACTCACCTTCAGGGAGCACATTGCCATCATTGTCTTTACCATCCCACTCAAAACGAAGTGCACCCGCTGACTGAGAACCTAATTCAATGGTACGCACTAACTGGCCTGATGAATCCGTTATTCTTAGCGTTAAAGATTCAACAGCGGTTTCTGCAACCACCGACCCTTTAGCTAGATTTTCGCCATCAAAGTCAATGGTGTCAGACTCAAGTAACGCTTGCTTACCAACGAGCGTTGAAGCCTGTAACGCAGAATTTGATGTCATTGATGCAGTGAGTGATTCAAACTTCTCATTTAAGTTTGAAATACCCTCAGCCATAGTGAAATTCGTCATCTGCGCAATCATTTGATCGTTGTCTGCAGGCTTGCTTGGGTCTTGAAACGACAACTGTTGTGTTAAAAGTGAGAAGAAGTCTTCTTGCGTTAAAGTATCATCTTTCTCTTCTGTTTTATTTTGATTGTCTTGCCAACGTAAATTATCTAAATACGTTGATGACGCACTGCTGATGTCGTTACTCATAACTTATCCTCGGTTACCGCTGCCCAAGCAACAGTGTTTTACTTAACATTTGCTTAGCTGCATCAGCAACTTGCACATTTGTTTGGTAAGAGCGAGAGGCTGAAATCATATTTGCCATTTCTTCTACAACATTAACGTTAGGTTTGTAGATATAACCATTTTCATCCGCACTTGGGTGGTTCGGGTTATATTCAATTTGCAGAGGTTTATCACTCTCTACAACACCTAATACTTTAACGCCAACAGAAGAGCCCTGAGGATTGCTTTGTGATGATGACGCTTTAGTCAGCTCTGCAGCAAAAACAGGATGGCGCGCTCGGTATGTCTGATCTTGGCTGGAGCTAATCGTATTCGCATTCGAGATATTACTGGCTGTGGTATTTAAGCGAACATTTTGCGCACTCATACCGGTTGCTGAAATATCAAAAACATTATACAAACTCATGATTAAGCTCCTTGACTACCGAGGGCTTTTTTAAGGCCTTTAATTTTACTACTCATAAATTGCAGGCTTGCCTGATACTCTAATGAGTTCTGTACATACAAGTTTCGTTCCACTTGTATATCGACTGAGTTACCATCACCTGTATCTGCTTGATTTGGCGTACGAAACATTTCTGCACTGCCAACAAAACGACTGCCCCCGGCAATATGTTTAGCATCGGTTCTTACCATGCTATTGCCGCCTTGTTGGTTGCTTTTTGCCGCTTTTAATGCCGAGGCAAAATCGATATCTTTCGCTTTATAGCCCGGCGTATCAGCATTAGCGATATTTGTCGCTAATAACTCAGCGCGTTGTGAACGGATCAACATCGCATGAGGATGAACACCAAATGCTTTATCAAAACTGATAGCCATAACCATCTCCAAAAAATTGACTCTGTAGTGGTTAATGCAAAAGCTAAGCCAAAAATTTAGGAGTGATTTAATTTATATAAGAGACTGAAAAATAGTTAAATTTAGCAACCTAAGGGCTAGGTTGCTAAGGAGGGTTTACTTTTTCTGATAGATGATACCGGGGTTACAACGAACCATATCAAAGCTATCACTTAAGCCCGCCATTGATTCTGACGCACCTAAAAACAGGTAACCTTTCGGGTTTAAAGCTTGAGCAAATTGCGAAATGATTTTAGCTTTTACTTCTGGTGAAAAGTAAATCAACACATTACGGCAAAATATGATGTCAAACTTGCCCATTAAAGCGTATGAATCCAATAAGTTTAAATGTCTAAAGCTGACCATTTTACGTATAGGGTCAACTACCTGAGCCATTCCATTACCGCTGTCCTTGAAGAACTTTTGACGACGCTCCATCGACAAGCCACGAGCAAGGGCTAGCGAGTCATACTCAGCATTCTTGCACATATCAAGCATGGTATTAGAGATATCAGTGCCAATAATTTGCGCACCCATCTTTAATACGCCTGGATTTTTAGATTGGAACTCGGCAACCGACATGGCAATTGAGTACGGCTCTTGTCCTGATGAACTTGCCGCTGACCATATCTTTAGTGGCCTACGCACATCTTTAAGCTCAGGAAATAGTTTTGTTTTCAATAACTCAAACGGATATTGGTCACGAAACCAAAGCGTTTCATTGGTTGTCATCGCATCAACGACAGCGGCACGAAGCTGCCTCTCATGAGGGCTTAGTGTTTTACTTACCAACTGTGATAAAGACTCAACATTAAAACGCGCCATAAGCGGCGCAAGGCGGCTTTTAACTAAATAAAGTTTATTATCGCCAAGCACAATGCCACATTGTTGCTCTAAAAAAGAGCGGAATTGATCGTATTCGCTTTGTTGTAAATGCTTATTTTCCAAAGTAATACCACCTATAAATAATTAATCACAATGAACCCACTTCTTCACAGCTGTCGCTAATTCATCTGGGTTAAATTTTGCAATAAAATCATCAGCACCCACTTTTTCGATCATTGCTTGGTTAAACACCCCACTTAAAGAGGTATGCAAGATCACATGCAAAGGTGATAATTTTGGATCAGCCTTAATTTCAGCGGTTAAGGTATAACCGTCCATTTCTGGCATTTCTACATCAGATATTAATAGACCAACACGTTCAGTAATATCATTTTGACAATCGAGCTGAGCAATCTCTCTTAAACGTAAAAGTGCTTCTTTACCGTTTTTAGCTAGTTCAGTTTGTACACCTAGAGGTTCAAGCGCACGCTTAACTTGGTTTCGAGCTACTGCAGAGTCATCAGCAATAAAGACAATACGCTCACCTAAGTCACGCTGAATCTCACCTTCACCAACTACTTCAGCGCTTACTTCAGTGTTAACTGGGCAAATTTCGTTTAATATCTTTTCTACATCGAGAATTTCAACTAATTCGTTTTCAATCTCAGTGACCGCAGTTAGGTAAGAATAACGTCCGGCTCCCGAAGGCGGCGGCATTATTTTTTCCCAGTTCATATTCACGATTCGTTCAACACCACCAACTAAAAACCCTTGCACTGAACGGTTGTACTCAGCAATGATGATAAAACTGTCTTTGATATTTTCAATTGCAGGGCCACCTACAGCCATCGATAAATCAATAACAGAGATAGTTTGACCACGGATATGCGCAACACCGCGAATGTACGCATTTGATTTAGGCATGTTAGTAAGTGGTGGACATTGCAGAACCTCTCTTACTTTAAACACGTTTATACCAAAGCGTTGTCGCCCTCTGAGTTTGAATAATAGTAATTCAAGGCGGTTTTGCCCAACCAACTGAGTACGCTGGTTAACTGAGTCTAAAATGCCTGCCATTTCAATCTCCTAAAGATAAACAATCAGAGCTGGAACAATAATTGCCTTCTTTGTGTTAAAGCTACATAAGGTTACAAAGCGTCTGTTTTTTGACGCAAAATATTTATACCTTGTTTTCAACCATAAGCATAGTCGAAACAATATGAGTTTGTTAAAAAAAAGCCGAAGATACAGTGTTTTTTATTTTCTTACTAGCCTGTTGTTTACAACACAACTACAGGCAGAAGTTTATAATACCGAGCAACTTCAACAAATCGCCATCGATTTTGTTAGCGAGCAGCTCCCTGATCTGGACACCACACCTCAAATTAGTGCTTTACCATTAGATAGTCGCATTCCTGAGAGGTTATGTGAGTCACCAATTAACAAAGAGTTACCAACTGAGCCTCCTTTTAATCGGCAGGTAACTGTACAACTTAAGTGCCAAGATTTAAATAGTTGGACTCAATACGTTCACGTGCGCATTATTGAGCTCGAACCTGTGGTTGTTGTTACCACTAATTTAGCCCGTGGAGAGGTCATTCGCCCTGAACATTTACGCCTCGAAATGAAGCCAAAGCAATTTGTTAGAACGCAATATGTTCAAGATGAGGCTATACTTATTGGCAGTCGCAGTAAGCGCAACTTGCGTGATGGTAGTCCGATTGTAATGAGCCAGGTTTGTATGGTTTGTAAAGGCGATAATGTAACTATCTATGCTTCATTACGCGGGTTAAGAATTAAAACCACCGGAATTGCTCTAGAAGATGGTACGTTAGACGAATTAGTACGTGTAAAAAACAAAAAATCAGGTAAAGTATTAAATGCACGTGTGGATGGGGTCGAGTCTGTACAAGTAAATATTTAATTTTTTATATTTATGCTAAAGTATCCGCTGTGCCCGCCGATATAAAGGTATATGTTGGGTAATGTATAGGTCAAAATTATGGTAAGCAATGTCAATAATGGTCAACAACAGCCTTCTGTGTTGACAAATACCAAGCAAAAAAAGCTTGATTTACAAAAAGATAATGCTAATGCAGCCGCTGCAAAATCGGCCGCACCAAAAGCAAGTGCAGATTCTGTTAGCTTAACTCCTCAAGCTAAACAGCTAAAATCTTTGCAAGAAAAAGCAGAGCAATCATCAGGCTTTGATAGCAATAAAGTGGCTGAGCTGAAAAAAGCAATCAGTGAAGGTAAATACCAAATTGATGCTGAAAAGCTAGCAAAGAACATCGCTGCATTCGAGTTTGATGTCTATGGCTGATCATAATCATTTAATAGCTAGCAAATTAACACAACAAGTTTCTTGCTTGGAGTCTATTGCTGCGCTGTTAGATGATGAGTTGACAGCCATTGCTGCAAAGCGTGGCGACGGATTAAAGAGTATTGCCCAACAAAAAATCTCTTTGCTCCAACAAATTCAAACCATTGATAAAGAAGTGCAAAAGCTTGTTGCGCATAACGAATCGCAAGATGACGAAGTAAGTGCACTCATTAAGCAAGTAAATACTCTCCTAGCAAGCTGCAAGAAGAAAAATGATGTAAACGCTCACGCGGCCCATCAAGCACAGTTGAGTGTTAAGCAACTTAAAGATATTTTAATCGGTGCACCATCATCGATGACCTACGACCAAGGCGGCAGCGTGATTCAAGGCGATAAGAAAATCGTTCACAACTTGAAAGCCTAAATACTATTTCATTAAAAAAGCGCGATAACTAAGTTATCGCGCTTTTTTAATGCTTGCAGAATTTGCTGAATTTATCCTGCAAGCCAATAGGTTACAACTAGACTAAGTTGCACCTAATAATATGTTACTTTTTTCACTTGGCGCGGTTTTACTTCGCCGATGTATAAATCGTGCACTCGCTTCATATCAAGCTGTAATTCAGTTGCGTAGGTATCCCCTACTGCGTAGGTTTTAATAACCTGCGCCCCTTTGATCACACCTTGTACTTGGCTTTGTAATTGATCGTTATGAGCAACACTGTTTTGTACTGTGGTGCCTGCGGAAATTTTTTGCCCGTAAACTTGCTCAGCAAGCTCGCGATACGCTTCAAGCTTTGAGGCTTTAATCGCAAGCAAAGTCCGCTGCGATTCATTGCTACCTGGTTGAGCACTAATTGGCGCATAACCCACGGCTTTTAGCACTGGGTAGCTATCTGGCTCAATGTAAGTGTATTCTACATGTTTATCAAAAATACTACTGCAGCCGGTTAATGCTGCGCAGGCAACCAGCCCACCGAATAGAAGTGCTCGCATAATTTGCTTCCGCTTAAAACTCTTTGGCTACAAATATGCACGTTTAATGCCACTGTGGTACAGTCCTTGCTCATTTAGGTTATTCATTGGTTTTAATGCTAGGTGTCAGCATGAAAAATAAAACAATAGCCAGCTTAAAAGGCCTTGGCTTAGCCTTTACAATTTTGTTTTCTAACAATAGCTTAGCGCAGTGGTTTGAATCAACAGGCCATGCAGTTGTAAAAAATGGCGATACGAGCCAAGCCAAATCTGCCGCCATTAAAGACGCCATAACTCAGGCTTTAGTGTTTTCTGGCGCTCGAGTAAGCTCTGTACAGACCCTAGTTGACGGGGTTTTGACGCAAGATCAGCTGAAAATAAGCAGCCATGGTGAAATCCAGAAAATAGAATTGATCAGCGAAGACCGCCATAACGACACCTATGCCATCACGCTTCGCCTCGATATTTTTGCTCAAGCAGAAGAATGCCCTGCAAACCAATACACCAAATTTATTGCCGTGACACAAAGCCAACTCGCCAATCGCGAGCAAGCGCGTATGGGCCAAATTTTTGACGTAAACAAAGCCATTAGTGAACACTTATATGCCAGCTTAAGTAATACGCAAATGGCAGCTAAACCGACAGCCTATTACAATATGCCGTTGCGAGTAGATCATTTTTTCACTCAGCAATACGATTACAGTAATGCGCTACTTGAAGAGATCACTAGCCGCAGTAACTCGCAATATGTATTACTGAGCCGTATTCGTGATTTATCGGTTAACCATAAGATCAACAACGATTATGCATTTTGGCAAGATGATAGTTTCAAGCGTGCATACAAAGTAGATTACGTCTTATTTGATGGCACCACTTACGAAAAGCTCTGGCAAAAAAGCTACCAAACAGAAGGCATTTGGCCGTATAAAAAGACTGAGATCATCGATGTATATAGCGACCGATTTTGGGCAACTGACTATGGCCAAGCTATTAGCGATATAAACCAAACCCTAACCTATGACTTGCAAGCTGCAATGGCCTGCTTACCCACGCAAGGTAAAATACTGCATATCGAAAATGACAGGCTAATCATTAACTTGGGGAAGGCGCATGGGCTTGAGCAAGGGCAAATTTTAAATATTGCCCATCATAATTACCTAACAGATGCACAGGGTAATAAGCTCCCGCACAAAATCACCACACTTAACCAGGTAAAAGTGACTCAGCTTTATCAGCAATCAGCGGTTGCCATGAGTATAGATAAGCAACCACTGCCTAACATTCAAATTAACGATATTGTTGAATTAGCTGCTAGCGAGTAAATGAGTTTGTAGGCCTTCATGAGCATTTAGCCAACTAGCTAATTGCTCAACACCAGCTATATGTGGGTAGTGCTTACGAGTTGCAATGACAACTTGGCGTTGCTGGTTTGGTGTTATAGCTAAATACTTCACTCCTTCACGTGGTGTACATGCAAGCTTAGGAACAAAAGTTACCCCATCATCCATTGCCACCAGCGCGAGTAAGGTTTCAATACTGTTACCTTTATATTGGTTCGAGACTTCAACCCCAGCTGAAAAACAAAATTGCTCTGCTTGCTCCTTAAAGCAATGCCCTTCGTTTAACATTAATAAGTCACATTCATGTAATTGAGCTAAGGCAACTTCGATATGTTTTGCTAAAGCGTGTTGCTCAGAAACTGCAACTAAGAAGTCTTCTTTATAAAGCGGTGACACATGATAAGGCGCTAAATCAGCCACATCAGCAACAATTGCAATATCAATCTCACCATTATCAAGAGCCACCAGCGTTTGCGCTGTTTGCATTTCAATAAATGAAAACTGGGTTTCACTAAAGGCCTGCTTCATCGAAGTTAAGAGTGTTGGCAGTAAATAAGGTGCAATGGTAGGAATAATACCTACATTGATTATACCCTTTAGTGGGTCATGTGAGCTGGCGGCTATTTCTTTAAGCACTTGGGTTTGATCTAGGATCAGTGTGATCTGCTTAAGAAGTTGTTCACCTTGCACAGTCAACGTGACCTGCTTTGTTGAACGGTCAAAAATAACAACCCCCAGCTCTTGTTCAAGCTTTTTAACTTGCCCGCTTAAAGTCGGTTGGCTGACATAGCAAGCATCAGCTGCTTTTCTGAAGTGCTTGTATTGCGCAACCGCTTTTACGTATTCAAAGTCTTTTAAATTCATATCACACCACTAATAGCTTTTATCTATCATGCTAATACAAACAAACGATTGGAGCTATCGAAAATTTAATCGCATAATGGCACTCAACAAATCAAGAGGAATCAAAACAATGTTAAACAATATCGAAGGCCAAAAAGTACCAAACGTTACATTCGCAACACGTGTAGACGAGCAGTGGAAATCAATGACCACTGACGAAATTTTTAAAGGTAAAACAGTTGTGCTATTTGCATTACCAGGTGCATTTACACCAACATGTTCATCAACTCACTTGCCACGTTATAACGAGCTTGCGGCTGTATTTAAACAAAACGGTGTTGATGACATTGTATGTATTTCTGTAAACGATACCTTCGTAATGAATGCATGGGCACAAAACCAAGAAGCGCAAAATATCACTTTATTGCCAGACGGCAACGGCGAATTTACCGACGGCATGGGTATGCTAGTCGATAAAAACGACTTAGGTTTTGGTAAGCGCAGTTGGCGTTATTCTATGCTGGTAAAAGACGGCGTTATCGAAAAAATGTTTATCGAGCCACAAAAACCTGGCGACCCGTTTGAAGTATCTGATGCAGATACCATGCTTGAGTACATTAACCCAGCACAGGTAAAACCAGAATCAGTGAGTATTATTACCAAGCCTAATTGCCCGTTTTGTACAAAAGCTAAAGCGTTACTAGAAGCGAAAGGTTATGTGTACGAAGAAATTGTATTAGGTCAACACGCTTCACTAACTAGTTTAAAAGCGATTTCTGGTCGTGAGACAGTGCCGCAAGTCTTCATAGGCGGTGAGCACATTGGTGGCTCTGACGATTTAGAAAAACACTTTGCATAATTTTCAAGTTGGGGCTGCTAATTGCAGCCCTTTATTATTTTAAAACCACAACACATTGATTAAATTATAAATTACACAACTGGTCTGCTCTCGCCATCACCCGTATTTATATTCAAAATACCAACATCTTAGTTACCAATTTGTTACATAAAGCAAAGAATGAATCTAAAATGTCTGCAGCTACATTTACTTAAACCGTAACGAAATTAAGATGATTTAATTGGAATATACAATGAAAAAACTAACACAAGGATTGCTCCTTTCCTTGCTATGTTTCGGTGGCCAAGCTCATGCTGCGTCAACTGGTACTATCGATTTACTCACCCATCCTGTTGGCATTATCTGCCTTGTTATTTTTATCTTTGCTTATGTGCTCGTCATACTCGAAGAAAAAATTCACTTACGCAAATCAAAACCCGTATTGGTTGCAGCCGGGATTATTTGGACCCTTATTGCTTGGCAGTACAGTGCACAAAACTTATCTGATCTTAGCACCGACGCATTTCGTCACGCCTTGTTAGAATTTTCGGAGTTAATGCTATTTTTGCTCGTTGCGATGACCTATATCAACGCCCTAGAAGAGCGTCGTTTATTTGATGGCCTAAGAAGCTGGCTGGTTGCGAGGGGCTTTAGCTACAAACAATTATTTTGGATAAGCGGTGTACTGGCATTTTGTATTTCACCTGTAGCCGATAACTTAACGACCGCCCTACTTTTATGTGCAGTGGTAATGAAGGTAGCAGCAAATGATAACCGCTTCATTGCTATGTCGTGCGTCAATATTGTAATAGCCGCAAATGCCGGTGGCGCATTCAGCCCGTTTGGTGACATCACGACACTGATGGTTTGGCAAGCCGATGTTGTTGCCTTTACCGAGTTTTTTGTTTTATTCCTACCAGCTTTAGTCAGCTATATTATTCCTGCATTTGTTATGTCTTTATTTATCAATAACCGTCACCCGGATACGGCCGATGAAGATATTGAACTTAAACGCGGTGCGCTTCGCATATTGTGCTTATTCTTACTGACAATACTCACCGCCGTGGTGCTAAAAACCGCCTTTGGTTTACCACCGGTTGTGGGCATGATGATGGGTCTTGGCTATTTACAGTTTTTTGGTTACTTCTTACGCGTGACACTCCCCGGCTCTCTTGCCAGAAAACGCGCCATGGCAGAGCGTGAAGGCGACAAAGAGCGCTTATCTCGCTTAGGTAATGTTGTTCCTTTTGATGTATTTAGCCGTGTATCGAGAGCCGAGTGGGACACGCTCTTGTTCTTCTATGGCATCGTTATTTGTGTTGGTGGCTTAGGGTTTATCGGCTACTTAGCGCTACTTTCTGATTTACTTTATAACAACTGGTCTGCTACCGGTGCGAACGTTATTCTTGGTTTAATGTCAGCGGTAGTAGATAACATTCCAGTGATGTTTGCAGTGTTACAAATGATGCCTGACATGTCGCACGGTCAATGGCTGCTTATTACGCTAACAGCAGGAATTGGTGGCAGCCTGTTATCAATTGGCTCTGCGGCAGGAGTTGCACTAATGGGTCAAGCGCGAGGGATATACACCTTTAATAGCCACTTAAAATGGTCGCCGGTCATTTTACTAGGTTACTTTGCTGGTGTTTTAACTCATTTATACCTCAATACAGCCTACTTCGGCTAAGACTTAATAAAGTAAAAACCCTTATCACTTTAAGGGTTTTTACTTTAAAGATTCCACAATGAGCAGTTTATAAACAGACATGTCGTAATAAGCTGTATTTTTGTCGCAAAAAGTCAAGATTAAGGCAGGTGCTTTACTTTAGTCTAATAATTCACAAATAAGGTGAATTGAGGACACACATATGAGCCAAATGAATTCTGTTGCCATGCAAAATGGCAAGCTGCATGTAAAACAAATTGATATCCCTACACCTGGACCCGGCCAAGTACTGGTAAAAAGCCTAGCTTGCGGCATTTGCGGTTCTGATATTCATATAACCCGCCACACCAGCGATGTATTCGATATCTATAAAAACCTTGGCATCATGGCTAAAGATGCAGGCGATGACCAAGAAGTATTATTAGGCCATGAGTACGCGGCAGAAATTGTTAGCTACGGTCCAAATACTAAAGGCGAATTAGCTAAAGGCACCCGTGTAACCTCAGTGCCAATTTTACTTTCTGCTGGCGGCGCTGGCGTAGGTGTAACCCCAGGGCTATATGGTGCCTATTCTGAATACTTTATTGTTGATGAAGCCTTGCTATTACCTATTCCTGATGCTGTTCCATCAGAAGCGGCAGCCATTACAGAACCACTTGCTGTTGGCCTGCACGCAGTGAACCGCGCACAAATGAATAATGATGACGTAGCTATTGTGGTTGGCTGTGGCCCAATTGGCCTTGCAGCGATTGCCGCGTTAAAGCTTCAAGGCGTAAAACACATCGTTGCCTCTGATCCACAAGAGAGCAAAAAACAAATTGCCCTTGAATTTGGCGCTACAGAATATGTTAACCCTATGGCAGATGATGAAGTTGCTAAAGCCGCAGCACTTGCGGGTAACAACAAGGTCGTTATTTTTGAATGTGCCGGTGTAAGCCGCTTATTGAACGACTACATTTTACGTGCACCAGCAAAAGCAAAAATCATTGTAACAGGTGTACATACCGCGCCACTAAACGTTAACTTTGCCTATGCCACAGTGAAAGAGTTAGACCTTATTTTCTCTTATTACTACCAGCCAGAAGAGTTTGCACAATCACTTGAGAACATCGCGTCAGGCAAAATTGCATGGCAAAAAATGCGTACTGGTAAAGTCGGCATAGACGGCGTACAAGGTGCATTTGATACCTTATTTAAACCAAACGACCATATCAAAATCATCATTGAACCATGGCGCACAGGCGAGCTTGAAAAAGTAACGGGTTAATTTTAATGAGGCTATTAAAAAAATAATAGCCTCATTTTAGAGCTAAAATCTATAAGCGTTCAACCTACTATCAAAAACTAAGCCATCAGTCTCCTCACCTCTACCGCCATTTAAAACAGTTGTAAAAAATGATTTAACTACATCATTTGTCTTTTCATAGAAGAGGCCATGAGTTTTTCCTACATTTGGACCGCCAGTAAAGTCAAAATAAAAAGCATTTGAAGCGACCAAATTCCTAGCAGTTCTTCCTAACCGATCTTTTTGAAAATTCGCATCAGACCATTTTAGGACCCAATCATTTTCATTGATCGTAATATAAACTCGTTTTCCAGCTTCTATATTATTGACCCAATGTTGATGACCTGCGTTATCAACATCAGCTTGGCACAATACAACGTTATCAAACATTCTTGTTTCAGCTTCGTATAAAGCGTTGATAACGTAATTCTGAAACAAGTAATTCCCCAAACTGTAAGTCATAAAGGTAAATTTAATATCGCATGCCTTAAGGGCCTCTTTATTAAACGGTTCTTTCATGTATTGGCCTAACTTTTCCAACGTAGCATCCAAAGCACCAACTGATGCCTGTGCATTTCTCTTAGCGCTTCGGTATTCTTTTGTCTTAAAACCTCCAGGATTAGAGGGCCAAGAAAAAACAACAACCTCAACCCCATGCTCTTTTTCTAATGCTAATGACTTTTCTAAGTTCTTATAAAAGCTTTGATTAAAGCCATGTACAAAAAAAACGCAATTTTTACCTGAGGAAGTGAGCCGTTCACGAACTTCTGCAAATGCTTTTTTAGAAGGAATATTATTCTGAGTTATTTTAGATGGCTCAGTGACTAGTCGCACTTGCCATACTCCCTCTACTTTATCTGCATGAGCGAGCCTAACTTCATTAGGTCCTTTTGCGTTTGCGTAGTCACCAAAAGCATTGTGATCGCCTACGCCATTTTTAAAGTTTGATTTATTTATGTTTCTATTCGTAATAATCAACATATCAATATCCTTATTCTGTTTTTAGCCACAGTAAGTAGTTAGAACCTGTCACCTATATAGGCCAAGGTTAAAACTAATCTGCAAAATAATGATTAGTTTAAATTTCAACTAAACAGCAAGAAAAACAGGAAAGAATACGAAAAATGAATTGATTTTAATTACTAAAAATAGACATAGTATTGAGTGAGCAAAATATAAGCAGCACTTAAAACCAATAAAACAAACTACTGGATAAGAAGAGTGTGCAACTTTAGAGATCGCTATGATTTTATAGAACACTCAAACTTATCGGATATTGATTGAAGCAATCTATTCGGAACTTTAACGCTACACATATGCTACAAAGGAGAAGAACACGACTAGTCATTGATTTTATTGGTAGCCCCTACAGGAATCGAACCTGTAACTGCCCCTTAGGAGGGGGCCGTTATATCCATTTAACTAAGAGGCCACTCAAAAGCTGAGGGAAAGCTTGTAACTTGTAACTTGTAACTTGTAACTTGTAACTTGTAACTTGTAACTTGTAACTTGTAACTAAAAGTATAACGGTCTAAGGCTTTGGTAATCAAGAGAATAAACCAATCGACTTTTGAGTAAGTCGATTGGCAAAGTAATGAGGTTAGTTAACGCTAGCCGTTGCTGATTTGATTGACTCATTTTTTAGCACAAAATAAGGGATCACTTTTTGTGCGCTGGCAATAACCAACTTTGAGTTTAAATTAATTACTCGTGCATTCACTTCTACACCATTAGGGCGGTATATCAGCGTGCCTGTAAGTACATGGCTCGCGATGCGACGCTCGGCTAACTCTTCTACATCTCGCGACATCACAAAATCACCACGTGAGGTCACACTAATGATATCCATCGCTTTAAAATCAACAACGCCAAATCCAAATTTTTGCAGCTGGTGCATCATTGTTTCAGAGAGTTGATTACCAAGTTGTGAGCTGCTTTTTAGGCTTGCATCTAAATCAACAAAGCTAGTAATGGCAATGCCTAACTCACTCTCTTGTTGCATAGTATCTACTAGCTCAAGCGCCATTTGCTCGACATAATTAACAACGGTTTTATGATGTTGATAAGGCACAAATAAACGATGGTTAGCGTTATCCTGCTGCATATCATTTTGTTCAAGCGCTTGTAGCATAGCAACGTAATCGACTTGAGTATTTGCTGATGCAGGTACATTTTGAGCTGTATTTTGCGGCTCTGCTGATTGCTCTGGCAGCAATTGGCAGCCAGATAGTGCGAGCGTTAACGATGCTAAAATAAAACCTTTCATAGCTTACTCACTTGCTTGTTTTAGTGTAATACCATCACTGCGGTTGGTACTATCAAGGGCATCAACCACTGATTGCGGGATAAAACCTTGCGCTGACCCTACAACTGCTTTGCTTGCTAAACCAACAATCCGAGCATTCACGAGCACACCACTTTGATGATTAACCAAAGTACCTGCCAATACATAATTGAAGTTTTGATCTTGGCTTAGCTCTAAATAATCACGACTGAAAACATAGTCACCAGTTGGCGTGACACGCATATAATCAGTGGTTTTAAAATCAATGACAGGTACACCAAATGCGTGAAGCTCATGAATGAAGCTTTCGGCAATTTGATTACCTAGCAAATTCGTTGAGTTGTAATCTGCATCAAGGTATATGAAGCTTGAAACAGCAACCGGCGTGCTATCGCTAACATATTGCAAGTTTTCAACAAGATCCTGCATGATGCCACGCACATAGTGATTAATATTTTTACGCGTTGGTGCTGCTGTAAAGGTGCTGTTATTCATCACCGCCTGATTGGTTTGAAACACACTGTCGTTACTATGTGGCGCGGCGACTTCTCTTTGCGCAGCTAACTGAGGATCATTATCGTGTTGTGTTACATCACCAGTTAACATTGATGAGCAACCAAAGCCAAAAGGCAAACATAAAGTTAAAATTAAACGTTTCATTAAATGAGTTCCTCTTAATATTCGCTTCGATACAACTGGCCATCACGTTGCTGAACTTTTTCAGCGCCCCACATTACATTGATAGGGATCTCAGTGCTTGCTGCTGACACAATTCGCAGATCTTTGGTATTCACTAATCGGGCATTTACTATGTAGGCATGTTGTTGCCGCGTCAGTGTGCCGGTAATAACAAAGTCAATATTCTGACGTTGACGTAAGGTATTTACATCACGACTAAGTACACTATCGGCCGATTGCTGCAAATTTAAAGTATTTTCTAATCGATACTCAATGGTATGAAAACCAAGCTGAGTAAATTGCGTTAATAAACTTTCTTGAATTTGCTGACTCAAGCCACTGCCCTGATCTTCAGCTAAATCAGTACCTAAGCCATCAGCCATGTAGAAACTGGTCACAGCAATACGTGCATTGCCTTTGTAAGGGCCTTGAATACGGCTCAGCTGACTACTTAAATCAGCAACGTATTGATGCACCGTATAAGGTGCCATCGGCGATTTTGGGGTTTCTCTAGGGGGCGTTTTTTGTGGCTCTTCAGTTAAGCTACAACCCACCAACACTAAAAAAACTGAATAAAATAACAGGCGCATAATTGCCATCCTCACTAAACTTAGTAAGTACAAAGCAATAATTATGCCTAAGTATTATTATAAACGGGATATACCAAGATAATCGTGAAACAAGAGGCTCTGATATATGCTATGAGCTAGTCTTTTTGCTTTAAGGCCTCTTTTAATATCTAGCTGCTGATTGTTATTTAGTTCAAATGCTACAGCGTCTGCCCAACAAAATGGGCTGTAACACAAGTCTGCCCTACTTTTTTAACAATCTCACAAAATGCAGTGGCTTGAGTATAGTTTGCAAATGGGCCAGCTCTTAATCCATACAAGGTTACGCCTTTTTGATCACGTTGTTTAAAGCGAAAATCTAGACCATGCATGATATCAGGATAGTCACGCTTTAGCTCTAAAACACGGTGAGCTACTTTATTAGGTGTTAGATATAAACCTAACTGCACTCCAGACTCTGCAGCTTTATGTACTTCAACAGCTGAACTTTGTGACTGCATTGATGATTGTTGCACTAACTGCTCATTATATACTGGCTGGCTTTGTTCTTGGCTCATCATGCATGCTGGTAGAGCTGTGAGGCAGATGATTATCAAAAGGTATTTGGAGAAACTAGAAAAGTGCATGATGACGTCGACTCTAAAAAATAGACTTAAATTCAGCAATAAAAATGCCAGCTGTAGGATGAAAGTTTTAAACTAAAAATAAACTCGGTTATTTGTGTAATTGCTAACCCAGCAATCAATACCTTGCCGCTTAACTGCTTCACAGTCAGCCTTTGCATTCTTTAAATACTTATAGCGGCCAAATTTAAGGCGATAATAAGTATGCTCATTTACCTGTGCTACTTCAACATTGAGTATCGGTTTACCTTGAAAGATGCTTGGGGCACGCCTAACCATTTTTTTAAATGAATAAGCCAGACCTTGTTCAGATTCAACAGACATAAGCTGTAAAGCAAAACTATAACTATGATTAGAAAGCTCAGTGTTTGTCGATGACTCTGGCACAGAGCTAAGTTCTTTATCTGGGGTCTGCTGAATATTTCCAACTGATTTATAGTTTGTGGTTACTCTGTCAGGGCTCGCTGGTATTTGCACATGATAAGTACTTGGCTGACTGAACGCTTTACTTAAAAGAGAGGAAAAATCTAAGTTTAGAGTTTTATTTTCAAAGATATAAGACAATGAATTATGACTGCAACCAGATACAGCTAGTAACACCACGAGGTATAAACTGTAACGTAAAAGCTTTGAGCAACATTTCATAATCAGGATTCTTTAAAGTACCATTAAAAAACAACTTCTTATCCAAAGAAGAACACACTGTTAGTACTTACCTGTACATCAACACTTAAAAGATAATTTGAGATATAAGCCGTAACCACTAACGTATTAACGTTTCGTCTATTACTTTTTGTTTTAGTTATTTACTGGAGAACAACTATAGATGAAATATACACGAAACAATTAATTTACATTCAATAGTAACAATGTGTTAAGACAAAGGTATATCAGAAAAATCCTTTATTGGGTAATCATCGGCAATTGTAAGGTTTATGTAAATAATAAAAAAGTGCCATATAGGCACTTTTTTTACATAATTTTTAACTAGATGGTTTGCATTACTTATTTAACCAGCGACTTTATGAAATCTGTAAGCTCGTCTTTGAATTCATCACGGCGTAGTGCAAATTCTACAATAGCTTTTAAATAACCAATTTTGCTGCCACAGTCATGGCTTTTACCTTTCATTGAGTAGGCATCAACAATTTCTTTTTCCATTAACATGGCAATGGCATCTGTTAATTGAATTTCGTCGCCAGCGCCTGCTGGGGTTTTTGCAAGTAATGGCCAAATATTTTTACTCAATACATAACGACCCACAACAGCAAGATTTGATGGCGCTTGATCAACTGGAGGCTTTTCAACCATGTTTAAAATAGCAGCGCTCTCACCTTGATTGATTTTTACATCACCTAAATCTACTACACCAAACTTATCAACTTCGTTTTGTGGCACAGGTTCAACCATAATCTGGCTTTCACCCGTACTTTCAAAACGCTGGATCATTTCAGCTAAGTTATCTTTTTTAAGGTCGCTTGCTACATCATCGATGATCACATCCGGTAAGATAACAACAAACGGTTCATTACCAATGATAGGAGCTGCACAGTTAATAGCATGGCCGAGACCTTTCGCTTCACCCTGACGAACTTGAATAATTGTTACATCTTTCGGACAAATTGATTGTACTTCTGCAAGTAATTGGCGCTTTACACGTTTTTCAAGCGTAGCTTCTAACTCAAAACTGGTATCAAAGTGGTTTTCAATTGAGTTTTTACTTGAATGCGTTACTAAAACAATTTCTTTAATTCCTGCTGAAATTGCTTCATTTACAACGTACTGAATCAACGGGCGGTCAACAATAGGAAGCATTTCTTTAGGAATTGCTTTTGTTGCAGGTAACATACGCGTGCCAAGACCAGCAACTGGGATCACAGCTTTCATTGATTTCTCCTTAAATTTTATTGTTCTTACACTGAAAACGGATACTTAATTGCATCGTGACACTGATAACCGACTACTTCAAAATCATCTTTTGTAACCCAGGTTTCAATGTCTTCTAGTGATTTAATGTTTGGGTTTATTTTTAATTCTGGCGACGCGAAAGGCTCACGCTTAAGCTGCACATCACGCATCAACTCAAGTTGGTTTTCATAAATATGCGCATTCGCTATTTTATGATACGCCTTACCCGGCTTGTGACCAGTTATTTGCGCAACTAATGCAAGTAACACAAAACATTGAATTTGATTAAAGTTCAAACCCAGCGGCACATCGCAGCTACGTTGGTATGATGTTAAGTATAGAGTATCGCCCAACAAAGAAAAGGTGTGCGTGTGCATACAAGGGCGTAAACAGCCTAACTCAAACTCACCTGGGTTATAAAAAGTGACGATTTCACCGCGATCATCAATCCCTTTTGATAAGTTATCGATAACTTTTTTAAGTTGATCAAGGTGGCTGCCATCCGGACGTTGCCAACTGCGGCCTTGCACACCATACACTCGACCCATATCATCTTCACCACGGCGATGTGGGTTTTCTAGCCAAGCTTTGTTTTCGTTTGCGTTAGCATTCCAAGTCATACAGCCGATATCACGAAACTGTGCAGCGCTGTCGTAACCACGTAAATAACCAAGTAACTCCGCTATCGCCGCTTTGTAAAAGCTCTTGCGCGTTGTTATTAGCGGAAACTTATTATTTGCCACATCATATTCAAGATCGGCATTAATAACGGTTAAACACTTGGTACCAGTGCGTTTGTTCTCAACCCACACACCTTCGTCAACAATGCGCTGACATAAATCTAAATACTGTTTCATTGATTTGCTCTTGTTATGCTTTACTTGCCACGCTGTGTTGCGGCTTTTTATAGGCCCATATTAACAAACCAAGGCCACCAATTACCATCGGCAATGACAGTATTTGCCCCATCGAGATAAAGCCTGCGAATAAACCTAAATGAGCATCTGGCTCACGGAAATATTCAACAATAAATCTAAACACGCCATAGCCAAGTAAGAACACCCCAGCAACACTTCCCGCTGGACGAGGCTTTTTAATAAACCATTGTAAGATTAAGAACAGCACCAAACCTTCTAAAAAGGCTTCGTATAATTGTGATGGATGACGAGGCTCTGGGCCCCCTGATGGGAAAATAAACGCCCAAGGTACATCAGTCACTCGGCCCCATAGTTCGCCATTAATAAAGTTACCAATACGTCCGGCTAGTAAACCAAGCGGCACCAGTGGCACTACAAAATCGCCCACTTCAAATAATGATTTTTTACGTGTCCAGGCAAAAATAGCAATGGCTGTAATCACACCTAGCGTACCGCCATGGAACGACATACCACCTTGGTCAATTCTGAATAAATACAGTGGGTTTTCAATAAAGTAGCTGAACTGATAAAACAATACATAACCAATACGGCCACCGAGTATTACCCCGAGCATGCCGTAAAATAATAAGTCACTAACTTGTTCTTTTGTCCAACCTGAGTTTGGTTTTTCTGCTTGACGATTAGCAAGCCACATCGCCAAAGCAAAACCAATTAAATACATTAAACCGTACCAACGTACGCTGAGCGGGCCTACCGAAAAAATAACCGGATCGATATCTGGAAATTGAAGAGCCATAAAAATAAAAACCTTTAACTAAACACCATTTTAAGCGCAATTATGACAAGTAATAGCGCGAATACTTTTTTTATTGTTGCCACAGGCAAGTAATGCGTGGCCTTGGCACCTATTGGCGCAATGAGCGACGAGGTAACCACAATCCCCACTAACGCAGGTAAATACACAAATCCGGCAAATCCATCACTGAAAGATGTTAATTGCCACCCGGCAGATACGTAACCCACCGAGCCGAACAGCGCAATGACAATACCACATGCAGCAGCACAACCAATGGCCTTTTTAATATCAACAGAAAAATAATGCAGTAGCGGCACAATAAGCGCCCCGCCACCAATACCAATTAGTCCTGACAGCGCCCCCATTATGGCACATAAAAAGCCAAGAATAGGCCCTGATGGCAGCGGCTTTTCACTGGCTGCTTTTTTTCGTGTCGATAACACCATTCTGAGCGCGATAAACACCACGCTACCGGCAAAAACAAAGCGCAGTAGCTGCTCTGGGATAAAGCTTGCTGCAAAGCCACTGATCAATGCGCCAAGGCCAACGCCAGTCATAACCCAAGGAGCAATTTCCCATGGCACGTTAGCATTACGATGATGAGCAAGGGCTGAAGAAGTCGAGGTAAAAATAATGGATGCTAACGAGGTTGCTATCGCGATAACTAATACATGGCTTGGGTCGGCAACATTAAACGACACTAATAGCGCACTAAGTACCGGCACGATAATCAGACCGCCACCAATACCTAATAATCCTGCTAAAAATCCAACCACGCTGCCCAAAATTGCGCAGTACACCATTAAAAGTATTACGTCATGCATAGCACACTCATATATTCAATTTGTTATATACATATACTAAACTAATATATATACCCAAACCACCTCAAGATGCGAGTTTCAGTTGGAATTAAAAGCGATTTAGGCAAGGCATTGATTGCAAGTAATAGTGGTTCTATTGTTAAGATCAATAACGCAGTATAAATCGCTTTTAAACCAACCCTTTGGGCGCTTCACAGGCACTTACTCTCATCGTTGTTACTTCTTAAAAGGGACTGCCATTCTTGCAAAGTAACGCCTTGATATTAAGCACCTGTGAAACGCTGAATTCTACATCTTGAGATGGCTTGGGTATAGGTGCTTCACAGCACAATTTTCCCTTATGATTGACCTTGGCTTGGGGTGTAAAAAAGCTCACCGAGTTGATGTTCGATCATAAAGTTACGTGTCAACCTAAGTACATGCTTTGCCGTTGGTTGTAATAAGCACTCTGCAAGTAACTTTTCCATATCACTGACATTTAATCGCCTAAGCACAAACTTAATTTTACTAATCGAAGCGTAGTTCATGCTCAAGCTTCGATAACCCATCGCAATGAGCAGTAAAGCGCCTTCTGGGTCGCCGCCTAACTCACCACACAAACTAAATGGCAACTCATGTTGCTGACACTCTTGTGCTATTTTTAACAGCACTCTAAGTACACTTGGGTGATAAGGGTTAAATAGCTCAGCAACGCGGGCATTAGAGCGATCAACTGCCAGCATATACTGGGTTAAATCGTTGCTACCTACAGAGCAAAAATCGACTTTTTGCGACCACTCTTCAAGCATAAATACACTCGAAGGTACTTCTAACATCACGCCAATTTCAGGGCGCTCAATGGCTTGTTCAGGATATTGTTCACTTAACTCAAAGTAGGCTTGTTCGAGCAATTTTAACGATTCATCGACTTCCTCGGAGCCGCTGATCATCGGCAGCATGATTTTTAAATTACCCAAACCAATATTGGCTTTTAACATTGCCTTGAGCTGATCTAAAAATAGCTCTGGGTGATCTAAGGTCACGCGAATACCACGCCAACCTAAAAATGGATTTTCTTCTGTTATATTGAAGTAATCTAAAACTTTATCGCCACCAATATCGAGTGTACGCATCACCACAGGATTAGGATGGTAACTAGTAAGCACTTCGCGATACCAGCTTTCTTGTTCTGACTGTGAAGGAAATTGGCCTTTTTGCATAAACCAGGCTTCGGTGCGATAAAGACCTACCCCATCGCAAAATGGCTTATTGTCATGCTCGGTATTTAATTCGAGACCCGCGTTAAGTAATAAGCTAATGTGTTCGCCATCTTTAGTGATGGCATCTAGGTTTTGCTCTGCTACAAAGCGGTCGTTCAATAAGGCTTCTTGATATTTGAGCTGACTGTATTCCTCTTGCAGCATTTGTGAAGGAGAAATATATAAACGCCCTGCATAGGCATCTAAAATCATTTGCTTGCCTTCAAACTGCAATAACGGCACATCTTCAATGCCCCAAATTGCAGGGATCCCCATAGCACGAGTTAAAATTGAAGCATGGCTATTTGCTGCACCATTAACACTCACAACCCCAGCAAGATGCCCTTTAGGTACTTCAGCAAGCATTGCGGGAGTTAATGTACCGGCAATTAAAATAGTGTCTTTAGGGTAAGGTTTTGCCGCATGCTCAGTATTAACTAAATGGTGTAAGACTCGCAAACCAATATCTTTAACATCAACAGCACGCTCTTTAATGTAAGGGTCTTGCATGGCATTGAATTGAGTCACTAATTTCTCAATTACAATTTTCAGGGCGCTTTTAGCATTCCAGCCTTGTTGTAATTGCGCTTCAACATTTTGACCAAGACTTTTGGCATCAAGTAACTGCTGATAAACATCAAATACCGCCAGCGCTTCTTGCGGAATAGAGTCGCTCAGAGTCATAGATAAGGTATTAAACTCGTTACGCGTCGCAGCCACAGCTTGGGTAAATAGCTTACGCTGGGTGCTCACATCGTCGTCTTTTTGCAGTTCAATAGAACTAAAGTCAAGTTTAGGGATCACCACAAAGGCTTCACCTATGGCAATACCTGGCGCACTTGATACCCCTTTTAGTACTGAGGTTTGGTGTGAAAACTCATCGACGCGTAATATTTCTTTTATTTCTGCATGAGCTAACTGAGAAGCTAGCTGGGCCGAGAGCGTAATTAAGAATGATTCCTCGTCAGGGCTAAAAACACGGGCTAGTTTTTGTTGAACAACAATAACGCCTAAAACCTTTTTCTGGTGCACGACTGGCACTGACAAAAATGCGTTATAGCCTTCTTCATTAACTTCAGGTGAGAGTTTAAAACGAGGGTGAGACTTAGCAAAAGCAATATTGATAGGCTCTTCACGCTGAGCAACAAGACCCACGAGGCCTTCGGTAAAACCTATACGAAACTTACCCACTGCATCTGGGTTGAGGCCTTGGGTGGCCATCAATACAAAGTTATCTTGGCTATAATCTGCAAAATAAATCGAGCAGCACTGTGTTTGCATGGCATCTTTTACCATTTGCACAAAACACCCCAGCGCACTATTTAAGTCCGCCTGTTGCGACACTGCCTCAGCAATTGATCTGAGCGTGGCTAACATGATGCTGCTCCTTTGATTTAAATAAGGTTGCCCTTATCGTTTATGTCGCCAATGATCTTTGTGTTGCTCTCGTTTATTAAACGGCATTGCAAACGGAGCAAACTCTTTCATTACTCGACGATATACATCGCGCTTAAACGAAACAACTTGCCTAACCGGATACCAATAACTCACCCATCGCCAATCATCAAACTCGGGGTGATGAGTTTTAAGTAAATCTACATCTTCATCTTTACAACGAAGTTTCAGTAAAAACCATTTTTGTTTTTGCCCAATACACACAGGACTTGAGTCTCTGCGAATTAAACGTTTGGGTAATTTATAGCGTAACCAATGTTTAGAACTTGCGACGATCTCAACGTCTTCAGGAAGCAAGCCCACTTCTTCGTGTAATTCTCTGTACATGGTTTGCTCTGCTGTTTCGCCGTCATCAACACCACCTTGGGGAAATTGCCAAGAGTGCTGACCATAGCGACGAGCCCAAAATACTTGTCCCTGATTATTGCAAATTACAATTCCGACATTGGCACGAAAACCTTCGGCATCAATCACCTTAGTGCCTCATTTGTAAGTCGATTTTTATTGATTGTTCCACATAACCTGCGATACAGCAAACACTTTACACCTAAGCCTAAATTAGATTGAAAAATTATTTTTTAACAAACATGTTTAATCAAGGTGTTACGAAGTAATTATTATAAAAATGTGCTGTTTGATTAAAATAACTATTTACAACCGTATTTTTATCACCTTACCCACAGCTTGTGCATAACTTTTATAAATCATGCCTAAATTGCAAACAAATCCACAATCCACAGTTGAAATATCCACTTTCTCCACAGAAACTGTGGATAAACATGTTTATATATCTGTATTTATACAAACAACTGTTTAATTAATGAAATAGAAACAACATAAAAAAACATTAAATTAATTTAATATCAGTTAGTTACAACCAAACCATCGAAAATAAAACTGATTATTTTTAGCCCACCCTTAACGTGCGCAAAAAACACCCAAACACAAAGATATCCACTAAGGCACGCATTTGCTATCATGATACGGTTAATTAGACAATCAAATAAACGCCTTATGCGACCAATAAAACCCGCTTCTATAAACGAATTAATGCAACGTGTTGATGATATTGCTGGCCTCACCCTAGGGCAGCTAGCCGAGCAATATCAGTTCAAAACCCCTGACGATTTACTTCGTGAAAAAGGCTGGACCGGGCAACTTATCGAATATGTACTTGGTGCAACAGCAGGCTCAAAGCCAACACCTGATTTTGAAGAGTTAGGCATTGAGCTAAAAACCCTACCTATTTCATTTAAAGGCAAACCACTCGAAACAACCTTTGTTTCAGTCACGCCACTTTTAAATGTAACCGGAATGACTTGGCAGCAAAGCACGGTTCGTAAAAAGTTGAATCATGTTTTGTGGTTACCGATTTTAGGCGAGCGCGAGATACTACCTTTTCACCGTACCATAGGCAGTGGCTTTTTATGGCAGCCAAGTGCAGAGCAAGATGCCCTTTTACAGCGTGATTGGGAAGAACAAATGGAGCTAATCGCCCTTGGTCGCGTGGATGAAATTTCAGGGCATTTAGGCGATGTAATGCAAATAAGGCCAAAAGCAGCCAACAGTAAGGCGCTGACTGACGCTATTGGCCCAAATGGCCAGATAATACAAACCTTACCTCGCGGCTTTTATCTAAAAACCAGCTTTACTGGCGAAATCCTAAAACAACAATTTCAGCTATAAAAAAACCTCCCGAAGGAGGTTTTTTAAAGTCTTGATGAGCTAAGCCAGATTACTGACCTTTAACCTCTTTAAGACCGTTGTAAGGTGCTTTTTCACCTAATACTTCTTCAATGCGAAGTAATTGGTTGTACTTAGCAATACGATCAGAACGGCTTAATGAACCCGTTTTGATTTGACCAGCTGCAGTACCTACTGCTAAATCAGCAATTGTCGCATCTTCAGTTTCACCTGAACGGTGTGAGATAACAGCTGTGAAGCCAGCGTCTTTAGCCATTTTGATAGCAGCAAGCGTTTCAGTTAATGAACCGATTTGGTTGAACTTGATTAGGATTGAGTTAGCAATACCGTTATCAATACCACGCTTTAAGATCTTAGTGTTAGTTACGAACAAATCGTCACCTACTAATTGTACTTTGTCGCCAATTAGTTGTGTTTGGTGTGCGAAACCATCCCAATCAGACTCATCTAAGCCGTCTTCAATTGAAACAATTGGGTATTGCTCAGTAAGGCCTTTAAGGAAGTGGTTGAATTCTTCAGAAGTGAATTTTTTACCTTCGCCTTTAAGGTCGTAGATATTCGCTTCTTTGTCGTAGAACTCAGATGCCGCACAGTCTAGAGCTAGAGTGATATCTTTACCAAGCTCATAACCTGCATTTGCAACAGCTACCTTGATTGCAGCAAGTGCCGCTTCGTTTGATTCAAGGTTAGGAGCAAAACCACCTTCATCACCTACTGATGTAGAGTGACCTTCAGCTTTAAGTACTTTTGCTAAGCTGTGGAAAACTTCAGCGCCCATACGTAACGCTTCACGGAAGTTTGAAGCACCAACTGGTTGGATCATGAACTCTTGAATATCAACAGAGTTATCAGCGTGCTCACCACCATTGATGATGTTCATCATAGGTAATGGCATTGAGTAAACACCTGGCGTGCCGTTTAGGTCTGCGATGTGCTCATAAAGCTCAACGCCTTTTGAGTTTGCAGCCGCTTTAGCTGTTGCTAAAGACACAGCTAAGATAGCGTTAGCACCTAGTTTTTCTTTGTTTTCAGTACCATCTAAGTCAAGCATTACTTGGTCAACAGCTTTTTGGTCAACTGCGTTTTGGCCTTTAAGCGCTTCAGCGATTTCGTTATTGATATAGCCTACTGCTTTTAAAACACCTTTACCTAGGTAACGTGCTTTATCACCATCACGTAATTCAAGCGCTTCGCGAGTACCTGTTGATGCACCAGATGGTGCTGCAGCACGGCCCCATGAACCATCAGCTAAATGTACATCAGCTTCAACAGTTGGGTTACCACGCGAGTCCATGATTTCGCGACCAATCACTTTTACGATTTCTGACATCTTGATTCCTCTTTTCCCGAAAATGGTGAGTTAGTGCCAGCTTTATTCCTGCTGGCTTTTTAAAACAAATAAGCCGTGCATAAAGCACGGCCTATTTAAATTACGATGACGCTTTTTGGTGAGTGTGTGCAGCTGCAACAAACCCTTCAAATAGCGGGTGACCATCACGTGGTGTTGACGTGAATTCCGGGTGGAATTGCGCGGCAATAAACCAAGGGTGATCTTTATTCTCGATAATTTCGACTAGTTTCTTATCTTCAGATAAACCAGTGAAACTTAAGCCTGCTTTTTCAAGCTGCTCTACGTAGTGATTATTCACTTCGTAACGGTGACGGTGACGCTCAACAATCTCGTCACTACCGTACACTTCGCTTACTTTAGAACCTGGTGTTAAATGACACTTCTGTGCACCTAAACGCATAGTACCACCTAGGTCAGATTGCTCATCACGGATTTCAACGTTACCGTCAGCATCTTGCCATTCAGTGATTAAACCAACAACTGGGTGTGCTGATTTAGCGTTAAACTCTGTTGAGTTTGCATCTTCAAGGCCTGCAACGTTACGCGCATATTCAATAAGCGCTACTTGCATACCTAAACAAATGCCTAAGTAAGGAACTTTATTTTCACGTGCATATTTAGCCGCTAAGATCTTACCTTCAACACCACGGCCGCCGAAGCCACCTGGAACTAAGATAGCATCAAGATGAGAGAGTAACTCAGTACCTTTGCTTTCTAAGTCTTGTGAATCAACGTATTCGATGTTCACAGTTAAACGGTTTTTCAGACCTGCATGCTTTAATGCTTCGTTTACTGATTTATATGCATCTGGTAGTTCGATGTACTTACCAACCATACCAATTGTCACTTCACCTGTTGGGTTAGACTCTTGGTATAACACTTGTTCCCACTCTGATAAATCTGCTTCTGGGCACTCAAGATAGAAACGACGACATACGAAGTTATCTAATTCTTGTGACTTAAGTAACGCAGGGATCTTATAGATGCTTTCTACGTCTGGTAATGAAATAACAGCTTTCTCTTCAACGTTAGTGAAAAGTGCGATCTTCGCGCGCTCGTTATTTGGTAATTTACGATCAGAACGACAGATCAAGATATCTGGTTGAATACCAATCGAACGTAATTCTTTTACTGAATGTTGTGTTGGCTTAGTTTTAACTTCACCTGCAGGGCCTAAGAATGGCACTAGCGTTAGGTGGATAAACAATGCGCGCTCACGGCCAATTTCAGTGCCAAGCTGACGAATTGCTTCTAAAAATGGTTGTGACTCGATGTCACCAACTGTACCGCCAATTTCAACGATTGCTACATCGCGACCTTCAGCACCGTCGTATACACGTTGCTTAATGTCGTTTGTGATGTGTGGAATAACCTGAATTGTTGCACCAAGGTACTCACCACGACGCTCACGTCGTAATACATCTTCATAAACACGACCTTGTGTGAAGTTGTTGCGGCTAGTCATCTTGGTACGGATGAAACGCTCATAGTGACCTAAGTCAAGGTCAGTCTCTGCACCGTCTTCAGTTACAAATACTTCACCGTGCTGAATTGGGCTCATAGTGCCTGGGTCAACGTTAATGTAAGGATCCAGCTTTAAAATAGTCACGTTAAGACCACGTGCTTCTAAAATAGCGGCTAATGACGCTGCTGCAATACCCTTACCCAACGAAGAAACAACCCCGCCAGTTACGAAGATAAATTTTGTACTCATGCGAACCCTAGAATATCAGGAATTAAAAGGAATAATATAGAATCAAGACGGGGCGATATTATAGCAAAGGGGCTGCTATCAATCCAGATAAAATTAGCAAATAAGTGCACAAAAAACGAGCTTGGTTACACTGTACCCAAACTGCTCTACAATGCACTTACCTGGCTTGTTTTTTTATGGCTTCCCATGCGTTGTCCATTTCTTCAAGGCTAGCCGTTTCTAAACTCTGGCCACGTTCACCTAAGTAAGCAGCCACTTTTTCAAAGCGTGACGCGAACTTAGCATTGGCACTTCGTAATAATTGCTCAGGATCGCGCTTAATATGACGGGCAACATTCACCGTTGCAAACAGTAAATCACCAAGCTCTTCGGCACTGTGCTCTGAATAAGGGTCGTGAGCCAGCGCTTCTTTGACTTCGTCTACTTCTTCAGCAACTTTATCAAGTGCACCATGATAACTTGGCCAATCAAACCCTAGGCTTGCTACACGCTGTTGAATCTTCTTCGCTTTTGATAACCCCGGCATAGCATTGGGAATATCTTGCCACAGGCTCATTTGTGGTGAAGCTGCTTTCTCTGCTCGCTCTTGTGCTTTAATAGCCTGCCACTGCGCCGAAAGCTCAGCGTCAGTCAGCTCACTTTGTTCTGCAAAGACATGGGGATGACGACGCACTAACTTATCATTGAGCGTATTAGCCACATCGGCAAAATCAAATAAGCCCTGCTCTTTGGCAAGTTGAGCATAAAAGATGACTTGAAACAGTAAATCGCCAAGCTCACTTTTAAGCTCAGTAAGCTCACCTTTTTCAATGCAGTCTGCTACTTCGTAAGCTTCTTCAAGGGTATGCGGCACTATTGATTTAAAGTCTTGTTTTAAATCCCACGGACACCCAGATTCTGGGTCCCGTAGTTTAGCCATAATTGCAAGCGACTGCTCAATTGCCTGTTTATCATCCATTACGAATGACCACGCTTTGCATCATGTACACCTTCGATTTGGTGTAACTTAGACAATAAGCGGTTGGTGCTTGATAAGTCATGTACTTCAACCTGCATTGAAAACAGCGCAAGCTGCTTATCTTCTACCGTGTTGACGTTCATGTTCAGCACATTCACTTTTTCGTTTGCAAGTACTGAGCTGATATCTCGAATAAGGCCTGAGCGATCGGTCGCTTCAACTTTAATCGTTAATGAGTAAGAGCCATTGACATCGTCTGACCAACTTACTGATATCACCCGCTCAGGATGCTTTTCACGAAGTTTCTCAAACGAATCGCAATCTTCACGGTGAACTGCAATCCCTCGGCCTTGCGTAATGTAGCCAATAATTTCATCGCCCGGCACAGGTCGGCAGCATTTAGCAACATGGCTCATTAAGCTACCTACCCCATCAACAACAATACCGTTCTTATCGCCGGTGACACTTTTTGGCTTTTTAAACTTAATTTGTGGTTCGTCATGCTCACGGTCACTAATAAAGTTTAATAACTGGTTTAAGCGAACATCTCCAGCACCTACCGCAACCATAAGGTCGTCAAGGCCTTTAAGGTTAAAGCGCTCGATTGCTGGCGCTAGATCTTTGGTTGTTAAATCTAGCTTTTGCAGCTCAGTTTCGAGTATTTCTTTACCGGCACTTAAGTTTTTATCGCGATCAAGCTGCTTAAACCAATGATGGATTTTAGAGCGTGCTCGCGATGACTTAATATAACCTAGCGATGGGTTTAACCAATCACGACTTGGATTAGGTTGCTTTTGAGTTAAAATTTCAACCTGATCGCCGGTACTTAATTGATGAGTAAAAGGCACAATTTTGCCAAACACTTTTGCGCCAATACAACGATGCCCTACATTTGAGTGAATGTAATAAGCAAAATCAAGTGGTGTTGCACCCAGCGGCAAATCGAAAATATCCCCTTTTGGCGTAAACACATAAACACGGTCTTCTACTACTTGGTTTTTAAGCTCTTCCGCTAGGTCACTGCCATCAACAACTTCTTCTTGCCATTGCAGTAACTTACGTAACCAGCTAATTTTTTGCTCGTAGCCTGAACCACGTCCTGGCAATGCACCTTCTTTGTACATCCAGTGCGCAGCAACACCTAGCTCAGCATCTTGGTGCATTTCGCTCGTACGAATTTGAATTTCAACGGTTTTACCTTCTGGGCCAAATACCACGGTATGAATTGACTGATAACCGTTTTGCTTAGGTGTTGCGATGTAATCATCAAATTCTTTATTTAAATGGCGCCAGTTAGTATGCACGATACCTAATGCCGCGTAACAATCTTGCAGACGCTCTACCACTATGCGCATAGCGCGAATATCAAAAAGCTGGTCGAACTCGTAGTTCTTCTGTGCCATTTTTTTGTAGATGCTGTAGATATGCTTAGGGCGGCCATACACCTCACCTTCAATACCTGCTTCAGCCAAGCGTGTTTTGACTAAAGCAACCATGTTCTCCATGTAAGCTTCACGGGCAAGGCGCTTATCATCCAGCTGTTTGGCGATATTTTTATAGGTATCTGGGTGCAAATAACGGAACGAAAGATCTTCAAGTTCCCATTTAAGCTGACCAATCCCTAAACGATTCGCAAGGGGCGCAAAAATGTCGCGTGTTTCTTTAGCGGCGATAACGCGCTCTTCTTCACTGGCATCTTTAACATCACGCAGGTGGCACACTTGCTCTGCAAGTTTAATCACTACGGCGCGCACATCTTCAACCATGGCTAACAGCATACGGCGAATATTATCGATTTGTACTGTGCCTTTTCCTTGATGGGCTAAGGTGCTGATGGTAGCCATTTGGCTTACGCCTGTTAGTAATAACGCAACGTGATTACCTAGCTTTTCGGTGACTGTCTCAATTGAGATTTTTTCGGCTAAAAAATAAGGCGTTAAAAAAGCAGTGGCAAGAGAGTCTGCATCTAAATTTAGCTCAGCTAAAATCTCCACCATTTCAATGGCTGTGTTTTCACGTTTTGCATCATCGCAATGCAGGCACAGTTGGTGGGCCTGCTCTAATAAGGTATGTTTGTCTTCTGTTAGCGCTAACAGCTCGATACGGCTGGCAAAATCACTCGGCTTAGTTAGCTGATGTGACTGTCTAGTGGCTACCATGTGCGCTTTACCTCCTGTGAAATAACGCCATCGTTTCAATATGCCCGGTATGCGGGAACATATTCATTAGCCCAATTTTTTCAATGCTAAAGCCTGCTTGTAAAATAATTGCACTGTCACGGGCTAAAGTAACAGGATCACAAGAGACGTATAAAATCGTTTTAAACTGAGTAAGTGGTAACTGCTCTAAAATAGCCATTGCGCCAGTACGTGATGGATCAAGTACTAACACGTCAAGTTCGGCACTAAACCAAGCAGCTGATTGCATTGATTTTGTTAAATCAAAACAATAAAAATCGGTATTCGACAATGAGTTAGTTTGCGCATTTTGTTTTGCTAATGCAACAGCAGAATCGACCCCTTCAACACCAATAACATATTTAGCATACTTTGCAATCAATAATGAAAAGTTACCAATACCACAAAACAAATCCAATACCTGCTCATGACCTTGTAAATCAAGCCACTGTCTTGCTTGGTGTAGCATAGCTTGGTTCACTTGTGGGTTAACTTGAATAAAGTTTTCAAGGCCAAACTCAAAGCGTAAATCATAAGCTGGTATCTGGTAGTACGGCATTGGGTGGTCACTGTGATCAATTTCACCGCTTTGTGATTGCCACACAACACGCCAGCTATATTCATCACACGCCGCCACTACAATGGCTTTTAACTCTGCATTAATAGCTTTGGTATGCCTAATAACCACAAAGGCCGCGTTATCAGCTTCACATAATTGTAAGTGACTAATACTACTAAGACCTGAATGGCTGTTGATAAGAACATCAAAAACTGAAAAAACGTCTTTAAATGTGCTGCTCAGCACATCACAGCTTTCAATACTCACCAATTGTTTAGAGCCCTGAGCTCGATACCCTACGCGCATTTTCTTTGCGGATTTGTCATGCATTACAGCAATACGCGCAGAGCGACGGTAATGGCGCTTTTCACTAAGCAGAGGTGCTTGCCAATTTAAGTCATCAGCTTTGGCAAACTTGCTAAACAGCTGACTAACCGCAGCTTGCTTCTCAACCAATTGTTGCTCTGCATTAAGGTGCTGTAGCTGACAACCACCACAAACCTGATAATGCTGACAAAAAGGAGTAACCCTATGCGCTGAGGCTGATAGTACTTTTTTACAATCAGCACTGGCAAAACGCGCCTTATCTTCAATCAATAACGCTTTTACTTCTTCACCCGGCAAAGCACCATTAACAAAACAGACTTTATTTCCCTGCTTAGCAACGCCCCGCCCTTGGTGATCCATAGCAGTGACATTGAGGGTTAGCATTTTTTGCGAAACGGATTTCTTTTTGGCTTTGAAAATCTGTGCCATCGGGCAACACCTTAATTATTGATAAAGCGGGAGTAAGTATATACTCTTAAACAACGATAATAATGATAACAACATTCTTTATGACTAAATTTGGCTTACGTGACTCAGTCTTAACCCTTACACTTATACCGACTGTGATCATAGGCTTGTTGCTGGGCGGTTATTTTACAATAAATCGTTACATTGAGCTCGATGAAATTTTGTATCAACAGGGCGTGACTATTATTGAGCCCCTCGCCATTGCTGTTGAGCAACCATTAATAAAGCGTGATAAAGCCTTATTAACTCGCTTAGTTAGTCATACACATAACAAACACTCCCCTGCTATCCAATCAATTGCTATTTTTGATGAAAACAATGAGTTAGTGATTTTTAGTAAATACCAAAGTGAATTCAAAGAAATTGTTAGCAGCAATGCAAACAGCATGGATGGCATTCAAGTACAAAATTCTGAACACTATCTAACATTCTCTACTGCCATAATTAATCATAGCCGCCAAGACATGATTTGGAATCATCACAGCTACCAAGCATCGCTAGGCACTGTGGTGATCATGCTCAACAAACAACAAGCCATTATTGGCCAGCAACGGGCATTATTAGTCAGTGGCGTAGTGATTTTACTCGCGCTCATACTTGCCACCGTATTAGCGTTTAGATTAACTCGCATGTTTATTCAGCCTCTTAATAAGTTAGTACTAGCTACCGACAAACTCATTGAAGGTAAAGTCGACACTGGGCTCGATCAAAAAATGTTTGGCGAATTTGAGCTATTACGCACAGGTTTAAATACCATTTCAGAAACTATGGTTGTGCAACGTGATGAGATGCAAAAGCACATTGACCAAGCAACCTCTGATTACCGCGAAACACTCGAACAATACGAAACCCAAAATATTCAGTTAAGTATTGCTAAAAAAGATGCACAAGATGCGAACCGAGTAAAATCAGACTTTTTAGCTAAAATGAGTCACGAATTACGTACACCTTTAAACGGTGTAATAGGTTTTACGCGCCAGCTTTATAAAACCCCGCTCAATAAGCATCAAAAAGATTATCTAGATACCATTGAACTGTCGGCCAATAGCTTACTTACAATTATCAGTGATATTTTAGACTTTTCGAAATTAGAAGCCGGTGCCATGGAACTTGAGTCAATGCAATTCCAGCTCCGTGACAATATTAATGAAGTTATGACTTTGCTGGCACCAAGTGCTCACGAAAAGCAACTTGAGCTTTCAATATTTATCCATCCGCAAGTGCCAGACAACCTAACTGGCGACCCGACCCGCTTTAAACAAATTTTGATAAACCTATTAAGTAATGCCATTAAATTTACTGAAAAAGGCTCAATCAAGGTTGATGTTGGCTACCGCTTATTAGATGAAGAGCGCGCCTCTATTTTGGTGTCTGTCACCGACACCGGTGTGGGTATCCCTATGGATAAACAAGATGCGTTGTTTACACCATTTGGCCAAGCAGACTCTAGTATCACCCGTAAATTTGGTGGCACAGGTCTTGGGTTAATCATCACTAAACATATTGTTGAAGCGATGAATGGCCGCATTACCCTAAACTCAGCACCTGGTAATGGTACCTGCTTTACGTTCAATGCCGTATTCAGAACGCCAAGTAACTCAATTACCAGTGACTTACCAACACAATCACTGATCAATAAACGTATTTTGTATCTTGAGCCTCATGAGCATACCCATCAAGCAACGTTATCGCTACTGCATGAATGGCAAACTCGCGTTACCGCCTGCATGGATGAAGAAAGCTTCTTAAATGAGATCAACAAAGACTTCAGCTACGATATTTGTATTATTGGCCATACCGCTACTATTGACGATATGCAGCAACTTAAGAGTTATGTAAAAGCAGTGCGTCCTGTCACTGATTATTTATACATCATGCTTAATACGGTTTCGCATAATATGCGTGAAGCCTTTGTCGGTAGCGGTGCAGATGCTTGCTTAAGTAAACCGCTTAACCACCGTAAATTATGTGAGGTACTTGCTGCGCCTTACCGTCTTGACCATCCAGTGCATAACATTGAGCAAGGTGATGAAAAATTATTACCACTTAAAGTTCTGGTTGTTGACGATAACGATGCCAACCTAAAACTGATTTGCACCTTGCTTGAAGAACAAATTGAGCTCATAGATACCGCACATAATGGCTCACAAGCTTACAGCTTAAGTAAAAGCCATAAATATGATTTGATCTTTATGGACATCCAAATGCCAATTATGGATGGTATTACCGCATGTAAACTTATTCGCGAGTCATCTCTTAATGAAGATACCCCTATTATTGCAGTGACTGCTCACGCCCTCGCAGGTGAAAAAGAGCAACTGCTTAAAGATGGCTTTAAAGGTTACTTAACTAAGCCTATTGATGAGGACATGCTAAAACAAATAATTAGCGATCATAGCCCGCAATCGCCAATTAATCGTGAACGTAGCAAAACTGCCGCAGTTGACTCAGAACCTCCATTTGAAAGTGCCCGCCTCGATTGGCAACTGGCACTTCAACGCGCAGGCGGTAAAGAAGAACTAGCGCTTGAAATGCTTAATATGTTGTTACTCAGCGTGCCTGAAACCTTGCGCCTACTCAATGAAGCTATAGAAAAAGAAGATTGTGAACATGTACTTAGCATAGTGCACAAGTTCCATGGAGCATGTTGTTACACAGGCGTACCAAAACTAAAATCACTTGCCGAAACACTCGAGACAGCTTTAAAAGGCGATTGCGATTTAAATTACATTGAGCCTGAACTATTTGAGCTTGTTGATGAGCTGAATAATTTGTTGAGCGATGCCGGTATGGTTGAGCAACAACGATAAAAGAACACCCAATAAATTATATAAAGGAATATATTAATGAAAAACTCTTTAATACTAGCTGGCAGTTTGTTTGTCTTTGGTTGCGCATCAACCGAAGAAAAACCAGTAAAATTAGAGTATGCGGATTTAGCTGTTAGCTATAATGAAATGGAGTCAGCAAAATGGCAACAGCTTGAACGCTTTCCTGCCAGATACCCAAAAAAAGCTGTTATCCAAGCAAAAGAAGGTTGCGCAACTATTGAGTATGTCATTACGCCACAAAATGAGATTAGAGATATTCAGGTAGTTGCCTCAACTAACTCTGTATTTGCCGACGCAGCAAAAGATGTAATCACTAATTGGCACTGGAATGAGCTGGCGAAAAATATTACTGATAAAGCGGTGAAAACCCAAACTCGCTTTGACTTTTGTTTTGACACACCTGAGCAATCTTGCAAAGAGCTAAAACCTAACTATTCATGCCCTAGTTCAGATATTATTTATTCCACGGGTACACGCGTAGTGAAGTATTAAAGGGAGCTTGCTTTGTATTTTATCTTACTTATCGTCTTTAGTGCTATTTCACTCACTTGGTTTTTCCTCCGCTATAAAAAACTAAGTATAGAAGCTATTAATTACGTAAAAACCTATTACACAGAGCAGTGGCAAACATACGAAAGCCAAGCCCGTTTGATGAGGGCCAAACCTAACTCAATTGTGTTTCATTCAATTAAGAAAGGCGAATTGTCGGCAATAAATGACAATGTCTTAAAAAGCTTTAAGAAAAAACATCAATATTTAGTGGCCCTACTCTGCCTATCGCCACTGTTATCATCCTACCTCTCAGAATTTATTGTTTACCTAAACAAATAAAAAACGCGGTGGATATTATCTCCACCGCGCTCAGTATTCAAAGCTTGCAGGCTCTTATGAAAGGCGTCAGCTTAAAGTCTTGCTTCAATCATTAAACGTTTCATATCGCTGACTGCTTTTTCTAAACCATCAATCGCTGCACGGGCAATAATCGCATGACCAATGTTTAACTCATAAATTTCTGGCATTGCCGCAATGGGTTTTACATTGTGATAATGAAGACCATGGCCGGCGTTAACGATTAAACCTAAGCTATCAGCATATTGTACGCCGCTACGAATACGCTCAAGCTCAGTGTGAAGCTCTTCGTCATTTTCAGCATCAGCATAAGCACCTGTGTGAATTTCAACGTATGGAGCATTACACGCTTTTGCAGCGTCAAGTTGTGCGTTGTCGGCATCAATGAATAACGAAACTTTAATTCCTGCTGCTGTTAGCTTTTCTGTAGCTGCTTTTACTTTTTCAAAATTACCCACAACATCTAGGCCACCCTCGGTGGTGAGCTCTTCACGTTTTTCAGGCACTAAACAAACATAAGCAGGTTTCACTTCAAGGGCGATGTCGATCATTTCATCGGTGACTGCAATCTCAAGATTCATACGTGTTTGAATCGTTTTTGCCATCACATATACGTCGCGGTCTTGAATGTGACGACGGTCTTCACGCAAATGAATGGTGATACCATCTGCACCAGCATGCTCTGCAACAGCTGCAGCATGCGCAGGATCTGGGTAACTCGTGCCACGCGCTTGGCGTAAAGTGGCAATGTGATCAACGTTTACACCAAGAAGAATATCTTTCATTTTTTTACCTGTTTAAAACAACGATTCAAGGCTGAATAACAGCCTACTTAATAAATAACTCACGGCTTTTTAATGGCTTTTTGCCAATTAAAGGCTTGAGTAGGTATCGACTTAATTGCTTTGCCATATATAACACATCAGGGGCGCTAAAGTCATGAGCCGCTATGGCATTTAATTGCTTTCCTGAAAAGCCACTATGGGGGTCGTCATGCAGCAAGAAACCGTATTCAGCAAAGTACTGGTAATTTGCTGCATCGTTAATTTCATCACCTTCGGCATCAACAGTAAAATCAACGCCATAACCCAGCATCTCAAGTAACTGAAACTCATAAGAGCGCAGCACAGCTTGTAGGTTTTTAGTGGTTGATAACTCGTCTAGATGCTGTTTATAAAGATGATATACACTTTCCATCGGCTCATTAATAGGTACGATACGATTGGTTAATTCGTTCATATAGAAGCCGCAATAAAGCTCGGTACCCTGCAACATAGTTTGCCGGCCATGGGGTTCAAAACGATTAATGTATTTTAAATCAGACTTGCCGCTATATTGTACGAGCAGAGATTGGAAAGGTTGTAATTGTGCTTTATGTTTAGTGGCCTGGCGACCACTAACACGGGCCAGCATTCTCAGCTGACCTACGCCTTCTACCAGCATATCGAGCATGACTTGCGAGTCGCTAAATGGACGTCGGTGCAGCAAGTATGCTGTGTAGAATTCGCTATCCATGGCGTGTAAGGCTTTACTTAGTCTTCACCATAGCCAAGGCTACGTAGCGCACGCTCATCGTCAGCCCAGCCAGACTTCACTTTTACCCAAAGTTCTAAAAACACTTTGTTATCAAGCATATCTTCAAGGTCTTTACGAGCTTCACGGCCAATCACTTTGAGCTTTTCGCCTTTATTGCCGATCACCATACGCTTTTGTGTTTCACGCTCAACGAGGATCAAACCATTAATTTGCCAGACACCATTTTCTTGCCATTTAAACTGCTCGATCTCAACGGTGACCGAATATGGTAGCTCATCACCCATAAAGCGCATCAGCTTTTCACGGATCACTTCAGCCGCCATAAAGCGCATTGAACGGTCTGTTACGTAGTCTTCAGGGAAGTAAAACTCACAAAGCGGTAAACGCTTTTTCACTTCATCTTTGATTAAATCAATATTTTTACCCTGCTTCGCAGAGACCGGCATAATAGCCACAAAATCAAATTTACCACCTAAAAACTGCATGTGCGGAAGCACTAAATCACGGTCTTTAACTTGGTCAATTTTATTCATAACTAATAATACTGGACGACCACTCTGACGTACTTTATTTAGTACCATCTCATCGTCTTCGTTCCAGTGTGTGCCTTCAACCACAAAGATGATAAGTTCCACATCGCCAATTGAGCTTGATGCAGCACGGTTCATTAAACGATTAATAGCACGTTTTTCTTCGACGTGTAAGCCTGGTGTATCCACATAAACAGCTTGGTATTTACCTTCGGTATGAATACCCATGATACGGTGGCGTGTGGTTTGTGGCTTACGAGAAGTAATAGACACCTTTTGCTCAACAATATAGTTAAGTAAGGTTGATTTACCTACATTTGGGCGGCCAACAATGGCAACCATACCGCAGTGCGTGTCTAGCTCTGCAGGTTCTTTGCTAATTAAATCATCAAGATTCATTTTTAAGTATCTTTAAGGCTTTTTCAGCGGCTTTTTGCTCAGCTTTACGACGTGAGCTACCTACTGAGATAATGCTATCCATCCCTTCAACAATACATTCAACCGTGAATGTTTGATTGTGCGCTTGGCCTTTTGTATCAATTACAGTGTAGCCAGGTAACGATAATTTGCGCGCTTGTAAGTATTCTTGAAGTAATGTTTTTGGATCTTTTTGATTTAAGCCCGGCGAAATTGCGTCAAGACGCGACTCGTACCAACTTAAAATTAACTCACCACATTGTTCAATGTTTGAGTCTAAGAACACCGCACCAATAATCGCCTCTACGGCATCAGCAAGGGTTGATTCACGGCGAAAACCACCGCTTTTAAGCTCACCCGGACCTAAGCGTAAGTAATCGCCTAAGCCAAACTCTAGGCCAAACTCAGCCAACGTTTGACCACGAACTAGGGTCGAACGCATGCGGCTTAAATCACCTTCGCGTGCTTTTGGAAATTTAGTGTAAAGTGCATTCGCAATCACAAAGCTCAAAATCGAATCACCTAAAAACTCTAAGCGCTCGTTATGTTGGCCTTTATGACTGCGGTGCGTCATTGCCTGCTCAAGCAAAGCTTGATCAGTAAATGTATAACCTATTTTGTTGTATAACTCTGTTACGTTTTTTTTCATCGTTACTGAATATTACCTAGGCGTTCAAAACGAACACCAGTTGGAACCCAGCCTGGTAAAAAGTCATCTGGGCCATTCTCAAATTCAAAACTCATCCATATAAAGACGGCTTTACCTACCAAGTTTTCTTTAGGTACAAAGCCCCAAAAGCGACTGTCTTGGCTATTATCACGGTTATCACCCATCATGAAATAATGATCGGCAGGAACAACCCACTCGTCTGAGCGTGTACCTGGTTGTTGATAATAACGGCCTTTCATTTCAGGAGCTTGCGGGTTAATTAAAATATTATGATTCACTGTGCTTAGGTTTTCTTCTAAGCGCACTAAATTCATCGAACCCTGCTTGAACTCGTCACTATTGAGGATTTCCATATCAATTTTGTTGTATTCATTACACAGCAAATCACCTTGCTGTGTTACACCTTCGGCACATTTTGGCTGAATATAAAGGTGCTTATTGCGATATACAATTTTATCGCCCGGTAAACCAATCGTGCGTTTAATGTAATCCACGCGCTCGTCTAATGGGTATTTAAATACCACAATATCACCACGTTCAGGTTCATCAACATCAACTAACTGGCTGCGCCAAATTGGGTCTTTGATGCCATATGAGTACTTCTGCACTAAAATGAAGTCACCCACTAATAGGGTTGGCATCATTGAGCCTGATGGAATTTGAAACGGTTCAAAAATGAAAGAGCGAAAAATAGTGATCGCTGCAATCATCGGAAAAATTGACTTAGCCGTTTCAGTGATACTTGGCTCAGGCGCAATTAATGCAGCGGTTTCTTCGTCTAATTCGCCGCCTGCTGCGTTTTGAGCAAGGGCAATGCGTTGCTGACGTTTTGGCGCAAACATAAAGTGGTCAATTAACCAAATTAATCCTGAGCCTAGCGTTAACAACACTAAGAAAATAGAAAAGTAACCCGCCATGCATTAATTCCTTTATTTACTTCTAATTATTTACCAACTTTAAGGATAGCTAAGAATGCATCTTGAGGTACTTCAACGTTACCTAGTTGCTTCATTCGCTTTTTACCTTCTTTTTGTTTTTGTAGTAGTTTCTTCTTACGACTCACGTCACCACCGTAACATTTCGCGATTACGTTTTTACGTAATTGCTTAACTGTTGTACGGGCAATAACATGCTGACCAATCGCTGCTTGAATCGCAATATCAAACTGCTGACGTGGAATTAAGTCTTTCAGTGCTTCAGCTAACTGACGACCACGTGATTGTGCAATATCGCGGTGTACAATAATCGCTAACGCATCAACACGTTCACCATTAATTAATACGTCAACACGTACCATGTCTGAAGCTTGGAAATGCTTAAAGTTATAATCAAGCGATGCAAAACCACGGCTTGTTGATTTTAACTTATCAAAGAAGTCCATGACTACTTCAGCCATCGGTAATTCGTACGTCACCGCAACTTGCTTACCATGGTAGCTCATTTTAGTTTGTACACCACGCTTTTCAACACAAAGCGTAATTACGTTACCTAAAAATTCTTGCGGAACTAATATGTTAGCTTCAACAATTGGCTCACGGATTTCAAGAATATTATTCACCGGCGGTAAGTCAGACGGGTTATCTATCTGTTTAGTTCCGTCTTTAGTCTCTACTTCGTAGATTACTGTTGGCGCAGTGGTAATAAGATCAATGTCGTATTCACGCTCAAGACGCTCTTGAATGATTTCCATGTGTAGCATACCTAAGAAGCCACAACGGAAACCAAAGCCTAGTGCTGTTGAGTTTTCTGGCTCGAAGAATAACGACGCATCGTTCAAGCTTAATTTATCAAGCGCATCACGGAATGACTCATAGTCATCTGATGAAATTGGGAACATACCTGCATAAACCTGCGGTTTAATGCGTTGGAAGCCCGGTAAACGCTCTGGAGCAGAGTTACGTTGTAGAGTGATGGTATCACCTACAGGTGCACCATGGATTTCTTTAATACCCGCAATAACAAAGCCTACTTCACCGGTTTTTAAGATACCCGTGTTGGTTTGTTTTGGTGTGAAAATACCCACCTTATCTGCGATATGAACTTGATCATTCGACATGATCTTAATTTTATCGCCCGCGCGCAATTCACCATGCTTAATACGTACTAATGATACAACGCCTTGGTATGGGTCAAACCATGAGTCAATGATAAGCGCCTGTAGTGGCTCATCTTTGTCACCTTCTGGTGGCGGAATATCTTTAACAATGATTTCTAATACTTCTTCAATACCAATACCAGTTTTAGCACTACATTGCACAGCATCTAGGGCATCGATACCAATGATGTCTTCAATTTCTTCTGCTACACGAAGTGGATCGGCTTGTGGTAAGTCGATTTTATTTAGAACTGGAATAACTTCTAAGTCCATTTCGATTGCTGTGTAGCAGTTAGCTAAGGTTTGTGCTTCTACACCTTGACCCGCATCAACAACTAAAAGTGCACCTTCACAGGCCGCAAGTGAACGCGATACTTCGTATGTGAAGTCAACGTGTCCTGGCGTGTCGATAAAGTTTAACTGGTATGTTTCGCCGTCTTTAGCTTTATAATTTAGCGTTACACTTTGCGCTTTGATGGTAATACCACGCTCACGCTCAATGTCCATTGAGTCTAACACCTGCTGCTGCATTTCACGGTCTGTTAAACCACCACAAACTTGGATAAGACGGTCAGAGAGAGTCGATTTACCATGGTCAATATGGGCGATGATCGAAAAATTACGGATATGCTTCATAAACTGGATTCTAAACTTCTATATAAAATGGACTAAGTGTATAAAGCGACAATTTTACATTTAATTGGCTTTAATCACCATCTATTTGAGTGAAAGGAATAGTAATTGGGTGAATTTTTATTACTTTAATATCATGCTTAAGGCTCTTAACCCTTGATTTTGCTATCGCATAGCCCGTTAAGCCACCAATCACGGCGGCTAAAATTTGCCAGCCTTCTGCAAGTGAAAAAGCCGAAAATGCGATTAAAGCAAACCCTAAACTAAACAAAAGGGGTAGCATGTAAACAGCCATAGCGTGTTTAACTAAGTGGCTATCATCAAGTGCTAAAGTTACTTTTTGCCCTACTTGGAGCTCTTTTTCGAAGGTATAAGGAAAGGTTTTTTTAGCTGTTCCAAACAACTTTGCAAAAACTTGCGAACCACAACGACCATTACAGCCGGCACAGGCTTGCTTTTGTTCTGCTTCTAAATTCGCTGTCGTGCCTTTAACCGACACGACAGTGAGTGTTTGTTCAATCATGATTTAAAGAGGTCGCGCTACCGACTCAGCTATAGCTTTGGCTGTCATAGCAGGAATATTACCAACAACCGATACATCAAAGCTACCACCATTGTGCACATACACAGTCGTTGCACCTGAGGTTAAAGCGCCGCTTGCGCGCTTACCCGGTAAAGGTCTTTGAATAAAAACAGACACTTCAACAAACCCATCTGAATATAAATAATAGTCAGCAAGTTCATTATTTAAATCAAGTTTATGACGATCTGACTTTAATAGCTTAAAGCCATCAGGAAGCCAATCAATTTTCCAATCATTCGCTGCGCTGTCTTCATTATTGGCTAAATCGTTAGTCGCAAGTACTGCTGGAAAATCACGATTTTGCATTTCAACTAACATAGGAGCAGGCTGCTCTGTTACGCTGATATGAGTTAACTGTAACTGCTCAAGCATCTCACCTTTGTGATTCACATAGGCAGATTTAAGTAACAACGAAGACTCAGTATCTAACCAAATCCAATAGTTATATTTGTATTCATCTTTTGACTCGATACGCACTAACTGTGCTGAGCGCCCTGCAATACGTCCTTTTCCGCCAAGCACAAAATCATAGTGAGCGCTTAGTCGGTTAATATCTTTAAAAAGTACTTCAGGAATTGGCCCGGCAATAGAGTCTGTTTTAACTGAATAAGGCTCTGAATGAGGCTCAAAATAGGTCACTTGATCGTCAACGCGCACCATTTCTAGGCCAGCGCCGTTGAGTAAACTTAGGTGCTCAAGTTCAATATCACCTTGTTTTGCATGTAACCAGCGATAAGGTTCCATAGCTTGGCCTTTTACAACCACAAATGATGCGTCAAAGTTGCGAGTATGAACGGCCGTAGCCATATCATTTAATAAAGTCTTGGCGGGATTTTCGTCGCTGGCAATGGCTGGAGCCGTTAATACCAGCGACAAAATAAAAGTAAAAACTTTCATTTAATTAGTTTTTTTCCTCGTCTGCATTTTCTGCAGTTTGCGATTTTTCTAGCGAATATGCAACACGTGCTTGACGTTGGTGCTCAAGAACTAATGCACCAATACGCTGCTGTTGTAACTCACGTAAACCTTGCTCTGCATTTTCTAATGCAGGTTGCTCTGATGAGTAACTTACAGGAGAAGCCATACCTGTTAATGGTACTGTTTGTAATGTTGGAATGTCACTTTGCGGAGACTCGGTGTTTTGTGGCAATGTTTGTACGCCCACAATCGCAAACATAGCAACACTAGCAGCAATAGCCACTTGGGCAAATGGACGACGCCAATTAAATGCTACCACGTTATCTGTGCCTGTTGCCGCCACGATTTCTTCGCTTTTTGGTGCCGTTGTTTTATTCGCGAAATCTGCGTAAACAGGTTCTTGCTCAAGTGATTCTGCCACTGCATCTGCAATGTCAAAATTAAAAGCGTTGTTATTTGCCTCAGCACGCATTACATCACCAATCATTGCGTAACGACCAAATGTAGATACATCGTCGTTTGTGATCGCTTGATCAGTTAACTGCTGCTCGCCGTCAAGTAACGCGGACAACTGCTCATTATCCAACTTGTTAACGTCTGCTTTTGTCATACTAAGACTCACCTATTAATGGATTCAATTTATTATCAATCGCCTCACGGGCACGGAAAATACGTGAACGCACCGTTCCCACAGGGCAATCCATAACCACGGCTATTTCTTCATAGCTCATACCTTCAATTTCACGAAGGGTAATCGCGGTTTTAAGATCTTCAGGCAAACTATCAATCGTATTAAAAATTACAGCACGTACTTCGTCACTTAATAACAGGTTTTCTGGCGATGCGTTTGAACGCATTGCATCTGCACTGTCATAAAATTCTGCTTCTTCGGCATCAACATCGTTAGCTGGGGGTTTACGACCCTGCGCAACTAAGTAATTTTTAGCACAATTTACGGCGATACGGTACAACCAAGTATAAAAGGCGCTATCACCTCTAAAGTTAGGTAAAGCACGGTAAGCTTTAATAAAAGCTTCTTGTGCGACATCAGCAACATCACCTTGATTCGATACATAACGTGAAATCAAACCTGCAATTTTATTCTGATATTTTCTAACTAATAGGTTGAAGGCGTTTTTATCTCCTTGCTGGACCCTTTTAACTAGCGCTAAATCCAAATCCTGCTCGCTCATTCGAGCCGGTACTCCTCTGTTTGATTCTTGCTTGCTATTCATATACTCGCCATTGTTTACACAAACTCTGACTGCACCATGAATATAAAAGTTCAGTTTAAAATGATTTTTTTATAAAATAGCACGCAAATAAATTGAGTCATACCAATCTTATTACACGACAACCTCAATAACTGCTTAAAAATCAACGGTTATCTAAATTAAATTCACAATTTAAAACAGATAACAATAAACTGTTTATGTGACGATAAAACTAATAAGATTGGTATAACGTATTAAAATGACTAATAGTGTTAAAGCAAATATGGTACATATACGTATACCACATAAAAATTTATTTGCTCAAACTTTTGGCACTACTAGCCGAGCATTGTAACCGCAAAGACCACAGACATGAACCAAAATAAACATCACATTACTGATGTCGCTATCATTGGCAGCGGCGCCGCTGGCCTTTCTCTTGCTTTATCGCTTGCTAATCACTGTAAGGTGACAGTACTTAGTAAAGGCGCATTAACTGAAGGTTCTACCTTATATGCTCAAGGTGGTATTGCAGCAGTATTTGATAAAAAGAATGACAGTATTGAATCTCATGTTGAAGACACTCTAGATGCAGGCGGCGGATTATGTGACCGTGATGCGGTTCACTACACAGCGAGCAATGCAAAAAAATGTTTAAAGTGGCTAATTGAGCAAGGCGTACCTTTTGATATGGAATTCGATTCAAAAGGTAAAGAGCGTTTTCATTTAACTCGCGAAGGTGGTCATAGTCATCGCCGTATTTTACATGCCGCCGATGCAACTGGCCGAGCAGTGCAAACCACCTTAATTAGTCAAGTACAAGCACACCCTAACATCACCCTGTTAGAAAATTACAATGCTATCGATTTAATCACAGATAAAAGCTTAGCTAAAAAAGGCAAGCATGTTCACGGCTTGTACGTCTGGAATTGTGTTGATAAAAAAGTTGAAACTATCGCTGCTAAGTTCGTATCACTGGCAACGGGCGGCGCAAGTAAAGTGTACTTATATACTTCTAACCCTGATGTATCGAGTGGTGATGGTATCGCAATGGCATGGCGTGCAGGGTGCCGTGTTGCCAATATGGAGTTTAACCAATTCCATCCAACAAGTTTGTACCACCCAGAGCTGCAAAACTTTTTGATCACCGAAGCAATGCGCGGTGAAGGTGCTTATTTAAAACGCCCTGATGGCACTCGCTTTATGAAAGACTTTGATGAGCGCGAAGAACTTGCCCCTCGCGATATTGTTGCTCGTGCTATCGATTTTGAAATGAAACGCCTTGGTGCTAACTGTGTGTACCTTGATATTAGTCACAAAGACAAAGATTTTATCATTGAGCACTTCCCAACTATCTACGCAAAATGCTTAAGTGTTGGCCTCGACATTACCAAAGAAGCCATTCCTGTAGTGCCTGCTGCACACTATACCTGTGGCGGTGTTATGACCGACTTTAATGGCCGTACAGATTTAGATAACTTATACGCTGTTGGCGAAGTGGCTTACACAGGTTTACATGGCGCTAATCGTATGGCGAGTAATTCGCTACTCGAATGCATCGTGTTTGCCCATGCTGCTGCGAAAGATATTCTGAGTAAAATCGATGCAAGCCCTGCCCTTGAAGCCTTACCACTTTGGGATGAAAGTCGCGTAACTAACTCAGACGAAGAAATCGTTATTACCCACAACTGGCATGAACTAAGGTTATTTATGTGGGATTACGTGGGTATTGTACGCTCAACAAAACGTTTAGAACGTGCGCTTCACCGCGTAGAATTACTGCAGCAAGAAATTCACGACTATTACGCAAACTTTAGGGTTACAAATAACTTATTAGAACTTCGAAACCTAGTACAGGTTGCAGAGCTTATTATTCGCAGCGCCCTTGAGCGTAAAGAAAGTCGTGGTCTTCATTACACAATTGATTACCCAGAGCAAAACGAAAATCCAACGCCGACAATTTTAACGCCTAAGTCGGTTGCTGCACTGCAATAATCGCACGCTTTAAACGCGAGAAACTTTCTTCATCAACACTGGCTGAGCTTATAATCAGCCAGTGTGATTGATAAAACCCAGCCAACCTCAGCACTACAAAATTAGCAAACACATAACTTTTAGCTGTTATCTGGCCTTGAATTTTAAGTTTGTCGTTAACAAACCTGAGCTCTGCTTGCTCTAAAATTATAAAACCCTTTTCAGGCTGTGCTTGTTGGACTTTTTTAAAACTAAGAATGGCTAAGAAGAAGCACGCTAAACAAGCCAAAAGTTGAGCGAAAACATGCTGGTAAACAAAGCATAAAGTGATGGCTGTTAAGCAAAAAAAGACCACAAAGGGTTTGTGGTCTGTGGTGTTGTTTGTAACGGTAAATCTATACACAAACTCGGTCTAAAATTAACGCGACCATACCGTTCAGTTCTGGGTCCTTACACTCTTCATGACCCATGAACCAGGCGAATAAATCAGGATCATCGCACTCAAGTAAGCGTTGAAAAACGGCTTGCTGTTCTTTTGATAGTGAGTCAAACGCTTCTTCAACGAATGGCATAAATAAAACATCTAGTTCTAACATACCGCGACGGCATGCCCAACGAATACGTTCTTTACTGTGAATTTCAGTCATTTTAAACCTCGTACTTATTTGTCTGCAGTTTACCAAATTGCTATCGAATAAACAGCTATTTAAATTGCTACCCTAACTAAGTTATCATTAGCGCTCATTCATATCGTAAAGAAGGTTTTTATGTCGACTGTTTACGCATGTCCTTTATCTTATTCACTTATCAGCCTAACTGGCAAAGATAAGTTGTCTTACCTTCACGGACAAATTACGCAAGATATCAACAAATTAACTGATGATAACTTCCTTTGGGCTGGCCACTGTAATGCAAAAGGCAAGCTTTGGGGTGTGTTTAGGTTGTTTTCACATCTTGATAGCTATTACCTTGCGGGCTCAAAACCTGAGGTAGAGCAATCGCTAGTCGAGTTAAAAAAATATGCGGTATTTTCGCAAGTAGACATTCAGCAATCTGAAAAACCGCTAATTGGCTTACTAGGTGATGACCTAACAGCGACTCTAGAAACCTTAGCAATTAATTTTGACGACGAGCACAGCGCAGTCGATTTTGCTGGCGGTAAAGCGTTAAAGCTTGCAGATAACCGCGTATTGCTGATGGTCAACGACGAATTTAGCTTACCTGATGACATAACAGCTCTTGATGATGACGCGTTATGGCAACAGGCAGCTATTGCCGCAGGCGAGCCGTCATTAAACAGCGACGCTATTGGCGAATACGTACCGCAAATGGTTAACTTGCAAGCGCTTGGTGGTATCAGTTTCAGAAAAGGCTGCTACACAGGGCAAGAAACCGTCGCCCGTATGAAATACCTAGGCAAAAATAAACGTGCTATGTATATAGTTTCGGGCAAAGCTGAAGGCTTACTTGACGAGCTTGAACTCGAAACACAAATGGGCGAAAACTGGCGCCGTGCTGGCAAGCTTATTAGCCAAAGTTTTAATCAACAAACGCAAACCTTAATGGGTCTGGTTGTGCTTCCTAACGACAATGAAGCAGGCCAAATTTTGCGAGCAAAACACCTCCCTCAGGTAGAGTTATCTATTCAAGCTCTGCCTTACTCTCTCGAAGATGAATAAATAGGAATGACTATGATCGTAGCAGCAAACAAAGTGGTAAAAATGCATTATTCAGTTTTGGATAATAACAAAAACACCATCGACAACTCTTTCGATGGCGAGCCACTGGTGTTTATCGTTGGCACGGGTTTCTTAATTCCAGGCCTCGAAAATGCGCTATTAGGTAAAGAAGCGGGCGACACATTCAGCGTAACAGTTGAGCCAGAGCAAGGCTATGGTGAGCGTCACGATGACCTAATGCAAGCAGTGCCAAAATCAATGTTTGAAGGTATGGAAATTGAAGTTGGTATGCAGTTCCGCGCTACGACAGACGCTGGCGACCAATCAGTAATGATCATTGAAATTCAAGACGAAGACGTTATTGTAGATGGTAACCACCCTCTTTCAGGTATTACCCTTCATTTTGATGTTGAAGTACTTGAAGTACGCGATGCAACTGAAGAAGAATTAGCACATGGTCATGTGCACGGTGAAGGTGGTTGTGGTCACAGCCACTAAACCATTACTATAAAAAAAAGCGCCATTGGCGCTTTTTTTATATCTGTTCAGCTGCTTTCTGTGCATCCAGTGCTGGCTCTGGTTCAGCAATATGCTCTCTAAGCGCAGCAAGTAAGCCTTCTTGGTCATTGGTTCCTAAGCGATAGTGCGTGCCATCTTTCATTGCCAATTCAACAGCACTAAATCCAGATACACTGTAAACCCAGCCATCATGCGTGATACGCAGACCAATACCATGGCGAAATGAATTACTTACCGCTCGAACAGATTCAATCTCATCAAAAGTCACTGTTTTACCAAATACACCCGGACCAAATGCCCAGCTTACTGTTTTATCGCTCACCTTAATCGTTAAGCCATGAAACAAAAAGGCCACCAGCACTAAGATAGCGCTAAACACCATAAGAGGAATATCTGCACCAATTAAGTTCCAAGCTAAGGCAATGAAGGCGCCAATCCAGCCTAAGATAACAAAAATAAAAATAGCGTACTGTTTATGTTGATACATTCTGAAGTATTCTCTTAAAAGCTATAAACAAAGGTTGCACTCAGCTCAGAATCGTACTTGAGCTTATCTTCCTCTGGTTTTGAGTTATAGCGATACATGTAAGTAAATTTGAGTGATACATCACCCATAATTTTGCTGATCAGGGATGTTTCTGACTTTAAACGCGAGTTTAACCCTGACAATGATTGTTCATAACTGACATCTTGATTAAAGCGAGTACGAGCAGAGACTGTACGCTCCCACTGCAGCGCTAAACGAAGCAGGTAACCTGTTTTTGTTTCATCTTCTTCTGTTGCAGTCTCTTGATCAGCCACCGAGCGGTATAAACCCGGCCCCACATCGATATCGACTTTATTCTTGCTGCCTTGGTAAATGCGGTTACCGTAACCCGTCGCTATGGTGCTCTTAAACTCAAGACCACTAAACTTATCTCGCTCATAGTCACCATAAATGAAAAATGACTCATTTTTCACATTTAGCTTATAGTTACCTTGGCCCGATACAAAAATACGGTCTGCAGAGACTTCTTCATCACCAGTTTCTTCATTACGGTCACGTTTGTATAAAGTATCGAGCTTAAATTGGTTACGCCACTTTTCGAAATCTTGGTATAGGTTACCTTTAAGTTTGAAGCTGGTTGAGTTGGTATTGCCACGGCTTACCATAAAACCAAACTCCATATCTCCGTACAGCAACTCGCCTTTATGAATTTTATGGATTTCTTCTTCTGATAATTGCCCGTACTCATGAAAGTCTTCAAACGGATCAACAGCAAAAGCCTGCCAACTGCAAACTAGCAGGGCGGGCAAAATAATTCGTTTTATTGAATTAAAACAACTAAAAGTAGAGTCAAACATCGGCTGGAGAGTTATTCGCTATCTTTCCAAAGAATGTGGCAAAACGGTGCATCTTTGTCTCGGCTAATTAAAATTTTCGCAAACAAGATATCTTGATTGTCGAATTCAAGTCCTACTAAGACTTGTACAAACAGCTCAGGTTCAATTTCTAGTGCAACAAAATCTTGCCACTGCTCGTCAGGCTCACCTTCTTCAATAAAGCCAAGCTCTTCTCTGTGCTCGTTAAAATCAGCAATATCTTGCTCGCTTAAATTATCAGGTGCTAACTCTAAAAAGATATCATAAGCCTGATGAGTTACTTCTTCTTCACTGTATAAGCGTGGACCAGCCATTCCTTAAACCTCTGCACATGTGTATCGCTTTGAATCTGGCTATGATAACAAACCTCTTTTGAGTTTTACCAAAAAAAAAGCCAGGTTGCCCTGACTTTTTTGTAATTAATAACAGATTTTACTCAGCACTTGCTGTGCCTTTTATTTTTTCGCGCATTGATTGCACGAGCGTATAAAATAGCGGAACAAGTAAGGTGCCAAAAATGGTTGCAGCTAACATCCCGAATAACACGGTAATACCGAGCGATATTCGACTGCCTGCCCCTGCACCACTTGCAAACACCAGCGGTAATACGCCAAGTACAAACGACAGTGCCGTCATCAACACCGCTCTAAAACGTAATCTTGCCGCGTTAAGAGCCGCTTCAAAAATACTTTTGCCTGCAGCGCGTTCTTCCATAGCAAATTCAACAATCAAAATGGCGGTTTTGGTGGACAGGCCAATCAGTAGCACTAAACCAACCTGTGCATAGATGTTGTTTTCCATGCCAATCACATACAGCGCAAGCATGGCACCAAATAATGCCAGCGGCACCGCTGCAATGACCGAAAACGGAATTGTCCAACTTTCGTATTGAGCAACCAAGAATAGATACACAAATACTACCGCTAAGCCAAACAAGATTGGCGCAGTGTTACCCGCTTCAATCTCTTGTTTAGACTGCCCAGCCCACTCATACACATAGCCTGTTGGTAATTGCTCGGCCAGCTCTTGCATTGCTTTAATGGCATCACCACTGGCATACCCCGCCGCAGGTTGTCCGCTAATGCTTGCACTTCGGTATAAATTAAAGTGCGTTAAGCTTGTAGGACCCAGAATTGGCTCAAGTTTAGCTAATGTAGTGAGCGGCACCATTGCTCCCTCATCATTACGTACATAGTAGTACTGTAAGTCAGCTGGGTTTTGGCGAAAACGGCTTTCCGCCTGCATGATAACGCGGTAAGTACGGCTAAATTGGTTAAAGTCATTAATGTATAACGAGCCTAGCTGCGCCTGCAAGGTTAAGAAAATATCGCTAAGCGCGACCCCTTGAGCTTTTGCCTTATTACGGTCAATTTCAAGGAAATACTGTGGCACATTCGCTCTAAATGTACTGTAAACATTTGATAGCTCTGGGCGTTGGTTCGCTTCATAAATCAAACCATTTAATACTTGAGCAAGCTCAGCAGGCTCGCGCCCTTCACTGTCTTGTAATCTAAATTCAAAGCCAGCACTTGTACCAAGTCCAGGTATTGAAGGCGGGTTAAAGGCCATGATTTGCGCATCTGGCATTGCCCAAAACTGCCCCATCAAGCGCGTTAGTACCGCACGTAAACCAAGTTTAGGGCTAGTTCGTTCTTCCCAGTCTTTAAGTACTACGATACCAAGCGCATTATTAGAACCCGCACCACCGAGTAATGAAAAACCAGAAACCGCAATAAAATCGGTTGCAGCTGGTTCATTTTTAACAATATCCCCCAGCTTATGCATTACATCTTGGGTACGACCGCTTGCTGCCGCATCAGGTAATTGCACATCAACAAAAAGAAAGCCTTGGTCTTCTGCTGGTACAAAGCCTGTAGGCACCGTTTTTACCAACCAACCTGCAGCAGCAAAAATAACCACTGCAAACAATGCCATTCTCGCTGTACGTTTGAGGATAAAGTTAATCACTTTACTGTAACCATTGGTTGAGCGGGTAATGATGTTTTCAAACGGGGCTAGCCATTTAATCGGCTTCATGGCTTTTTCACTTAACAATAAAGCACACAAAGCAGGGCTTAATGTCAGTGCATTTAAAGATGAAATGAGTACTGCAAATGAAATCGTCACCGAGAACTGTTTATAAAGCTCCCCGGTTATTCCCGGCATAAAGCCTACTGGCACAAACACCGCAAGCAATACTAAGGTCGTTGCCACGATTGGCCCCGATACCTGCTCCATCGCTTTGGTAACCGCTTCTTTAATTGGCAGCTTTTCTTCTTTTAGTATTCGCTCAACGTTTTCAATAACGATAATGGCATCATCTACTACGATACCTATCGCAAGCACTAAACCAAACAAGGTGATTAAGTTGATGGAGTAATCCATCATCATCATAAACGCGAAAGTCCCCACCAAAGATACCGGAATAGCCACCGTTGGAATGAGCGTAGCGCGCCAATTTTGTAAGAATAAAAATACCACTAAAATAACCAAGCCAACCGCTTGGACAAGGGTGACGACCACTTCATCAATCGAGCGATTGATGAACTCTGTGGTGTCATAAGGAATAGAGTACTCAACGCCATCAGGTAGCTGTTTAGCAAGCTCAGCCATACGTGCTTTTACATCGTTGGCAACTTGCGTCGCATTCGCTTCTGTTAGCTGATAAATAACAATAAAGGCAGTGTCTTGCTGGTTTAACTTTGCTGTTGTGCTGTAGCTTGCTGCACCTAATTCAATTCGGGCAATATCGTGCAGGCGCACAAAGTTACCATCTTTGCTCGAGCGAATAATGGTTTGACCAAACTCTTCAGGGGTTTTTAAACGCCCTTTTGCCTGAATCGAATATTCAAATTGCTGGCTCGGTGCAGAGGGTGCAGCCCCCAGTTTACCTGCTGCTACGATAGTATTTTGTTCTTGCAGCGCAGCTTGAACTTCTGACACAGTTAAACCCAATGATGCCATTCGATCTGGGCGCAACCACAAGCGCATTGAATAGGTTTGTTCACCCATAACCTCAGCTGATGCAACCCCATTAATACGGCCAAGAGGCTCGGTTAAGTAGTTGGTTGCATAGTTGCTTAAGAAAATAGCGTCGATATTTTCTTGATTCGAGTATAAGTTGATACCAAGTAACATCGAGCTCGATTTTTTCTTAACCGACACACCTTGGCGTTTAACCTCTTCAGGTAAGCCTGCTTCAGCAAGTGCCACACGGTTTTGCACATTAACTTGGGCAATATCTGTATCTGTGCCGACTTTAAAATAAACAGTTATGTTGGCCGTGCCGTTATTAGACGATGTTGATTCGATATACATCATATCTTCAACGCCATTAACTTGCTCTTCTATGGGCCGGATCACCGACTCTTCGACAATTTGCGCACTTGCACCTGGGTAACTAGCACTAATTTGAACTTGCGGAGGGGTAATTTGCGGATACATATTCACTGGCAGCAAGGCCATTGAAATTAAACCCGCAATGGTAATAACAATCGAAATTACCAAGGCAAACTTTGGGCGAGATATAAAAGTTTTACTGATCATATCTCACTCCTAAGAGTTAGCTTTGCTAGAAATAGTGCCGGTTGTTTCATCGACATTTTTTTCAACTGCTTTCACTTCAGCGCCTTGGCGTACCTTTTGTAAACCTTCAATAATGACTTTTTCACCGGCCTCTAAGCCTGACTCAACCACCCACATCGCATTAATACGTCGACCCAGTTTAACAATCCGCATAGCCACTTTGTTTTCATCATCAACAACGAGCACAAACTTACCTTGCTGGTTTTCTTGTACCGCTACTTGAGGAATGAGTGCCAAGTCTTGTTTATTGGTGCTTTCAACGATCAAGGTGACAAATAAGCCCGGCATGACAATGCCATCAGGGTTATCAAAAGCGGCTCTAAGCTCAACCGTGCCTGTATTGCGGTTAATTTTGGTATCAGCAAAATCAAGTACGCCTTTATCAGCGAAGGTCGAATTATTCGGTAAGCGTAAAGTTAAATCGATAGGCACATCACGAGGGTCTTTATCTGACGGTGCTTGATGATTTTGACGATAAGAGATGTAGTCAGCCTCTTCAACTTGAAAGCTCACATAAATTGGATCAACATCGGTCAGCTCCGCAAGCTCATTGGATGATGGCCCAACAATATTACCCACGTCATAGTTCACTTTACCAATACGCCCTGCAAACGGCGCACGAATTTCGGTATAACTTAGATTGAGTTTTGCTTTTTCAAGTTCAGCTTCTGCGGCTTTAACAGCTGCAGTGGTTTGCTCAAAATTGGTGGTTAGTTTATCGAGGTCTGATTGTGAAATGAAACCTTGCGCAGCCACATCTTTACCACGTTTTAAATCGCGTTCAGCGGCGCCTGCTGCGGCAATTTTACTTTTTAAATCAGCCTCAGCTTCTGACACAGTCGAGCGGTACTCAGATGGGTCAATACGCAGTAAGAGCTGATCTTTTTCAACCGATGAGCCTTCATTAAAGTGACGTTCAATGAGTTCACCCTCAACACGGGCCCTAATCGCAACCTCTTGGAATGCTTCAGTGCGTGCAACAAATTCTCGGTAATTACCAACTTCTTGTGTAACGACATTAAATACTGATACAGCCGGTGGCGGCGTAGCTTGTTGTTGTGCTTTATCATCTGAACAGCCAACCAATGTGGTTGTTAATGCGACAGAAATTGCAACAAAAACCAAAGAACGAGATGATTGTTTTGTTATGCGAGCTGTTTTGCGCATCAGCATATATTTACTCCTTGTAGCGCGACTTAAAGCTAAGTCTAGTCGTGTCATGGGATTTTGCGAAAGTATCTAACTAATCACAAAATCAAACTAGCGATGAACTAGCATCTTTGTTTTAAAAATATACACCAATTTGTAACTAAATATATGACAAGGTTACCCATTTTTGGAAAATATAATGATTCCTTGCGACACATCAGCAATTCTTTACTTAGTTGTAATTAACTCGTAAGCTCTAACAAACAGGTCAGAGGAGTTACCATGATAAAACTAGAAATAAAACAACAAGTCGCATGGGTTAGCCTTGCTCGTCCCGAGAAACAAAATGCACTCAGTTTTGCCATGTTTGTCGAGCTTTCAAACGTAATCAAAAAAATTAAACGTGATCGCAGTTTGCGTGCGGTGGTTATCTCTGGCGAAGGCGAACACTTTTGCTCTGGACTGGATGTTGCTGCGGTGATGAAAAAGCCAAGCAATATCATCAAGCTTTTATTCAAGTGGTTACCAGGAAACCAAAACTTAGCGCAAAAAGTAGTGCTAGGTTGGCAAGACTTAAGTATTCCGGTGATTGCAAAAGTGACCGGGCACTGCTTTGGTGGCGGTATGCAAATCGCACTTGGTGCTGATTACCGCATCGTCGATAAAAACGCTAAATTAGCGATCATGGAAGCTCGTTGGGGCTTATGCCCTGATATGGGGGCTAACGTGGTGCTTGCAGGTTTAATGAAGCGTGACCAAGCACTTTGGTTAGCAAGTCATGCAGGGCCTGTCTCTGCTGAAGATGCTAAGGAGTATGGCTTAGTTACACAACTCACTGATGACGTTGATAAACAAACCGATGCTGTACTAGAAACCCTCATGGCGCGTTCGCCAGATACCTTGGCAGCAATTAAACGAATTACTCAGCAAAGCTACCGTTCACAGCAGCGTAAAATTCTCGCTAAAGAAACCTGGAGTCAAATTCGCTTACTGATGAACCCTAATACTAAAAAGGCGATTGCAAAGGCGAAAGGTGCAGAGGATATTCAATTTAATAATGCCAAATCATGGTAAGCTAAAGTCGCATAGTACAACTGACAAGGGTATGATGTAGTTGTACTTTATTCGCAATTATCCTGACTTATGAAATACCTTATCAGTAGTGTCATTATTCTTACCTGCTTAGCCGTTGCCAAGTTTTTAACGGCTTTGCTTGAAAGCTCTTTCCCTGCCCCATTACTCGGTATGGTGTTACTGCTCGTGCTACTATTAACGGGCCTCGTAAAAGAACAACATTTAAAACCAACAGCCAGCCCTTTACTTAATTACATGCCGTTGTTCTTCATCCCTGCAGGGGTTGGCATTATTGAGCACCTAGGTTTAATTTCGCAGAACTGGCCTTTATTACTAACTATTTTTATTGTCGTGCCGCTGAGTAGTGTTGTACTCATAGGCGCTGTTATCGCTTATTTTAAGGGCCGCGAAAATGACAGTTAGTTTATGGTGGCTCTGCGTTCCGTGCATTATTGCGCTTTTCTTAGTACTGCGTTTTTTAAACGCGAAAACCCAGCATGCCACTGCCAAAGCGCTTAGTAATCCTGTGTGCTGGGCAATTATATTAACTGCAGCCTTGTTAGTAGCACTAAAGCTTCCTTATGAGCCTTTTGCCGAGCACAGTAAAGTTTTAAGCTGGTTGCTTGAGCCTGCCATTGTGGCATTGGCTTTACCGCTTTATCAGCAATTTATCCATGTCAAAAAGAACCTGCTGCTAATCCTCATAAGTTGTAGCTTAGGGGTGATCAATGCCACCTTGGTCGCCTCGCTAATATGTTATTTTTTTGCAGCCCCTGCTCAGCTAAGCGCATCCCTAGCAAGTTTATCTGTAACAACACCCATCACCTTGTTAGTAACAGAGTCACTAGGCGGCATCCCTTCTTTAGCAGCAGCCATGGTGATTTTTATTGGCGTACTTGGGGCTATATTTGGTAATTTGATTTTCTCGCTTATCAATATCCGCAATGCCCAAGCAAAAGGTGTTGCCATTGGTACCGCTTGCCATGCCATTGGCACAGCATCACTGATTAGTGATCAGCCAAAAGCCGGTGCCTTTGCCTCTGTGGCGATGGCATTAAGTGCACTACTCAGCGCGATAATAGTGCCGATACTTTATCCTGTTATTCAGCATGTTCTGGTATAGTCAGAATTCGCAGTAACCTTGTTAGGAAAACACATGATTGACTCAGAAATACAGCAAGTCGAAAAATACTACAATCTGATCATGGAATATTTGGTCACCTACAGTATGCAAATTTTAGGTGCCATCTTAATTCTATTTATTGGTTTATGGATTGCGCAAAAAGTATCGAATATGGTTGCTGGCCTCATGCAGCGTCACAATATCGATATCACCCTCACCAACTTTGTCAGTAATGTCATCAAAGTATTGCTGATCATCATGTTCTTGGTTATTGCCCTTGGCAAAATTGGCATAAGCGTGACCCCATTTGTCGCTGCCATTGGTGCTGCATCTTTAGGTGCTGGTTTAGCAATGCAAGGCATGCTTTCAAACTACGGTGCGGGCCTTGCTATCATTGCAACAAGGCCATTTGTTGTTGGCGACACTATTGAAGTAAAGGGCGTCAGTGGACAAGTTAAAACCATTGAGCTTGGTCACACAATTCTGATTAACGAAGAAAAAGTCGAAATCACCATTCCTAACAAACATATTGTTGGTGAGATTTTACATAACTCGTTTAGCTATTCATTAGTTAAAGGTGAAATAGACATCGCTTATGATGCCAATGCAGACCTCGCTATTGAGCTTATCGAAAAAGTGTTAGACGAGCATGAACTAGTTAGTGACGCACCTCATGCACAAGTTGGTATTGAGCGCTTTGCTGAAAGTGGTGTTACCTTAAGCTATCGCTTTTGGGTGCCAACCACCAAAATTATTGAGACTAAATTAGCGGTTAACCGCAATGTATTTAAAGCAATTCAAGGGGCGGATATCGAAATACCTTTCCCACAACGGATTGTTACTCTCAATCAAACTAATGATAAAGGCGCTTAAAGCGCCTTTTTTGCAGCTCGTCGACAGAGATTGTGTTTGTTCAAAAGATTGTAGTACAATTTAAATGATAACAATTACTATCATCAATTAACGTCGGGCTATTTTTACCATGAGTAAACGTCTTTGGTTCCAACTGCATGGTTGGTTTTCGCTCCCTGTATGGGTGCTATTTTGCTTTATCTGCGTCACAGGTACTGTGTCTGTAATAAGCCATGAGCTTACTTGGTTGACCAATAGTGAAGCACGCGCAAACAACCCGAATGATTTACCAGCCCTTGGTGTTGATCAAGTTATTAATAGCGTTGAAAAAGCCTACCCGACTGCCGATGTAATGAGTGTACTCACTTATGAGCCTTACTTGGTTAATGCGGTTATTTTCACTGATACCGACAAACCTTACGCTGTGGCTTACGTCAATCAATACACAGGCGAAGTACAAGCGGTTAATGACACTATCTCATTCATTGAATTTATGCGTACCCTACACGGCTGGCTATTCTTTCCTTGGCAAGAAGGCTACAGCGTAGGTTATTACCTCGTCAGCGCCATGGCTTTTGTTATTTTAGGTGCACTAGTAACAGGCTTAGTGATTTATAAAAACTTTTGGCGCGCATTTAGTCAGCCGAAACTACGTTTTAACCAAGGTAAAAAAACCTTTCTAAAAGATTTACATACCCTAAGTGGCGTTTGGTCAATTTGGTTTATGGCAGTAATGGCACTCACAGGCCTGTGGTATCTAGTGCAAGCCATCATGTGGCATAACGAAATAGACATTGAAGAGCATGCACCGCTCGTGGCGGTTTCAACTTTACCTGCTGATAAGCAAACACCACCAACCGACTTAAAAGCGGCACTGGCTATTACCAAAGAGAAATACCCAGATTTCAAACCTAGCTATGTGATGCTGCCAGAGCATAACCGCGGCATGTTTAATATCATGGGCAGTGGCGATACTATTTTCTACGATAACTACGCTTACTCAACTTCAATCAATCCTTGGACGGGTGAAATTGCAGCAAGTAAAAGCCCAGAAACCATGTCGGGACTACTGACCCTTTCGCATATCGCCGATCCGCTGCATTACGGTAATATTGGCGGCCTGTGGACAAAGGTTATTTGGTTTATCTTTGGTTTGATTTTAAGTGGTATGTCGATCACTGGTTTTATGATGTACGCCGCAAAATTAGTAAATAACAAACCTGTAAAAGCGCGCCAAGCTGCGCCAGTGAATAACGTTCAGGAGGCAAACTAATGGCTCGTTTACAAGCAACTTGGTGGCAACGTAAAAAGTATGTTTTACATGCTGTGGTACTGGCTTTACCTGTATGGTTTATTTATCAGTCATTGAATCCTCAGTTTCCTGCACTTTGGCAAGAGCAACAAGCGGGCGAATTTAAAATAGCCCCGATGCCGCTAAATGAAGATGCCCCGTATTCACACCACAATGAGTATGTTAAAGATTTCTTTATCGCCTTTAATCAAGGTGACATAAGCAATGTTCGTCAGGCGTATTTAAATATTGGCCAAGCACCTTTACCACTGACTGAGTTTGCTAAAGATGAAGAAGGCATAATGCATGGCACCAATCATGGCCAGCATGCCCACGCGATAGCCCCTAAAACCATCTCAGCTGATGATAAATTGTGGATCACCATCCAAACTTGGCAAGGCCAACTTCATACACTCAAATGGGATATTCCCAGCCAGTTTATTACTCAATAACATCCGAAAGCCACTCACAGAGTGGCTTTTTTGTATCTCAGCTAATCAAGTCCCTTCCAAAACAGTTAAAGGTAAAATTTTTGTTAATTATTTTTACCGATCACCTTTACAAAAGTAATAATATAATAAAGTATTATAAATAGTTTTCATTTGCACCAATCATAGAGTTGGTGTTGATCAAAACTCATCCATGGAGCAAAACACACAAGGAAAGCTCAATAACAATGATTTGGAGACACAATGATACTTTCAAAAAAAGCGCTAGCTGCGCTCAGCTTGGCAACAACCCTCATACTGCCCAGTGCTTATGCGATTGATAATGGTGTATACACCATTAAATCAAAGTACAGTGCTAAGTTTGTTGAAGTAGCCAGCGCGCAAACCAACGACGGTGCGAATGTTAGTCAGTGGGCTGACACTAATCACGACACCCAGCGCTGGTTAATCACCAACATAGGTGGCAGCAACTATTCGGTTATTAACTTAAATAGTGGTAAAGCCTTAGAGGTGTTTGACTTCTCGACCGCCGATGGCGGCAATGTGGTGCAATATGAGTACGCTAATCTTGCCAGCCAACACTGGCAAATTAATGAGGAAGGTAGCGGCTATTACAGCTTTATTAACGATCACAGTGGTAAGGCTCTTGACCTATATGCTTTTGATGGCAACGATGGCGCAAATATTAGCCAGTGGAGCTACAACGGCAGCGATGCGCAGCAATGGCAGCTAACCAAGCTTGCTAATGTTGAATCAACCCCTTGGGATCCATCAACGACCAATGGCGCTGCAAACCACTGGCCACTAACAGGTAGTTTAGTCACTCACGATCCAACCCTTGGCTATGAAAATGGCACTTGGTGGGTTTTTCAAACAGGACCAGGTATTTACGGAAAATATTCAAGTAACGGTGTAGATTGGAATGATGCCCTACCAATTTTTTCAAATGGTTTAAGCTGGTGGAGTAACTATGTGCCAGATCATGATGGAATTGATGTCTGGGCGCCTGAATTAAAAAGCTACAACGGCCGCAGCTGGCTCTATTATGCTATTTCGACTTTTGGTTCACGTGTCAGTGCTATTGGCCTTACCTCAGCAAGCAGTGTAGCAACCGGTGATTGGCGTGATGATGGTTTAGTCATTAACACGACTAATAGCAATGATTACAACGCTATTGACCCTGATCTTGTGGTGGCAAAAGATGGTGCACCTTGGCTTGCCTTTGGTTCATGGAATTCGGGTATTAAACTAACACGAATTAACCCTATGACCATGAAACCATTTGGTCAAATCTACTCTTTAGCAAGTCGCTCTGGTGGCATCGAAGCGCCTACCATAGTGTATCGCCAAGGTTACTACTATTTGTTTGTGTCGGTTGGCAAATGCTGTGACGGCACGAATAGTACTTACCGCATTGCGTACGGCCGCTCTAGTGACATTCGTGGTCCATACCTAGATAAAAATGGCACCGACATGTTAGCCAGCGGCGGTAGCATTCTAGATGCGGGTAATAGCCAATGGGTAGGTCCGGGTGGGCAAGACATTTTAAATACCGATGTGATTGTTCGTCATGCCTATGATGCAGGTGATAATGGCACCCCTAAATTGCTCATCAGCACCCTGAATTGGGATGCGAATGGCTGGCCTAAATACTAGTTCTCCCCACTAAGCGCGTGCAAGCGCGCTTTTTACAATCTATCTAATATACTGCGAATAAAGTCAGAGTTGAGTATCTGAGTTACAGCCCCGCTACACCATAAATAGGCACGTTGAATCGGATAACCTTTAAAAATCCAACGCTTACGCACATGATTAAAGTCGTGCAAATAATCCGCCTTCGCTTGCGGTAACGAGTCATTGGCTAACTTCTGCCATGCTTTATAAACCCCACTCATATCGGCACCACGCATAAAACGCTGTAACCAGCGCGGAAAACGTGCAAAGCGAATCGCTGACTGAAAATCAATAATGTAAGGCTTGCCCTCTTTTGAACAAATAACATTACCTAAATTACGTAAGTCGAGGTGCACCACCCCGCGGCGATGCATTTTTGCGACCAAACGCTCAAACTCTTTAAAGAAATCACTCGATAAATGCTGCTGTTGCAAGGCAAGCTGACGAAGTGGCGTGCCTTCAATAAAATCATAAGCAATGGCAATTGATGACAAACGGCAAAAGTTATCGACCACTCCGTCTACGTCTTGCAGGCGTGCCAGCCCTTTGTACTCTTGATTGATAAAAAGCGGCGCGATGGTTTTTCTCACCCACCATGGGCTGTGCTGAAAGTCTTTAATAATTAGATCAAATTTCGCGTCTTTATAACGATAAACAATGGCATTGGCAAAGCGGCCTGTGTGAACAACCGACAAACCTTCTGGGCTAAATTGATGAGCTGGAAATTGAGCGTGAAGCTGCGCAAGCAAAGATGATTCAAACATAACAACCCGGACTTGTTAAAATTAAATGCCTAGGCAACTATATTATCAAAATGCATCTACAGCGACAATGTACCGCTTAGAGAAATTTATGCTTTTAAATTATGAATAGCTCTAAACAACAAGCTTGCGAGTTGATTTTGCTCATCATCAGAGAAGCCTGTGAGTGCTTTGCGATAGATATCATTTACAGTGGGTAAAATTTCTGGGTAAAGCTTTTGGCCTTTTTCTGTGAGGCATAAAAGAGTTGAACGGCGATCTTCAACTGACTGCTTTTTTGCAACTAAGCCCTTGTCTTCTAAACGAGAAAGTAACCGACTCATGGCACCACGGTCATACACCATGTGCTCACAAAGCTCAGCCAAGGTATTTACTTTACCGCGTGCAAGTAGCACAACCACAATGTACTGAGCCGACGTTAACTCTTTATCCTCTAACGCATTATCAAGATGAGTCACCAGATTTGAACGTAAATAAGAGACTAAGCGACCTAAGTCTTGCACGGGATCTAAATCTTCAATACAGCACTGGCCAATTGATGCAGGTTCTTTCATATTTCCTCTAAAGCGATGAATAGCAATTCATAGACAGTTAATAGGCAAAATAATTCAATCCTATTAGATTGCTTCAACGGCTATGAATAGTGTAGCGTGAACAAGCTTACTAACTGTCGGGGGCGTTATGCTAACTAAACAACATATTATCAAGTATTTATCTCTTACAATACTGCTACTTCTTTGTTGGCTAGAGCATTATAACCATTTCATTATGCGCTTTATCGACAGCGCCCTTGTGCAATCAACCCTAGTGTACGCTTCATCTCGTACAGTTAATGCTGCTATATCGCTATTGCAATCAGCCGAAGTGGGCATTGGTATTGCGAGTATTCAACCTGCACAACTACTCGACCCAGTCAATGACTTAGCTGAATACATGTCGGATGCTATGCGCCTCGCTATAGGCTCGTTATTTTTACAGCGCATTTTATACACCATTTCTTCTGGGGTTATTTTTAGTGGTGTTTTTACTGTTTCGGTCGTCGCTTACTTTATATGTGAATGGCGTAACTATTTTCCTAACTTACGTCATAAGATTATGGCGAGCTTAATTTTAATTCGCTTTTTAGTGCCTGCTGTGGTGCTTACAACAGGCCTCGTGAGCCAAATATTCTTAGATGAGCAAATAAACCAGCAAAGTGAAATCGTGAGCGAAAAAGTCGAGACGGTGAATAGTAGTGCAAATAACACCTCTGCCCTATCAGCCAAGCTAAAAGCTGAGGTCGATAGTGAAAAACAAACCATCTTCGACAAGCTCTCTCTATTAAATGAGCAGCAGATTAAAAACCACCAGCGAGCCACTGAGCTCAAAGGTGATTTAGCAGAGCTCGAAGCCCAAATAGAAGCGATTCAAGCAACCCGCAGCTTGTCTGAGCGACTGACCTTTACTGAGCTTGAACAAGCAAAGCCATTACTTGATAAAAAGCAGCAATTAACAGCGCAGTTTAATGCGGTACTAAACCAGCAAAGACAGCTGAACTTAGACAAAGACGCCTTAAACGAACAACTAGAAAACCTTAACGCATCACTCAATCAAGACCAATCGTCGCAGGTGAGTAAAATTATCGACACCGTCACCTCTGGCATTAGCAACATGGTGGCAGCCGTCGAAGACTTATTTATCGACTTTTTGAATATCTTGTCACTGCTGATTTTAAAACTGTTATTAATGCCGTTGATTTTTTTATACCTATTTAACAAAGCCTTTAAGGCCATTTGGCAGCGCCGCTTTATGGACGTAGTAATACAAACAAAGCAACTGGCTGTTAATCGCTGATATTTCAGCTAAAGTTATAAACCTAACTCGTTTTTAAAGGATATAAGTATGACAGAGCAACGCCATAACCACATTCCCCAAGAAGCTTTCGATTGGTACGATGAATACGCCCATGGCTTGATGGACCGCCGTACCTTTATGAAAAAGCTGGGTGGCTTAGTCGCCCTTGGTTATTCAATGGCAATGCTAAGTAGCGCTTTACTGCCAAACTACGCATTAGCTGAGCAAGTATCCTTTAATGACCCTGATATTAAAGCCAGTTATAAAACCTTTGATTCGTTTAAAGGTCACGGCGAAGGTAAAGGCTATTTAGTCGAACCCGCTAATTTAACGGGCAAGCTCCCAATAGTATTAGTGATCCATGAAAACAGGGGCTTAAACCCTTATATTAAAGATGTTGCTCGCCGCCTTGCCAAAGCAGGATTTATTGCCTTTGCGCCAGATGCATTACACCCTCTTGGTGGCTACCCTGGCAATGACGATGAAGGCCGCGCCATGCAGCGCTCTATGGATAAACAAAAAATCCAACAAGACTTTATCGCCGCAGCAGAATACATAAAAAGACACCCAAATAGTAACGGCAAACTTGGTGCGGTAGGCTTTTGCTTTGGTGGATATATGGTTAACTACCTAGCAGCAGTTGATAGCAAACTGATTGATGCGGGCGTGCCTTATTACGGCACTCCGGCCGTTAAAGAACTCAGACAAAACATCAAAGCCCCACTACTTGTACACTTAGCCGAGTTTGATAAACGCGTTAATGCAACATGGCCAGAATACGAGAGCGACTTAAAAGCGCATCAAGTGCCTTACACTATGCACATGTATGAGCAAGCAAATCATGGTTTTCATAACGACTCTACATCTCGTTATGATGAAAAACAGGCGGAGCTTTCGTGGCAACGCACATTGGCCTTTTTCAATGAGCAATTGATTTAAACAGAGCAATTTCATACACTCTCGAAAAAATTTTAGGCTAGAAAAGAGATGGAATCGCAAGTCAGTTACCGCTTTGACTCACAGCAAACCGCCAATCGGTTTTTAAATAAGCTTAAACACTGGTCGGTGGCTAAAGTCACTGCGAGTCTTTGCCAAGGTGGTTATGGCGTAAAAATACGCTACGAAGTCGATACCAGTGGTTTTGATTACACTCTTGCAGAGCTTGATGATTTAGCAATGCAACACGAAGGCGAAGAAATTTAATTCTTATATTCTAGGCATAAAAAACGGCTAAACAAGGTTAGCCGTTTCATTTTAAAGCCGAGATTATAACGCTCTACTTATAAATCAAAGCTACGTGAAATAGACGCGACAATTCGCTCATCTGCGGTATCCCAGTCAAGGCTGGTATTTTCGCCAGCAAGCTCAAAATCAAAACCTGCAAAGCTTGTTTGATAGGCTAAACGATAATGGTTGTACGACTTATCATTACCATCCCAAGCAAACTTATTACCATCGAGTGAGTTAGAAATATCAAAGCTGGCACGAATTGCATGATTTGGCGCAATTTCAAAGGTATGGGCAACCATAGAAATCACATGCCCTGCATCGGTACCAAAGTAATCCCAAGCGTACCAGAAGTTAAGTTCTGTGAAACCTAGGCTATTGGTATAGCCAAACTTTGCATAAGTCTCAAAATAATTACCATCGCTTGAGTAATCTTCACCGTGGTAAGAATAATAAGCAATACCATAATCAACACTAAGGGTGTCAGTTAACTCAGCATAGTTACCAAAATACGCATCCCACTCGATGTCTGTGCCATCGCCAAAATCTACATTTGAAGCCCAAGTACCTACATACATACCTGAATCTGCAAAGGCATAATCTAAGCTGCCCTGAATCGCTGGGTCATTCATAGTTTGGCTTACACCATTGAAGGTGTAATCTGATGCCAATGTAACCGTAGTCGATAAGTCAGCCATGGCTGATGTCGATAGTAATGCCAATGGCAACGCTGCTGCTAATACTGTTTGTCTTGTTGTCATGTTGGTTTCCCTTAGCTAACTGTTTCTATTTTTGTGTAATCTAATTTATTGTCTTTTGGTGAACCTTCGATATTTTTCACTGTTTTTAACTTGCTGTAGCCAATAAACGCAGCACAGCCGAAAAATAACGCAATAACGAGCGCACCAACCCATTGGATCTGTAAAAAGTCGAACTTAAACAGCAGGGTTAATAATGAAAGCGCCACCACATTTAAGGCAATATAATTAAATTTACCTAAACGTTTCACCGTTAAGTTTAGGTTATCTGTGTATAAACGGATCAAAGAATCAAGTGAGTTGATCACAAACACCACACCAACAAACACCATAGCGATGTTTTTCAGGCCTGCTGTTGCAATACCCGCTTCATGATATTGATACAAAACACTAAACCAGATAGCGATTGGAATAGATGGGAAAATCAACATAGCCGCCAGCACTTGGTAAGTTTTTAAGCCACCCACAAAACGTGAGGTAAATTGACCAATCATGATGCTCCAAGCAAACCACCAAAACAGGTAGAAGGCATGGTAATCATTCAGCGGTAATATAAATTCATTGATATTGCCAAAGTAACCGCCGATCAACGCAAGGTTATCAACAAATGCAGATGTTTGTGCATCAGAACCAACAAAGGCACCGAACCACATAAATGCAATTAAAGCGATAAACAACCAAGTAGTAGAAATACTTAAAAAGCGTACATACTTAATGTCTGTGCTCGAATACACAGCAAAACAAATCGCTGCAAACACCATTAAGTAGAATGTCGGAATAATTGACTCACCATCACCAAGCGACGGCAAATACCAAGGTAAATTCGACAGCAGTAAAAATGCAGTAAATGCGCATGTACCAATAATAACGATGTTATTAATTAGTTTTACCCAAGCAATTTCAAAGAACTTTACTTTGGGTTCTATTACACAGAAATAAAAGCACGTAAGGAAATAAAATCCCCAGATCAAGAAGCCCCAATAACCAAATTCAATGGCTAGAGGATTGGCAAACGCATACTCTGGGCTTGCTTTTATGTCTGCATAACCTGCAAACTCTGTCAGTGGAAACATAATCAAGCCAACGTCTAGGCCCGATGTAAATAAAATTGCAATGAACGTAAACGTTCTAACCGGTGTGACGCCAACACACCTAACCGTACCCCATTTAAATAAAATAACCGCAATTGCTAACAGGGTAAAAATGATGCCAGCACTAAGCCAAAAGGTCATAGTTACCCCCCCAAAATAAGTAATAATACTTCATTGTTTCTCCAGTTTTATTCCTCGCATTAACGCACCACAAACAACTCGTGATGCGCGCCACTGCAAGCCCCACAGCCGAAACTGCGGGTGGCCTTATTAGATCTCCGAACTACGCTGCGTTGATTGCCATTGTTTTTCCATGGCAACATCTGCAGTTGATGCCGATAACACAGGCTTACCTAAAATGTGGTCCGCCGCTTTTTCTGCCACCATAATGGTTGGCGCATTTAAATTACCGTTTGGAACGGTTGGGAAGATAGATGAATCCACAACCCGCAAACCTTCGATACCGTGTACTTGAGTTTGCGAGTTAACCACGGCCATCTCGTCCTCACCCATCTTGCACGAACATGACGGATGGTAAGCACTCTCAACCGCCTGACGAACAAAAGCATCGATTTCTTCATCGCTTTGAACATCTTTACCGGGTTGAATTTCACCATCGCGATACTCATCAAACGCACTTTGCTCAATAATCTCGCGAGTTAGACGTACGCAAGCTCTAAAGCCTTCAATGTCATCTTGATGCTGTAAGTAGTTAAATTGGATCTTAGGCGCAACCTGAGGATCCGCTGACTTAATCGTTACTGCACCACGGCTTTTTGGTTTGTTATGCCCAACATGAACTTGGAAACCATGACCATCAAAGGCACTCTTACCGTCATAACGAATGGCTGCTGGTAAAAAGTGATACTGAATATCTGGCCATTCAACACCCGGTTTTGAGCGAATAAATGCACATGATTCAAAATGGTTCGTTGCCCCTAAACCTGAGCGATTTAATAACCAACGAGCACCAATTAGCCCTTTTGAAACAAGGCCTAATTTGCCGTTTAAAGTAATTGGTTGCTTACACTTATATTGGAAGTAAAACTCCAAGTGATCTTGTAAGTTTTGGCCAACACCTGGTAAGTGATGTTTAACCTCAACACCCGCTTCGCTCAGGATGTCTTTATCACCAATACCCGATAATTGCAGAATATGCGGTGAACCAATTGGGCCCGCACTTAAAATAACGTCTTTTGCTGCAAATGCTTGCTGCTTAGAGCCAGATACTGAATACTCAACGCCCACGGCTTTTTTGCCTTCTAGCAAAACTTTTTCAGCTAAAGCACCGGTGACTAGCGTTAAGTTTTTACGTGACTTAACTGGGTCTAAATACTCACGGCTAGCAGAGCTTCTTACGCCATCTTTAACTGTCATATGCATTGGCCCAAAACCTTCTTGCTGGGCTGCATTGTAGTCATCAGTGTGCGCATAACCTGCTTGCTGGCCCGCTTTGATAAAGGCTTTATAAAGCGGATTAGCCATTTCATTACCGTTATTAACCCCTAATGGGCCGTTATCGCCACGGTAACTGTTACCACCTAAGTAGAATGATTCCGCACGCTTAAAGTACGGTAAACATGCTTGGTAATCCCAACCATTAGCGCCGTGTTGCTGCCATTCATCAAAATCTTTGGCATGACCACGTACATAGACCATGCCGTTAATCGATGATGAGCCACCTAACACCTTACCCCGTGGGCAGTGCATTTGACGGTTATCTAAATATGGCTCTGGCTCGGTATGAAATTGCCATGCATATTTGTCAGTATTCATTGGGATTGATAGCGCGGTAGGCATCTTTATAAAAATACTTTTATCACTACCGCCCGTTTCAAGTAATAACACCTTATTAGAAGGGTCTGCTGATAGTCGGTTTGCCAACACGCAGCCTGCTGAGCCAGCACCGACTATGATGTAATCATAGTTCTGTGTACTCATTAAAATGGACTCTCTATATTGCTCATACCCACATAAATCGATTTAGTTTGGGTATAGTGATCTAAAGTTTCGATACCGTTTTCACGGCCGATACCTGATTGCTTGTAACCACCTACTGGCATTTCTGCAGGTGAATTACCATAGCTGTTTATCCAACAAATACCGGCTTGTAACTGGTGGATCACGCGGTGTGCACGCTGAATATCTTTAGTGAACACGCCTGCGGCTAAGCCTAGGTGGGTATCGTTTGCACGCTGAATAACGTCATCTTCATCATCAAACACCAACACGCTCATTACCGGGCCAAAGATCTCTTCTTTAACTATGGTCATGTCGTCTTTACAATCGACAAAAACGGTCGGTTCCACAAAGTAGCCGTTTGGCGCAGATGCTGGTGATAGTGCCTTACCGCCGGTTAGTAAGGTTGCGCCTTCTTGAATACCTTTATCGATATAGCCAAGTACAAGCTCTTGGTGTTTTTTAGAGATAAGCGCCCCTAAATTCACCTCAGGATCCATTGGATCGCCAGCGATAATATTTTGCTCTGTGCGTGTTTTCAGCTCATCAATAAACTGCTGATAAACATTTTTATGCACATAAATGCGCGTACAGTTAGTGCAGATTTCGCCTTGCGTATAAAAATTACCTAACATTGCCGCACTAACAGCTTGTGATACATCGGCATCATCAAATACTAATAACGGTGACTTACCGCCAAGCTCCATGGTCACATCTTTAAGTGAACCTGCAGCACTTGCCATTACTTTTTTGCCTGTGCCCACTTCACCAGTGAAAGACACTTTTTCAATATTTGGGTTTGCTGTTAACCATTGCCCGACTTCAGCAGCGCCTTGCACAACGTTGAATACGCCAGCAGGTACACCCGCTTCGATGAAAATCTCTGCAAGTTTAATTGCACCAAGTGGTGTTTCTTCAGAAGGCTTGAAAATAACCGCATTACCCGCAGCCAGTGCTGGGCCTGATTTCCAACAAGCAATTTGTAGTGGGTAGTTCCATGCACCAATACCGGCACAAATACCTAAAGGCTCTTTACGTGTGTAGTAAAAATCATTGCCAACCATTTGTTGCTGACCCACTTGCGCAGGAGCAAGACCAGCAAAATATTCAATAACATCGGCGCCAGTTTCAACATCGACACACTCGGCTTCTTGCCAAGGCTTACCCGTATCAAGTACTTCTACTTTTGCCAGTTCATCGTTACGTTCGCGTAAGATTGCCACGGCTTTTAATAAAATACGGCTACGCTCAATTGGCGTCATTGCAGACCATGCTGCAAACCCTTGTTTTGCGCTTTCGATTGCCGCGTTTTGAATAAACTCATCAGCGATTTCAACGTGATAAATCACTTCATCCGTTGCAGGATTCTTAACTGCAAAGGTATCGCCAGTTTGATTCTTTAAAAAATGGCCATTAATAAAATTTTCGTAAACAGGTGTGGTCATTTTAGGCTCCATACTGTTTTATCAGTGAACGAATGTAGTCTTTGGCTAATCGCTCACAATTTTCGAATTGATCTTGGTCTGACTTACTTAATACGGCTCTTAGCCATAAACCATCGATCATGGCTGCACTTAGCTCAGCAGCTAAATTGGCATCGCTATCGCTCATTAACTGTTTGAATGAGCTTAATAAGTTACTAAATAAACGTTTACTATTTACGTTTTGTAAGCGATGCAACTGGGCGTCGTGCATTGAATGCGCCCAAAAGCTCAACCAAGTTTTGGTGTTGTTGCTTTGCTGCTGAATACGCGAAAAGTTTGCTTCAACGATAAACATTAATCGTTGCTCTGGACTAGTCTGTGGCGTTACTTGATTCAAAAGTGCTTGCTTTAAGCTGGTCAATAAATAACGCACAGTGGCTTCAATTAAGCCCTGCTTACCACCAAAATAATGACTGATAATGCCAGACGATAAGCCTGCCTTTTTACTAATGCTATTTATGGTGGTGCCTTGCAAACCAAGCTCTGCAACCGACTCTATTGTGGCGTCAATTAACTGCTGACGACGAACAGGTTCCATTCCAACTTTCGGCATAATTTTTTATTGATTGAACGTTCAATTAAAATAAAGGTTAAGGTAATGAGCATGGCAATTCAAGGTTGACAAATTGTAAACAACCGCAAAGCTACACACGTAAGTTAAGCTAACCCACTGTTCTTACGTTTATTATCAGAAATATAAAAAAGTTTTAAATTTATTCAAAATAAAGCCTAAAAAGTATGAATTTAAGCTGAAATGCGGAAAAAAGAGAAAATTTATTGCAGGCGTATTATTAATAAAAAAGCGCTTATAAAAGCGCTAATGTTAGGCTAAAAGTTAAGCTAAGCTCATTCGTGGTATTTACGAATAACCGCTATCTTGCCATCTTCTATTTCGAGCACATCCATAATGGTTTGCGTGTATTCAATTTCTTGCTGGTTTTGTGGGTGTATACCTTTAGCGTGATGGGTATAACGCAAGGCAATGGCTGAATCATTAAAAATAAAGGTATCGAGTAAGTTTGCTTGGTATTCGGTGTGCGCACCAAGGTAAAAAGTCATACCTTTACGCATCATTGCTTTGCCATCTGGCTCTCTTGCATCATCTGTTTGATAAGGCAAGTGTTGGTTTGCTACATCGTCAGTTAATAAAGCTAAAAAGGCTTCTAGCTCTTTGTTGGTGGCATTGGGTGCTTGTGTTGCAACCATGGTATTAAAGTACTGCTGTGCTAATGCTGTGAGCTCTGGGTTAACTTGCTTTGCTTGGCTGCTAAATGTGCTAAAAAAACAAATAGCCAGAAAATAAAGGTGCTTCATCGTTATTCCTTGTGGTTTTAGTTATTGACTAATAATCAAACTACGCACCTAAAATAACGACAAAGCCCAGAACTATCAATATTTTAGTTTAAGCTGTTTGTGGCTTTGGGGTCTCGCGTTTATCTAAATAACCGCTGTATCGTGTTGCAATTAACGCCGCTAAACTGATGATAGCGCCAATCCAAGCAGTGTCTTGCAATGAGTAGTTTTCAACGACAACACCACCTAACACTGAACCTAGCGCAATCCCGATATTAAACGCTGCAATGTTCAGCCCTGAGGCCACATCGACGGCATTGGGTGTGAACTTTTCGGCAAGTTTAACCACATAAACTTGCAGCCCAGGCACATTACCAAACGCAAATGCCCCCCATACAAGTATGGTCAGTACCGCAGCCACTTTAGATTGCATGGTAAAGGTCAGCACTAACAGCACAATACTCAAAGCACTAAAGATAATGGTCAGCGCACTAATGGGGCCTTTTTTATCGGCTAACTTACCGCCATAAATATTACCAACAGCAACCGATACCCCATATACCAGCATGATTAAGCTAATAGTGGCTGATGCAAAACCAGTTTGCTGCTCTAAAATAGGCGCTAAATAGGTAAAGGCAGTAAATGTGCCGCCATAACCAAGTATGGTCATAAAGTACACGAGTAAAAGCCTAGGCTGCACCATTACTTTTAGCTGCTCACTCAAAGTCGCCGGTTTACTTTGCTTTAAGTTGCTCGGAATTAAAAACGCGCTACCAACAAGTGCAATTAAGCCCAGTAAAGACACTACTAAAAAGGTCGCTCGCCAACCAAAGTGCTGACCAATCCAAGTCCCTAATGGCACACCGGTTACTAATGCAACCGTTAAACCGGTAAACATAATCGCAATGGCACTAGCTTCTTTATCTTTACTGACAAGCCCAGTAGCGATCGTTGAACCAATTGAGAAAAACACCCCATGGGCAAGGCCTGTTAGAATCCTTGCGGTGATCAAGCTACCATAACTAGGTGCTTGCCAAGCCAGTAAATTACCAATTACAAATAGGCTCATTAAGCTAAGTAATACATGTTTTCGATTCCAGCGTCCGGTAAGCGCGGTTAATACTGGCGCCCCCACCGCAACCCCTAATGCGTACAAGCTAACAAGTAGCCCGGCACTCGGTAACGAAACCGCTAAATCATCAGAGATGGTTGGCACTAAGCCGACAATCACAAACTCAGTGGTGCCTATGGCAAACGCACTGAGAGTTAACGCAAGTAATGCTATTGGCATCACATATCCTCTGTTTAATTTTGAAAGTGCGGCTATTGTGGCTAAAATTAAATTTGCAAAAAATAGCAGTAGTGACAAAATACTTTTGTCAAAAATGAAAAGGTAAAACCATGAGCGTGATCTCCAACACCCAAGATTTAGAAGCATTTATTAGCGTGGTTGATACCGGCGGGTTCTCAAGTGCAGCCAATGCATTAGATGAGCAAGTAGCAAAAATATCACGGGCGGTAACTCGGCTCGAAAAATCCTTAAACGTTACCTTATTCAACCGCACTACAAGACGCATTGAGCTGACCGAAGAAGGTCAGTTATTTTTAGGCTATGCTAGAGAAGCACTCAGTCAGCTCGCACAAGGCGAAGAGGCCTTAAAGCTTTTGCACTGTGCGCCATCAGGAAAATTAAGAGTCGATGCTGCAAGCCCCTTTGTGTTTCACCAATTAGCACCACATTTAAAAGCCTTTAACCAAGCTTATCCTGACATAAAACTTGAGATCACCAGCCACGACAACATTATCGATTTACTTGAGCATAAAACCGATATTGCTATTCGTATTGGCGAACTTGCTGACTCAAACTTGCATGCGCGCACTTTGGGAGTTAGTAAGTTACAGCTCGTTGCAAGCCCTGATTATTTAAAAACGGCACCGCCATTAAATGAGCTAACCGATTTAGCCTCGCACCAGCTTATTGGTTTTACCGATGCGCCGCATTTAAATCACTGGCCGCTAACCACGCCTTTAGATCTTAAATTTTCAATCAGTGCATCAAGTGGTGAAACTGTACGCCAGCTTTGTATTCAAGGTCATGGCATTACCTTGTTGTCGGAATTTATGATCAACGAAGATTTAAAAGCAGGCCGTTTAGTAAAAGTGCTTGAAGGCGAGGTACTGAGCCCTAATCGCCGCGAAAAAGTGCATGCGGTGTATTACCAAAACAGCGGTGTGTCATCACGAGTATTAGCGTTTTTAGACTTTATAGCACCCAGGTTAACGCTTTAGTTTTTTGCACTTTTAACAAAAGTGTTTTGTGATTAGTGGCATTAATTTCATAAATGATTTTCGTTATGCTGAAAGCATATTCGCTTTCAAGGAGCCGTAATGAACAAATTATTCGATACCGTACAACTTGCCGGTCATACATTAAAAAACCGCATTGTTATGCCACCGATGACCCGCTCTCGCTCATCACAACCGGGTGATATCGCCAATGAGTTAATGGCCGACTACTATGCACAACGTGCCAGCGCAGGCTTAATTATCAGCGAAGGCACACAAATATCAGCCCTAGGTAAGGGTTATGCTTGGACACCGGGTATTTACACTGCCGAGCAAATTGCCGGTTGGAAGAAAGTAACCGACAAAGTTCATCAAGCTGGTGGCATTATGTTTGCTCAGCTTTGGCATGTTGGCCGCGTATCTCACCCAAGTAACACAGGTGGTGAGCAACCAATTGCGCCATCAGCGATTGCAGCTAAAGACGTTAAAGTTTTTATTGATGAAGATGACAAACCCGATTTTGTTGCCACAGCACAGCCACGCGCAATGAGTCATGACGACATCAAACAGGTTATAAACGAATACCGTCAAGCTGCCCGTAATGCTGTAGATGCAGGGTTTGATGGTATTGAGCTTCATGCTGCCAATGGTTACTTAATAAATCAATTTATTGATTCAGAGTCGAACCAACGTACTGATGAATACGGCGGCAGTTTAGAAAACCGCTTACGCTTTTTACAACAAGTGGCACAAGCGGTATGTGATGAAATTGGCGCTGAGCGTATTGGCGTACGCCTTGCTCCACTCACAACCCTTAATGGTACGGTCGATGATAACCCGTTCGAAACCTATATTGGCGCAGCAAAAGTACTCAATGACCTTAACGTTGCTTATCTGCACATTGCCGAAGCTGATTGGGATGATGCGCCTTTAATGGAGCAAAGTTTTAAGCAAGCGCTACGTGAAAACTATGCCGGGTTAATGATTTATGCAGGCAAGTACACTGGCGAGAAAGCAGAGCAAGCATTAGCCGCAGGCTGGGCTGATTTAATTGGTTTTGGTCGCCCGTTTGTTGCCAACCCAGATCTGCCAGCGCGCATTGAACAAGGCATTGAACTGGCTCAGCATGATCCAGATACCCTATTTGGAGGCGGTGCTAAAGGCTACACTGACTACCCCTTAGCAACGCAATAACGCACTAAAAAAGGTGGCTCGTCAACCAATAGCTCAATACAATAAAGCTGATGTTGGCGAGCGCTCTTAACAACCAAGGAGCAGAGCTAAACTGTATTTGGCTGTACTTGCTTACTAATACCAAAGCGCCCATCACAGTAAACCAAGGAGTAAAAAAGAATAGTGGCTTTAACTTCACTAAACTCACCGCTAAATCGTGCAGCGCCCCACTGACGGCAAAAGTAACAACAACCGCACACCAAATCGGCATAATGTCATTGCAAGGCTTCATTACATACCGAGATAAGTAATAGCTCCACACCGGATTCCAATATCGCCAAAACAGATAAAACGAGCTCGCACCCAGCGAGAGTCTCAGCATATTACGCAGCGAATCTTTATGCCCCAGAGGCACACCTGTTCGTTTTTTAACATATTGAGCAAGGGTAATAGCTGCAGACACTGGCTTTCTCTTTTTTCTAATGACTCAATTAGACTACTAAACAGTCAACAAAAGGGATACCAAAACAAGGCTGGAAATTGTAACGGTTTATGAAGCATGCAGCTCTAAGGCAAGTGATGAAGCTGAGCTAAGCACTCAGCTTCATTAAAATCACATCTTACTTTTTACTTTATTAGTCGCTTGACTAGTTGCGGGGTCGTCTGGCCAAAAATGACTCGCAACATTCGATTGAATTTCTGATTGACACTTTAAACATCATTATTATCAACAAATTAACACAAAAAAACCAAATAAATATTGACACTCAATATTCATTATTTTTATTGACACTAAATACTCCAGTCTTGACATTTTTTACACCGAGCTTCTGGTTTTGCTTACTTTTATAAGAACTGCTTTGTAAGAATAAGCCTCAACTTAAACAGCCAAATTTGACTTTTAAAGTTGTATGGACTTCCCAGCTTTCTCTCACTAGTTATTGACCTACTTTTCCTAATAGCAGATTATGAATCTAGTTATGCATTTGGTATTATCCAGACATGATCTGTAACTTGTCGGATTCAGAATGAAAGAAGTCTGTGGTAATAGTGTGTTACATGACAGCTCTCGGTATTTTCTATAAACCTTGTAAATACAATGTCTGCTGAAACAACACTATTAAGCTGCACATCAATATAGTGGGGTTATGATGGATTTATTTACACCTATAGCAGAAGATGAAAAGTTACACCCAATATTTAAAATGATACTTCAGAAACAATATGGACCTGAACGAGAAGTTTTAAACTCATGGGCTAAAGGTTTTGAAGATAGAGATGGAAAGTTTGTTTATGAACTCCAGACTACTTTCGAATCGTCAATGTGGGAATTATATCTTAATGCATTTTTAAATGAACTTGGAGCTAATACGGACTTTTCTAAGCATGCTCCAGATTTTATAACTGAATTAGACAGGCCTATTGTAATAGAAGCAACAATTGCAGCCCCACCCCAAGGCGGAGAAGCACCTGCTGGACACTCTCAAAAATTTGCGCCAACGGATTTTGCTACTTTCAATCAACAATCAGCAATTCGAATATCCAATAGCCTTTCATCCAAAATAAAAAAATATCGAACTAGTTACTCCAAACTGGAACATGTAAAAGATAAACCCTATGTTATTGGTTTGGCATCTTTTGATCGTCCTTATTCACACTATGCTGTAAATAGAGCAATTGTAGCAGTCTTATATGGACTATATGTTGATGAAGAAACAACTATTGCAACTGGAGCCAATGAATTAATTAAATATCCAGTTGATTCTGTGATAAAAAATGAAAATGCCACAATACCATTAGGTCTTTTCACCACGGATGAATTCAAAGATGTTAGCGCTGTAATTTATAGCTCTTTGGCTACTTGGGGGAAAATTCGTGCTTTGGCAGATAATCCAAGTGCTCAAACCGTCTTTCATACTAGTCACTTGCCTGTTGATGGCAGTATCTTCCCAGAGATGCGTAATTCTATGAAAGCTAATTATACAGAAGATATTGCAGATGGATTACATATCTTACACAACCCATTTGCAGAGCACCCTTTGGATGTAAATACTTTTAATCATGGACGAGTAGCTCAATACTTTGTGGATCCTGAAACAGGAATGATGGATGTTATTGCACCGGATGATTTTCTTTTATTGAGACAATTAATGAGTGTAGTCGTACGTGCTGATGCTTAACAAGAGCAAGTTTAGGCTCTTAATTTACTCGGTGCAAGCTGTGATCAGCTAGGTAATTTGGTAAGGGAAAATGAATTTTAACCAAAGATTTGAATGTACAACTTGTGAAAGTTTGGTTGATTGTAGAATCGGTATGTCTAACAGAGATGTTCAACCAATAAGGTTTTGCTGCCCAAGTTGTGGCGAGGCGATCCATATAAATATTGGTGATGGAAAAGGCGTAAAAGTAAAAGGGGCTAAGGCCGTTGAGTTTGAGGGACCTTTTGTTAACGAGTATCCATTTGTCGATTTACACCTAGATTTTCCTGTTACTTTTGGTGAGTACAAAATGGGGCATACACCATTTTTAAAGGCTGTAGGTCGAATTGGTCATAAAAACTTTGGCATTCACAATGCCAGATTGAATGGCTTGAACATATTGCATTCGAAAACTAAAGAATTAGAGCGTGTTCTGCGTTTGTACTCAAAAAACGTTAATTTATTTGGACGGTTATGTGAAAAAGAATTTGGAGAAACTCTAAGGTCTGAAAAGCCTCAAGATGTAAACTTAGCCCTATACTGCGTGATAGCAAAAGTATTTGCTCCTTTTTCAATGCCATCCGAGAATGCAGAGTCTGTTTCTATTCATATGAAAGGTATTAAGGGTGCATTATCTTCTAATGCGGTGGCATTTGATGCCTTTTTTGAAGAGATTATCGAAACCGATTTTTTAAAGAATACACAGTACGATTGCTTAGAAATTTACCCGCAAATTTTGGCAGGCGAGTTAGCATTTAGACCTGCATTATTTCTGGACTTTGACACCGATTACGATAAAGAGTTAGTTGCTTTTAGGGTGTCTACAGATGACTTTCAAAAGTACAAAGATCTATACAAAGATATCTCGGAAATTCTGTCTCGTCAGCTCATTCTGGTAGCAGGAATTAACAACATTATTTATCGTAAAGATCATAATAAGTTTAAAGATGTTGGCAAGGCAACGCCGAAGTCGCTCAACCAATTCGCAGACCTACCATATGGATTTAAAGTCGCCCATTTAGACGAGTGTTGGTACCAAATTAGTGAAGATGCAATTAATAACCAGCTCCGCAACTCAATTGCGCACGTCAAAGCAGAATATGATGATACTTCTCAAGTTATCACTTACTACCCTAAGAAAGAAGGCATAAAGCAAGAGAAAGCGGAATCAATGTACTTTATTGATTTTATGAGGAAAATACTCATATCATACCGTGAAATGCATCGACTACATCAGTTAATTAAATGCATGTTTAACTATGAGTATTTGATTCGTAAAAAAGCTGCTTAACAAAAGCTCAAGGCTTTTACATACTTTTTCTAACCTTGTTTAAACGCGCTAGAGCTATAGATCTAACACATTTATGTCCATTGACGAGTTACAAACATAACTCGCCTTTGCCCCAAAGTGCGTTTGAATTTAGGTCTCAATTGAGCGATAACCGGACACAGAAAAAGTTAAATTTATTCCTGTGTTTTGAGTAGGAATCTAATTTTGTCCAATAACATTATTAAACGCCGTTTTGGGGCAAAATAGCATGCTTAATTTTTAGTTATTTTAATTACTTGTTTACAATGGTAATTATTGGTGAAATTATCAGGATATGTAATATACGGCGTTTTGGTGTGTTATAAAACACCAAAATGGTACTCAATAAGACGTTAGAACTTTTTGGGAGATATCGTGCAAAAAAGAAGAATGATACCCGTAAAATTGAAGAAAGCTCTTATCAATAAATACAAAAATACATGTTGTATTTGCTCAGTATCGGGTGAAAAAGTTCCCTTAGAGCTCCACATGCTGAATGGTTTTAATTCAGAGGGGGAAGTATCTGAAGATGACCTTATTTTAATCTGTCCTAATTGCCATAAAGCACTAGATAGAGGGTTTTTTAAAGAGAGCGAATTTGTAGATGTACTAACAAATATCATTGCAAAGTCTGGTAAGTTTAAAAGCGTCAAAAGGTCGGTTATCTTAGGCGATACAAGAAGATTAGAGGCTGATATTGTCACAGATAATAAGCCTGATTCACGCTTCAAACATACTCTAATTGAATGTAAATCTTATCGTTCATTTTCAAAAAACTTAGCATCAAATGCAGTAAATCAGCTAAAGGCTCTTGGGGGGGCTTTAAATGATTCAGAGTTAGTTCTCGCTGTGTCCGGACGTTTAACTGATAAGATTAGAAATCAAGTCGAGTCTGAAGGGATCAAAGTATGGGATCTTGATTATCTAATAGAAAATTATAGTAAAGAAATTGATGATGTTGGTAGCCCAATTATGCAAATGCTAATTGGAAGTGTAGGCGCATCAGTACAACTGTCAAAAAGTAAGCTCCTTATCCAGAAACTAAAGTCTTGCAATCCCGGGCGGAAAGATTGTTATATTTATCAGGATCTCGTCGGTGAGATTATTGAAGATGTTTTTTGTCCTCCTCTACAAAAACCACTCGGTGAAAGCAGTGATCATTCCAAAGCTAATCGGCGGGACTTTATTATTCCTAACTACGCAAATGATGGTTTTTGGGCATTCTTAAGAGAAAAATATAGTGCTGATTATATAGTCGTAGATGCGAAAAATTATACCCGAAAAGTAAAGAAGGCAGATGTACTTCAGGTTGCAAACTATTTGAAACCTCATGGAGCGGGAATGTTTGGCTTGATATTTAGCCGAAATGGAGGCGATAGTGCGGGGTGTGAACAGACACTAAGAGAGCAGTGGATGGTTCACAACAAAATGATTGTCATCTTGAATGACTCTGATGTGGAGAATATTCTGGTCTCATCAACCTTAGGTTCTGCGACAGACGTTATTGGTCGAAAAATAGAAGAATTTAGATTGTCGATGTAAAGTACTAACAAGAGTCTAAGATTACATGAGTCCGCTTATGGCACGGAGCCGTCGGTCGGCTCTAACTCATCTCTGTCCATTAACGAGTGAGTAAATTGCAAAACTTGCGCATTGCTTCTGCCCCGAAACATTTTAGAGTAGATGATCGCATCATTTCTTCGAGCCCATCTTGACTAAATTCAATTAATGCATTTAGCATAAAACTACACACCGATTAACGAAGTCTTAGTAAGGATAGGACTGTTATGTTCGCACCTAATAATGGAAGCTTTACTCAACTGAAAACTCAAGACAGAGCAAGCCTTTGGAGGTACATGGATTTCACAAAGTTTGTATCATTGTTAGAGACTGAAATGCTTTTTTTCTGTCGTTCTGATCGTTTTGCTGACCCTTTTGAGGGGGCAACAACGAAGAAAACTGTAGAACATCGAATAAAGCATGTTGAAGAGCTAGTTTCAAAACACCCGTTATTAGAGGATAGAGAGGACTTCAGGCGTAGAATGAAAACTCTTTATAAAAATCAGTACCATATAAGAAAAAGGGTTGCGATTAATTGCTGGCACAGAAACGAGTATGAGTCAGAAGCAATGTGGAAACTATACGTCCCATCTAATGAGGGTGTTGCAATCAAGACAACTGTCGCGCGTTTGAAAGACTCTCTATCTGATTCAGAGGAAATGATACAAATCGCAGACGTTATATATAAGGATTATAATGATATTGTTTTCTCGCCAAACAGCTTATTTACTCCGTTTATTACAAAGAGAAAGAGCTTTGAACATGAAAATGAAGTTCGGGCTTATATAGTAAAAGATTCTGGTGATTTAAATAAGCACATTGAACTGCATGAAACGCCTATCGACTCAGGTATCAGCGTGAAGGTAGACCTAAATATATTGATCGATGAAATCTATATTTCGCCTACAGCTCCCAGTTGGTTCCTAATGTTGGTTAAGAGTATCCTAAAAAAATATAATTTACAGCACGTTGTGAATCAATCGGCATTGAGTGAGGAGGCGTATTTTTAGCAAGCACCCACCATCCACACTGTGATTGGATAGTAATTGAGCTTCATAATGAGTAGCTTGAGGGCTAGAGTGGAAAAGCCCCTTTTAAAAAGTGTTATATCACCAACCTAATTAGCAGGTTAGGGTTCAAAAATGAAAATAAAATTAGACATAAAATCGAACGCAATAGATAGTTTTAATGAAGCACTATCCAAACTTGAAAGCGCTCAAAATGGTGACGTAAAAGCTTATAAATTTACGATTCTACATCTATCACATGCTATTGAGCTTGTTTTAAAAATGTACCTGCAAAGTCTTGATGAGAATTTGGTTTTTTCTAAGTGCTATAGAAAAGTTAAACAACGGTCATCAGAAAAGAAAATAGATCTTTTAGCTGCATATCATGAATTAGCAAAAGATGGGTTTGACTTTGAAGCTATAGTTGCAGGCCACGACAATCCGTTCACTGTAAATGTAACTGACGTATTGGCTATCGCTAAGCACGAGACTTGTTCTATTACTGGCAGCCACTTTGTTGATCAAGACTTCATTGATGATATCGACTGGATGAAAGGTATTCGAAATGCAATTGAGCATTTCCAGTTCGAATTTACTGTGAAGGAAGTTCGAATGTGTATAGGTCGGCTTGTTCGTGGGTTAGATGAATTTTCAGACGTTTTTTCGTTATTTAATTTAGAAAAGGAAGTAGGAAAACATTGCTACGATACATTTAAGGTTTTGGCTGACGAATATGAACATTCATTAGCTGAAGCACATGTAGATATGCGTGAAGCAAAAGAAGCATTATTCAGTGCTACTCGACCTAAGCATCAAATGTTCATTGAATGGAATGAGTACTATTGCGAAGAGTGTAATAATGAAACAATTATTCCCGATACTGAATCACCTACAGGTTATAAATGCACATTTTGTGGGAATGAAGAATCAGGGCAAATTGAAGTAGATTGTGACGTTTGCGGTATGCCTTGGGCGAATGAAGAAATGTCGTATTGGGATGAAAACTTAGTCAACGTTTGCCCCCGTTGTGAGAATCCCGAGGCATGGTGATATAAAGTTTAAGTTTTCAAGATACTTTTTCTAATCTAGAAGGGCTATGTTAGTGCAATAGCACTAATATGATTATGTCCATTAAAGAGTTATAAGCATAACTCGCCTTTGCCCCAAGACGTGTTGACGTAATTACACTAAAGATCAGTTTTGATATCCCGACTTTACAATTTCCCTATATTAAATAAATGAGCAAGTTGCTCATATTTATCGTGAGGCCAATTTAAAAGTTTTTTAGCTAGCAAAAGGTTAACTGATTTGATAAAAATGTAGTAACCAGAAAGGTTAGCCGTTGTGTGGTAGAAATTGCGCGATTTGCGCACTATTAAAATATTAGTGCTTAAGGGTGGCTATGAATAGAAATCCTCCAATAGATGTAATTCGAAAGCTAAGAAACGAGGTTGGCTTTGGCTGTCCTATTGATGAGTGTGCTAACCCTTATTTAGAATGGCATCATTTCGATCCACCTTGGCATGTTGAAAAGCATCACAACCCAGAAGGAATGATCGCTCTTTGCACTACGCACCACAAAAGAGCTGATGGTGGTGCATACACGAAAGAGCAGCTTATGGCCTTTAAGAATAATAAAGCCCATGCTGAAAAAGTTAGAGGTCAATTTGATTGGTTGCGAAACGACCTTTTAGCAGTCGTTGGGGGAAACTGCTATTACGAGACACTTAAAGTGTTACAGATCGACGGTAATGACGTGGTCTGGTTCAACAGAGATGAAGATGGATATCTTCGATTAAACGTAAAAATGTTGAGTGTTTTAGCTGAAGAAAGGGCGATCATCGAAGATAATATATGGACCAATATTGGTAGCCCTTCGGATATGAACTCCCCACCACAAGGGAAGGAGCTTCGAATCGACTATGTAAATGGCGATCATTTGTTTGTCAAATTCATGGTTATGCAGACAGCCGAACAAGCATATAAAAAATATAAAAACGAACACCTTCTAAACTCAAGTGATGTGAAGTTTCCAATTACAGTTGTAGAGGTTAACTACAAAATAGGTGGTACAGGCATTGAGTTTAAGCCTTCAGGCACAAGCATTCAGACAAACAGCTTCAAAGGTGGTTTCATTTCACATTGCGGAGCGGGAATGGCAATAAGTACAGGCCTTGTTTTTCGGCAAAATCCATCATTATTGCCATACAAGCCTGAATCTAGGCTCAGCCCATGTCCTTGTGGTAGTGGTTTAAGGTTTAAGCATTGTCACGGTTTGCTGGTGTGAGCACTAACAAAACGCTGCTAAGGGCGTACCATACATTTGTCCAAAGGCGTGTTATAAATATAACTCGCCTTTGACCCACAATAAGTTAACGTAAATGCTCTAAGGGAGGCTTTTAGTAATAAGCAGCTCTTCATCCTTCCACCTAAATTACTGTTTCTATATCCATAACCATTGAATTTCTTCCATGGTCAGGAAAACGACCCAATGGGTTGTTTTTGTCGTGTCCAAATCTAGAGTAAAGTAACGTAACCTAAATACTGGTAAGTACTTTCTAAATTTGCTATCAATGGTCATAGGACAAAAACAAGACAGGTTGCGGTAGAAAAAAGAACCAACCGCTCGATATTAAGTTGTTATAACCCTTTTCAAATGAGGTGCTCATGTCTAAAGGATTGGATCAATGGAAAAATTCACTCAAGCCTGCTCAAATTGCAGAGGGGATGAATGCTGCCAACAAAAACGCCCGACGGTTAATCGAAGATGCAGAAATATTGTTTGATCTAAATCGCTTTCCTTCTGCATTATCTTTGTCGATTTTATCTATCGAGGAGTCGGGAAAAGTCAGTATTTTAAGGGAGCTAGCATTGGCTAAAAATGGAGAGCAAGTAAAAGAAGCATGGAAGGCTTATCGTTCACATACCAAAAAGAATATCATGTGGCTACTTCCTCATTTAGCTTCAAGTGGCGCAAACAAACTAGATGAGTTTAGATCCTTGTTTGATAAAAAGGCCGAACATCCATTACTCTTAGACAACCTTAAACAAATAGGTTTTTACACAGATTGTCTTGTAAAAGCTCATTGGTCAGTTCCTGAACAAATAATCGATAGAGATAATACTGAAGATATACTCAAAGTAGCCAAGTTGATGTGTAAAGATAGAGTTTATACTACGAAGGAAATAGAGCTTTGGGTAAAGCACATTAAACCAGTATGGAAGGGCTCAATGGGTTCAATGAAAACGGCTTTAAATAACTGGTTTGATGAAATGGTAAAAGAAAATCTTATCTTTGAAGGGCAGTATAGTTTTAAAGACTTTGTTGGGTAGCCAGCGGGTTATATCAAACGCTTAACCAAGGGACGCAAAACAGCAGGCTTGAGCTCCTTCGTCGCTAATTTTAGCCTGCTATTTTACGCCGGTTAAGCGAGGCATTATAAGCCTTTTTTTGAATATGGAGTTAAATTGAAGAAATCAACACATAAACTAATTATGAAACATCTATTTTCAAAGTATAAAGTTAAACATGGGAATGACGTTTCGTATATAGAGAACTATTCTTTTGGCTTTTTATGTCTAAGTGAGATTGAGGGCTTAAAAGAACAAGTAAATTCGGCAAATAAGCCTAATGAACTGTTAGAGGTTTTGACTGTTGGTGGTTATCTTAAAGAGTATAAAGTTCGTTATTACTTCACCGAAAAAGGTTTCAATGACGCTTGGAAAATTTCTGAACCTATCGGTTATTTTTTTACAAAACATTGGCAGTGGGCAATCGGAATTGTCGGCATTGGGTTACTTATTGCAACAGCGACAGCACTGAGTGGCTAAGGTGCTAGCAGGTTTATAACAAAGCATTTAAGACGGGTTCCCAACGCTTGGCACTTTCAGTTTGATTCAACTTAAGTGTTTACGGCACAATGGCTTAGGTCGGGTGGTAGGCGTTGCTTACCACTTAACGCAACGCTATAACGATCGGTGGAAAATGAAGAATAAGAAAACCTCCAAAAGCTCTTTGGTAGTAGGCTTGACTCCTGAAGGTTACAAAGTATCGGACCTAAGGATGACAAAACCAACGTTTCACTATGCCAAAGGTGGAAATGGATCCATGTTGGTGCAAGACATTGACACCATCAAACTTAATCGCTCGCGAAAAATTAGTTATTTTGTTCCCAACAACATTGGGATGCTGATGAGTGTCAGTGCAAAAGCTTCACGTCGCGCGAAAGAAATTTATGATCGTAAGTTCAAAAGTCCAACCTATGAATTAGATGTGACAAAACTGACTGGAGACAAAAAAGAAGCTATCGGTGCTATCTCTTCAGACGTTTATGATTATGTTGAAGAAATACAATCAGCAATTGTTTTTGCCTATACAGCGTTAGAAGCTTTCGCTAATTTAAGCATTCCGCAGGATCATATTTATCAAGCCTCAAAAAACTCTAAAGGTATTACCGAGTCATACGATAAAGTTGCAATTGAACGCTGGCTTAGTCTGAAAACAAAAATTAAACATATACTTCCGAGTGTCTACAGTACAACAAACGTTGAAAAACAAAAATGGTGGGGACAGTTCGTAACCCTAGAAGAATATCGAAATGAGATTATCCATCAAAAATCTATTGGTGCTACAGAGTTCTACAAATCGTATTTCAAAGATTCAATCTTTAACATCATTAATTGTGTTGAAGCTGTAATTTCCTTTTTCTACGTGGCTCATCAGAATAACGGTAAAACCAACGAGGTTTGGCCATGGCTAAACGGACATGCTGATATTCCGTCAATAGAATTTGAACAGAGCCAATTTGAAGTTGTAGGAAATGCCCATCAAGGCTGGTAGAAATCGTTATAAAAAAGAGTTTAAGACGGATTCCCAACGCTTGGCATTTTTGGTTTGATTCAGCTTTAGTGTTTACGGCACAATGATCTAGGTAAAGTAGTCTGCGTTGCTCACCACTTAGCGTGGCGTTACCGAATAAATACTCTAACGTGTTTTTGTCCAAATACAAGTTTTGTTTGCTTATGAGTCGGAGGGCCTCCAATAAACTTGTCTCAAAATTATACTTGTACTAATCTGACAGAAGTTTTTATAGCATCAGCTCATCCATAAACGAGTTGTATAAACTCGAGTTAACTCTTAACTTTCCCAAATATTTGTTTCAATTGTCGTTAACGACCTAGAATTGTTTAACTTAGGTTAACTTAACTTTGGTTAGGTATTACAGTAAGTATCTATAGTAAAGTATGTAAAGAATGAAACAGCACAATAAATTTAGAAACTAAAACAGTGTTGTTAATATATTATCAGTTTTACTAATGTACTAAGTTAATTACTAGTAAAAATTGTTAATTGGATTGATTTCTTGCCTTTTTTTGGTAGTTTGAAAGAGGTTCTTAGAAAAATATTACTGGGATATCTGTACAGTATGCTTCAGTTTTTAAGGGATGAATATGTACCAAGAAAAATATTGGCGAGAGATGGACCAGCTCAAGGTTCATGTGCTTTACTTAGAGAGTTATCTAGAGAAAACTACAAACATTGATAGAGCAATAAATATGTTTTTAGCCTTGGCTTCAAATGGAAGTATTGCTGGTTGGGTAATTTGGCAGCCCTTATCATTTGTTTGGGGAGCGATAATTGCCCTCTCTCAGACAGTAAATGCTGTTAAAACTTATCTTCCTTTTGCCAAAAGACTTAAATCTATACAGTCTGCATCCAATGAGCTTGAAAGAGTTTTTATTTCAATGGAGGATAATTGGTTTAAAGTTTCTGAAGGGGAATTTACAGCTAAGCAAGTACATAGTTTGCAAATGAATTATAAAGAAAAAATTAGACAAATTTCGCAAAAGCATTTTGGTTCCACTACATTACCAGAAAACAAAAAGCTATTATCTAAAGCGCAAGAAACGGCGAAAGTCTATTTTGATAATTTTTACCTAATGAAAGAGAAATAAATATGTCTAAAGATGAGGAAAAAAATAATGATAAAAGTTATGCAACAAGCTGTGAGGATAAGGCTCTACCACCCATATCATCAGGAGCAAGAATGCCTAAGGTAAAGCCTGTTGCTAAACCCCCTACTTCTACAAAGAAAGGTAAGTAATAGGAAAGCATTAAAGAGGGCTCCTAACGCTTGTCATTTTAATTTTGTGGCAGCGTTGCTTTAACTTTTTATCTAAAAAAGCATATGTTATGTAACAGACTTAAAGTTTGATAGTAAGGCCAGTTCCATGTTTATTAAATGTTGTGTTGGTATTATTGTAGACAGTTTATGACCGAGACAATGTCTTAAATTTCGTGTTCTATTTTCGCTGCTAGGTGGCTAAAGTGAGTGTAATTAGAAATAGGGTTGTAATTAGTTCTTTTTTTTTAAATGCCATAACTGAAGATATGGTCACTTGGAAAAGCTACCCTCTAAAGGAGGTTAATTATGTTCTTAATGTGGGTGTGAAAGCTGAAGTGCTACAAGAGTTTGCTAATTTAGTTAAATGGGATTTAAGCTTTATTGCAAAGGTAGTTGGGGTAACTAAACAATCATTAATTAAGAATAAAAATCAACGATTAAATAAACTTGCTTCAGAGCAGGTAATTGAGATAGCTAAATTAATAGATTTCGGTACTGATTATTTTGGCAGTATAGACAATTTTAATGACTGGTTAGGTGTATCTCATATAAGACTTAATGGCCAGCCTCCGCGAGCCTTTATAGACACAATCCGTGGTAGGGAGTTAATAAAGGAGTTAATTAATGGGTTGAAGTATGGGTTTTGCTCATGATTTATTGAAATGTTACTAAGCAAGTTCGCCTCTCAAATATACATGAATAAAGCTTTAGGTGCTTTTTTTTATGTCCGAAATAGACGGAAAAATTTCGTTAATATCGCAATCTAATATTATTATTATTTCATATATCCTTTGAAAAGATATGGCAATTGTTCCAGATTCAATCCTGCTAACATAGCTTTGTTCTACATTAAGACGGTGGGCTAGCTCGGCTTGGCTCCAATCTTTCTTTATGCGAGCTATCTTTATGTTTTTACCAATAATTTTTGTAATTGTTCGCATCAAATAAGAATCCAAAGATTAAAAATATAATGATCCCATATTGTTATTGGCTGTCATATGTATTAAGTTACATATTATATGCACGATCATACATAAAAGGGTGTTATGGAACTCGGTTTAGAATCATTTTTTGATACAGTCATTGGCCTGAATAACATTGATAATTTTACTGCTAGGGATATAAGTATTGGTTTTTGTTGCTTTGCCAAAGCTGAGCACTTTGAAATTGATAATATACAAAAGCAAGTATCTGGTTATTTGAAAAAGCTGACAAGAAAGGGGCTTCTTGAAGAGTCTGCGTCGGGAACAACAAAGGAAAAATCTAAAACGTACAGAAAAACATATCTTTTTCATTCAAATTTCGATTCTGCTAAAAATGACTCTAAACTAGATGTCCAATTTATAAAAGACTGTGAAAGTGAGATATCAAGGTACAGTTTTAAGATATTAGAATACGACATGGCATTGAAGAAGTGTGATGAAATGTGTAAACAAAGTAACAATTTAAAAGCTATCATTAAGTCTACTAACGAGCTATTAAGAGTTAGAAGAAATAGTCTTCAAAAGAAAAAAGAGTTACTACTTGAGTTAAGTACATTTTATAAAATAGAAGTACCTAATGCTCATATAGAAAGCAATAAATGATTTGCACTAAATACGAAACGCTTAGAATCTTAGAGGGAACTGATTTAAATCAACTTAAAAAAGAGATTGAGTTATTACTCCGACAAGAGCAAAAAAATTGTTGTGATTATTGATGATATTGATCGGTTGACAGGTGAGGAAGTTACCTCAAAAGAGCCTTCCGACAGTCAAATAAAAGTAAATAACATGGAGAAAGCATGCTATAACCGCAGGCAACGAAGGTCAGTTTTTGAGCATGCTCAGACAAACTAAAAGCCAACATCTACTTTACCCCCTATTCACCATGAAAACGTATGGTGAATCAGAACTTTGATGACCTATTACGTCAATATATTCGAAAAGTAGCCTAATTAGCGAGTGTGGCACTTCAGACTTGAATTCGGCCCTAACTATATATACACCTAACTATGGGCCTAGATTTGTAAATGCGAAATATTGTCAGATTTAATTTTTCTTTTTAATTCTTCAAGTTCTTCCTCTATTTCTTTGAGGCGATGATAGAGCTGTAACTCTCTTCCCAGTGCTGCTTCCAACTTCACTTGCAATTCTTTTTCTCTCGCTCTAGCTTTAGCAGACTTCTCCTTTTCTCGTTTAATAGCGGCTCCTTTCCCCATCGTCGTTTTCTGATTATCTTCAACAAAGATATTGATCATTGATATCAATGGCTGGTGTTGTTCTCGATTACTCTTAAGATACCCAGCATCAAATCCAGCCTCTTGGCTCACTATTGACTTGGTGATCTTAGCTTTTGGTAAGTTTTTGAACTCTTCTATGTTTGCGTTACCTTGCTTTAAGCGCTCAAAGGCTTCATAACAACGTTTCAACCCACTATTCATTAGCGATCTTGTTCTCCAATCATTCTGTGCTCTTTATAACTAATAAGCTTTTCCAATTCAGCAAGCAGGACTTGGTACTCTCCATCGGTAGCTTCATAAGCTGTTAGCTGTTCTTCTATTTTTTGTATTTGTATATTCACTTTATCCTCCTTGATTGCTGAATCATCACATGTTAGACACTCTGTAATTGCCCCAAGCATAAAGCTGTCGCACTTCTCGATGCTCATGCAACCTCCAAGCAAAGTTTCTCTGTAATATAATTCGCCTTTCTCAACACGTTTCGTTGTGTCTACTCTTACATCTAATACTAGCACTTCTTCATTGCGTAAATTTTCCCGTTGACGCTCTACATAGCCACCTGTTTTACCATATAGCTTCTCTGAGCTATTCAACAAGTCATTTACTAACATATCTACTACATTAGTAACCTCTCCATTTTGGCAATCAAAAATTATATGCTCGCTTGTTAAATCAAAAGATTTAGTTTCTTTGTTGTATCGTCCAAAAATACTTTGAGCATTTTCAAAGTTTCTTGAGTAGTAACGTGTGATGTCTTTAGTAAGATGTTTAAATTGGCGCTTTAATGTAGGAAGCTTAACGAAACCCGAACTGGATGCGTAAAAAGCTAAAGATCTTCTAAATTGATGACTTTTAATTGGCCAAACTTTACCAACACCAAATTCTGCTGAGTTACAAAAATCTCTCTCAGGATCTGATTTTTGTAACTCAGCATAATCTTCTTTGGAAATTAGCAACGAATCTAACCATGAGGGTTTTCTTCGCAAGGAAGCAAAATTGGTAACAGAAACTTTAAGTTCTGGATTTTTTACCACGGAGGGATTAATAAATAAATCACAATCTTTTACATCTAAGCGATAAATTCTAGCTAGCCCAGCACATACTAACTGTAGCACATTAATTGCTTTTTCAGTTTCAGGAGCCGCATACCACGCAGCAGATTCTCTATACCCCGTATACTTAGTTGTCGTCGATATTAGCTTTATGACACGCTTTTCAACAACCTCCTTTCCATCTTTATCTACTTGTTTTTCTGTTATCACCTTCTGCTCAATACAATCGAACGGTAGACGCATTACCTCTTGATCTCTCATTCCAGTATAGAGGTGAATAGCTAGTCGCATTTGATATTGGATAGATCTCAAAGCACCAGAAAGTGAGCGAATATCTGATACAGCTAAATCATCACTAAAAATCTCACCTAAGTCATACTCTTCTATGGCTTGTTTCATTGTTTTTCGCCAAAACTTTTCTCCTCCGACTCCTTTGCTTTTCTGAAACTCTTGAGAGCGACCAAAGTATGGATCAATAAATTCTTCGAGAAAATCGGGAAGCGAGGTTAAATTTTCATTCAAATACTCAATAGTTTCTGTCAAATGATTAATCAAAGTAAGATAAATGTTAGTTGGAATGACAGGGGTTTGCTCACTATCACTAACATTGATTTTTAAGTTGGGTACTGCTAAGAAGCCAACCTTGATGTGCCCAATAAAAGCCAAATGCTTACAAATAGCACGTGTTCTTTTTTGAAAGCTAGTTCCACTCTTAGTCTTTAGAAAATTATTAAGAAACCGCTCATTAGCGAATAACTCTGAAAGTTCAATTATTCCTACAAATTGGTTGCTGTGGAGAGAAATACAATACTCAACAGCATTTGCCATTACTTGGTAATAACCATACAACGTTGAAACTGAGATAGTGCCTGTGTGTCCAGCTTTAGCAAAATATTGTATTAAAAATAGTAGATGCTTCGCCTCATCTACAAGCTTTCTTCGATGAGATTTATGTTCACCGCTAAGTAATGAATCAAATCTCAATTTGTTTATTTTCATTGCACTAAGACGATAAGGGTTAAAATCCCAAATATCTTCACCAAAAACTGCGGTAGGTTCATTGTTGATATCTCGGCAAAGAACAAAGTCACTTGTAGGTCTTACATTATCATTATATATAAAACTATCGGCGGGCAAACCTAACTTACATTTTTGAGAGTCAAATAGTCGATTTGAATTTGCAATATTCATTAGATTACAACTCCCATCTGCTCATAACGCTGTAAACGAAACTCCCAAAAAGGTGTTAAAATGCCATAATCAATGACCTCTTCTTTAATACTTTCAACTAATAAACTCACCTCTTCAGACTTTTCAGACATTTGCTGTAAAACCTGCTGTATTCGAATACTTAATTCCAACAATAATTTATCTGAATGATTAAAGTCAGTTGCCATTCTTCTAACTGCTTCTATTACATATAACAAGCTATACAACTTCTTGATATCTTCCTCATCAGCGTGGCATACATAATGTTTGCAATACAAACACCCCATTTGTGTCGTACAGTTTGGTTCAATTGGTGGTTCTATTTTTGCCGGTTCAGGGTTTTTAAAATCGTCACAGTGACCAGATGGAGTACTTACGCCTTCAGTACCAGTATCTTTCAAGGTTACGAGAGTTCGCTTTGAGTTACTTCGTTGAAGTATAGCCTTTGCAGCGGCTCTTGCTGATTCAAAAAACAGCTCAAACTCTTTTTGTTGTTTATCAGGACTTGAAATAGCGTAATACTTTTGGTTTGTTTCAACTGTGTGGTTAAGAGAACCAGCTATGACCTCTTGAGATATACCTATTTCATTCCAAACAACCGTCTTGTGCTTTCTAACTTTAGAAGATGTTATAGGTGAAAAGCCCAAAGGGAAAAACTTTCCTATGACATTTTTGTATACCTGATATACGTAATTACGGCTTATCTGAGAATAGTTCCCAGTGTAAGTTCCTATGCGATGCATTGAAAAAAATAAGAAAGGGAAAGTATTACCATCCAATACCCAATTGCGAAGTTGAATATATTCCTTAAAAACGACCAAACCTTGTCTATTACCTAGATGATATGAAACTTCACGCCCTTTTGCCCTTAGTTTTATAGCTCTAAAATCGTTCTTTAATAAGTCTTTCTCTAAAGTAAAGCTTTCATCATATTCAAGCTGTACTAGCTCTGAAGGATTAACCCCAGTCATCAGAATAAACAACTGCATGTAACTTTGCATAGCTAGTGATGCATAGTTAAGTCGGTTAGGATTTCGAATGTCTGAGTTAATACTTATCAAATTTTTTTTAGATTTTTCTATTTCACGACTGGCTTCACACAAACTTAAATGCCGTTTAACCTTTAAAGTATATTCCTTTGGAGTTGATAACCTACCTTCCTGATAGTGATACGCAGCCAGCTCATTAGCTGCATAAGGTGTAACACAGGCCCAATTGTTAGTCGGAAATATGTAAGAGTCATAATCAGGCATTCTAAGAAGATAAGGAAATGGCTTGTTTTCTAGTGAAAACTTTTTAAACCCCCTTGCTAAATATAGAAATGTTTTAGTAGCAAAGAGAACGTTGTATTCTTCGGGCGCTTCTACATTTCTTCTTTTAAATTTAATTATCGGGATTTCTCTAATAATTTCAGAAGTAACTTCTTCGCCCCAATACAAATTAAAAAGAGAAATTAGCTTTCGTTGACAACTATTAGCTGTTCTTGGCGATAGTTTCGAAATATTAACCAAATGGTTAAGTTCTCTTACATACCCTTGGTAAGCTTCTCTCGAACTCGATTCAACTTCAAAAGCATCGCTATACCCATTCGTATCAAACCAATGAATAACCTTTAAATAATCATTTACATATACATCAACAGTCGTATCTTGATGTCCTGTAGTTGCAATATAATCATGAATGGCAACAATTAGCTCACGTCTTCTGGCATTAAATGAAGACTCATCAACTTCTAATGGATCAAACAATAAATGTGCTTTACGCATAGGCTGACGAACAGTATAGGCTAAAGAACCAATATCAATTGGGTGCACACGTACTCGTTTGTCTAACTGTAATCTTATTTTTTCTGGGTGGGTATAGTCATTACCAATTTCCCCTCTAGTTACTACAATAGTATCTCGCGTAACATAATTCTCCTGACCTGCGTTACCTAGTTTAGCCATAACTATACACCTAACCCATCAAAAAGCATTGCTTCGTATCGCTCCTGAGCATCAATTTTGTCATCAAATTCAACAAACAACTTCAGATAGTTTTCTGTTATTTCTCTATTTTTATGATGGAGTCTGACCTGAATTTTACGAATTTCATCACCGGGTCGCATCTGTCCCGGCTTTAATTTAATTTTTCTATCGTAAACGACATACCTAATAAAATGTTGATACAAATAGAAAGCGAATGTTGCTCTCAACCAATGGAAAGTAAAATCTTTCGGAAAAGATTCGGATGTGTGCTTAAACAACTTAGTTTTTAAATAGTCAGTATGTTCTCCCTTAGGACGAGTTTTTACCTTTCGATAGCGAGGATCATTTCTAGCCATATAGTGGCAATTACCGTTTTGGGATAAAAACAAATAAATGTCATCATCATCCAATATGTCTTTATACTTCTTTTTAAAAAGGTTTCTTCTTTTTTCAGCTTCTTTTGAATATGCGTATGTGATTATTTGCTTAGCTAAATCTTTAGGAAAATGAAGCTTGTTAACCTTTTGAAACTTTGTATCAATACCTGTACTTGGAGATGCATGTAGAATCAGAGTGCCATCTACTGCAAGTCTATCTCTTAATTCAATAGTAATGCTGTCATATGACTTAATGCTTGCAGCAATGTCAAGGGATTCTCTAAGTTGCTTTACATGCTTCATTCGCAGCGTAAATATAGATTGTTTACGACACCCTGTATTCAAAGCAATCAAGTAGATCAATCTTTCATCAACTGAAAAACCTCCACCATTTAAAGCTTCAATTAAATCATCTCGCTCCCTATTAGTTAATGGCCGTAAGTCTTCACCTTCATCCCTTACAAATCCAACAGGAACAGGCTTTTTTTCATTGCTTACATTAACAGTCTGACTTCTAATAGTGACTTTCTTTTTAAACCCGTTTTCAAAAATTATGAAAGCCTCTCTAGTTTTATCGACAGCTTTAATGTCAATAGAGAAACCTGGGAGATTCGTGAGAAATTTATAGAAGCTGTAAATAACTCCTGTTCGTTTATTCTTATTTTTTCCTGAAGCCAAATTTGATTCTATGAGGTACTTGAAATATCTATAAGTTGGTCTATTACCCGGCCTCTTAGCGCTAAAGTCTAGGTAATTAATACCCTCTACATCACAATAAATTTTATAGTCCAGCAACATAGAGGCTTCCCTCCGCAAATCATCAGTTGTGCCATAACCAACATCAAGATCTATAGAGCGTCTATAAAAATAAAGATTTGCTTCATACCAAGGAGTCCCGTCGTCATTAAACAAAAAAGGAAGGTGATAAACTGAGTCATATTCAGGATCAACTAATGAATACTCGTTTGCAATAAAGTAAGCTTCATTCTTATCACTTTTTTCCAGAAAAAATGGAATTTGGTAACCTAATGTTCCCCTAATTGTCGTTATTTCCCCAGCAGTGTAATTGACACGATTAAGAGTCGTTAAGCGATCTTCCTTCTTGTTTCCCATAACACCATCAAATTAAAAAGAATGTAAGACTGTCAAACGTTAGATTACCCCTTGCGGTATGTCAATGGGTGATCAGGCCATGCGTGTTTTGGATAACGCCCTTTCATTTCTTTTTGCACATCGCGGTAACTCGTTTGCCAAAAGTTAGCTAAGTCTTGAGTTAACTGCAGCGGTCGCCTAGCTGGTGATAATAGCTCCATTAATAATGGCAGTTTACCTTGGGCCAGCAAAGGCGTGCTAGTCATGCCATACACTTCTTGCATGCGCACACTGAGCTTCGCAGGGCCATCAAGCTGATAAGTCACTTTTACATTTGAACCACTTGGCACCGCTAATCGTAAGGGGAGGAGTTCATTCAATAAACTTTGCTGCTGCCAATCAAAACAGCTTTTAATTGCTTCGCTGTAATTGAACTTTTTTAATTGCTCAAGGTTTTTAATATCATCCAAATAAGGTGCAAGCCATTGGTTATCGGCAATTAATTCATCATGACTTAAAAGCGGGAATGATTCTGGTAACAGCTTACTTGCCAAACTCATTCGAATAAGTAACTGCTCACTGTCGGGCTGTTCATTAAATAACGAAAAGCCCTGCTTACTAAATAAGTTTAACCACGCTTTAGTACGCTCGCTCTTATCTAGGGGCTGTTTACTTGGCTGACTCGCTATGGTGATAGCACCGAGCTTGAGCTCATCTTGATGGATAAAACGCCCTGCTTTTTCATCGTATTCGCAGCGAGTTTGCTCAGCAAATAAATGCGAAAGCTCATCTTCAAGTTCACTTGGCATTAAGGCAACAGCAGCAAAAACACGGTTTCCCTTATGACCGCCCATGTGAGCAATGGCAATATAATCATCGTTATGCCAAAACTCCTCACTTAAGTCGGCGCCAGCACCATTGGCAAGTAAATAACCATTACCGCGCTTTTTGGCTAGGCGGTCAGGAAAGGCAAGTGCCACCAGCAGCGACAAGTACTCTGTTTTAAGCTCTTGAACCGGCTTGAGCTGTAAGCGCGTTAGCCAATAAGTTAATTGCTGCTTAAATACTGGATGCGGTTTGCTGTGCTGGCTATGCAATGCCAAATTAAGATCAGCTGGCATACTAATGCGGCTTTCAAGCAGCGCCGTTAAATACCCCGCTAATACATAAATACCAGGCATGCGCTGCTCTAGTTGCTTTGCCTTAATGAGCATATGCGAGAGGCGAATATCAGCTCCATAGCTCAGCATTTGGCTACCGAGGGCTGTTAGCTTTTCATTTTCATCAATGGCTTCGAGCATTTTCAAAAGTGCCGTTGCCTGTTTAATCTGCTGGCTACTAGGTGGGTCGAGTAAGCTAAGCTCAGCAAGTGACGCCCCCCACTGCTTTGCCTCTAATAACAACTGACTAATATCACTGGTCAAAATTTCTGGCGCATCATGGCTGTTACGGCGCTCAAAGGTTTGCTTAGAGCCTAATCGATACACAACCCCCGGCTCAATTCGCCCAGCACGACCAGCGCGCTGAATGGCAGAAGAACGAGAAATACTTTGCGTAACAAGCTCTGTAACACCGGTTTTTAAATTGAAATTGGCAGCACGGCGTTTGCCGCTATCAACCACAATGCGTATTCCTTCAATGGTCAAACTGGTTTCAGCGACATTGGTGGTTAGTACCACTTTGCGTTTGCCATTTTTAGCGGGCGCAATAGCAGCTTGTTGCTCGTTTTTATTTTGCTCACCGTACAAGCTAAATACTTCGACGCTATCACCTAAATCATTTAAAGACTGCTGAACGCGCATGATTTCACGCTGACCCGGCAAGAATACTAAAGCACTGCCCGTTTGCTCACTAAGCGCCTGTTTTATTAGTGCAGGTATGTCATCGAGCCAGCGGCTTTCGTCTTTAAGTGGAATATACACTTCATCAATAGGGTAGCTTCGACCTTCTGAAGAGATGATAGGACAGCTGAAAAACTCACTGTAACGTTCGCCGTCTAAGGTTGCCGACATCAGTAAGATTTTTAAATCATCGCGAAGTGCAGCCTGTGTTTCGAGGGCAAATGCCAAAGCCGTATCTGCGGCAATTGAGCGCTCGTGAAACTCATCAAAAATAAGTAAGTCTACATCACTAAGCTCTGGGTCATTTTGCAACATACGCGTCAGCATGCCTTCAGTGACAATTTCGAGTTTAGTTGTAGAACTTACTTTTGATTCACCACGAATGCGTAAGCCGACACTGTCACCGACTTTTTCATTTTGCTGGCTTGCCAAATACTGGGCAATATTGCGTGCGGCCAGTCGTCTTGGCTCTAACATAACAATGCGTTTAAAGTGCCCTTCGCGCATTAGGGTAAGAGGCAGCCATGTCGATTTACCCGCTCCCGGTGGCGCTTGCAATAAGGCCATTGGGTTACTCTGTAATGTGGTTAACAGGGATTGATAAATATCTTGAACTGGCAGCACGTTAGGTATCTCTTACTTTCTTTTCGCGCATTGTATCAAAAAACTAAAAATTGCGATGGCTATAGGCTTATTTTCTATCTCGGGCTTTAGAAGTGAAAACATTGCATTCTGCCAGTTTAGACTTATTCTTGATTAAACGACCAAACAAAAATCAGAATAAGGAATTAACTTGTTCAGGATTTACACCCGTATTTTAATCACCTTGCTACTTTTAGTTTTCCCGTTTCAAAAAGCGTTTAGTCAGCAAAAAATTACGGTTGCACTTGGCAATACACTACCCCCTTGGGTCATGGTTGAAGACAACACAGGCATTATTCCTGACTTACTTCGTGCAACACTCGGTGTTCACGGTTATCAAATACACTTTGTCTACGTTCCCTATGCAAGGCGGATCCCTTTGTATACTGAGAACTTAGTTGATGTTGTGTCTGATATTAATAAAAAAGTTATCGAAACCCATCAAATGAGCGGTTACTTTTCAGATATTGCTTACAGCTACGAGAACTTTGCTTTTAGTCTGGCCAAGCAAAACCTGCAGCTTAGTTCAATTGCACAATTAAAACACTTTAGTGTTCTTGCATGGCAAGGTGCAAAAGAATTACTCTCACCAGAATATCAAGCAATGGCCAGAGAAAACCCACAATACGCAGAAACCTATGATCAGCTTGCACAAGTACAGCTTTTGTATCGAGAGCGCTACGAAGTGATCCAGATGGACGGTAAAATTTTTGATTATTATCGAGCGTTAATTAATATCAATGATGAAATTGATGTCTCTAAACCTGTGCAACGATTTGCGTTATTTGGCAAAAACCCCAGTGGCTTTTTATTTCGAGACGAAGCCTTAAGAGACCTGTTTAACGAGAACTTGCGTAAACTAAAATCAACTGAAGAATACACGCGGATAATCAATCGCTATACATCTAAGAGCCACTAAGTATCTAAAAACTAGCGCAACAGAAAATATTACAGGCTGATGCTAAAAACTACGTAGTAATTGCAAACTTTTAAATTCCACTCATTATATGTAAAGACACAAAAAACTATAAATCAATGAGTTAACAAGTTACACCAAATTGGTACAGCGATTGCTCTTACTAAGATGAATGTTTAACAAAGTAAGGAGATTATGATGAACAGCGATCGTTTAGAAGGCAATTGGAAAGAGCTTAAAGGTAAAGCACAACGTAAATGGGGTGACCTTACCGATGATGATTTAGATAAAATTGAAGGTAGCCGTAAAGAGCTGGTTGGTAAACTTCAGCAAAAATACGGTAAATCTAAGGAAGAAGCTGAGCGTGAAGTCAGCGACTTTGAAAAAAGCCATTAGTTTCGCAGCCTAACAAAGCCGCCATCGGCGGCTTTTGTATTTATTTTGTTAGAGCTATTGCTTGGCCTGCAAGAGAAAATACATTAGTGAGCATCAATTTCAAAATATGTCTAATGGATGCATATGTAAAGGATATAGCTTTAAATGGATAGCCACAAAAAGCCAGCATGTAACCTAAGATCCCCTTCACATCACTAGTATAGCTTTTAGATAAATCAATACTATCAGTTAGAGCTTTAGCTATTTGATCATAAACGGTAAGTGTATTTGTGTAATGGTTTTGTATAGCATATAACTTACCTGTATCACGTAAATGAGTAATTAACGCTGCGCCTATTTTTCTTGCCCAACGAGAAGTACGAGTGCACTCTAACCGTTTTTCATAATCAAGCCTGACTTCTTCTTGTATTCTTTTTTCCATTCCTCTACTAATAGCAGCATAACTTTTAAAGCTACTAGCAGTATTTAAGTAGCCAGGTGTCGGCTCTGTCATACTATGAGCTTTTGGAGTAATTGTTGCTGCACCATTTAAAATATACTCTTTTTCAGTATGCATAAATGGCCACACCGGCACTAAAGGTACAGGGTCAGCGGCGTGCACACAGCGATAAACATGGTTATTTGTTGCAGCTTCCGTCTGTAAAGCAAAGCTATGATAACCAACTCTTGGAGCACCAAAAGTATAAAGCTTCACATTTGCACCAAAGTGATTTTTTAACCAATTCGCAGCTAAGTTAGCCAAAGCACCGCCTAAGCTATGACCCACAACATGTATATTTAGTTTTTTATTCACTCTTTTACTAAAGAATTGCTCTAGCTGCTTTCTAAATGAGTTAAAGGTATGATTAAACCCCGCATGTACAGGCTGATTATTACTACAGGTACTTAGACCACAATTAAGATCAGTAATCACATCTCGCATTTTAGCCGTGCCGCGTAATGCTAAGACATAATCACCTTCAAATAACCCCTTTTTGCCTTTTGCAATACACCCAAATTCTGTTTTATGATTAAACATTCGCTCTAAAATTGAGCCACTCACACCTTGTACTGATTCCGACTCTAAAGTAAAAAGAGTGCTAACTCTTTCAACATAAGGGTTAGTAGCTATTAAAGCTCGATTATCTAATAGTTCATATGCAATTGCTGCGAAATTAGCTGCAATTGCAGGGCTTAAAGCTTTCATTTTTATGTCCTTATAGTTTTGACCTTTGAAATTCTAATCTTCTTTAATCTCTGAAAGATCGAAGTAATCACTTTGTTTTAAAATTTCAAAATCTTTATTCCATCGCCCAATACTTACGGCTTCAAATTTATGACCTTCAACTTTTGTGTTTTCAAATTTAAAGATTATTTTATCACTAGAAATATCAGCAACTAATTGTCCAAGCTTTTTTGCATATTCTTCACGAAAACTAAAACCTGGTAATCTTGCTCCCCATAAGCAGTACTCTTTACTCTTATGTGTTAAAAGAAGTGACTGAGAAGTAAAAATTTCTGCAAAGGGGACTGCGGGTTGGTTAGAGCGAACATTGACTTCTGGAAAATAAAAGCAGCCTTTATCATCGGTATAAGCAAAATCTTCTACATTTTTTCCATCAGAGAAGCGAAGAAACCTTTCTACTTTCACCTTTATTAAAGGTTTGCCATTTTCACTAACTTGACCTTTAACTTCGGGGCATAGATGTACCTTATACGCACCGAAATAGTTACCCAATTTCTTAAATGATTCTAAGAGTGACATTAAAAATGAGCCTTAAAATAGGCTGCGAACTTAACGGAAAGAAGATGTTGATGATGTTCCTTATCTTGACTCACTATTCACACGCCCTTGTAAATAATGGGTACATCATACATAAATAACCAACAAAAAACAGCTAAGTTAGTACAGTCGTAGAGCAAATATTTATCAAGCTGGCTCATGCTTTGCTAAATCTACCTCAGCAACCGTTTGATTTTTACCTTGTGATTTAGCGCGGTAAAGTCGTTTATCGGCAATATTTAAGCAATGATCCATGCTTTCATCAGCGACACGCACGTACAAGCCAATACTTAAGGTGACATGAAAACGATGCTGGCCACTCGTAAATGGCTTTTCAGTAAGCTTCTTATGAATTTTTTCAGCGACTTTTCTGGCCCTAAGCTCATACCCTGTTGGGATCACAATTAAAAACTCTTCGCCGCCCCAACGGGAAATAACATCGTCTTCTGTGCACACTTCTTTAAAGACATCAGCAAAAAATATCAGCACCTCATCACCCACTTGATGACCGTAGGTATCGTTGATTTGCTTAAAGTTATCAACATCCATCAGCAAGAATACAGCCCCTTCGCCAAAGCGCTTATCTTGCAAGCATTCAGTTGCGTAGCGACGGTTAGCGAGTTCAGTCATCGCATCAGTACGTGCAAGCTTTTGATTAAGCTTAAGCTGTTCCATTAACTGCAAACTGTATTTGTTGCGGTAATATTCGTAGAAGCCGCCCAAAATACATAAAATCGAGAAACACAGCATGACCCGTGTAGGAAAGTAATGACTCGGATAACTGTAATAACCAAATTGATCGGTAAAATAGAAAAGCAACGAGATAATAATGGCAAGCAAGATAAGATCGAACGCTCCGCGCTTTAAGCCACGAATAAAAAATGTCACAGGAGATACAATAAACAGCCATAACGGCCCAGTGCCATTGCTCCCCCCAGAGACAATTAAAAAACACATCATCGAATAGAGGGCGTACAGCATAAGTACTGCTATGGTTTCGTCACGATTTTTAATGACGAAAGGTGAGGCAAACACAAAGCCGCCAATAATCAATAAATAGCTAAGGGCATGGTAACCATCTTGATAGCTGGTGATCGCCATTAAAAACGAGGTAATCGAACCAATAAATGCAAAAACACGTAAAAATCGTGCTTTATCTTTGTCACTTGCATTCACTGTATCAATCACAATTTCACCTTAGATTTCTTGATCAATCTCAACAATACCAATCCGCAATAATACTTAATCATTTTGAGGGATTAAACCTGTCGCTACCTGCGTTAAAAATTTCTGATTTAGAACAACTAAATAACGAAATTTTTGCCTTGTTATCAACGAGGTTTTATTGCCTCAAAATAGACCACTTTATTAAGCGAATTGGTATAACTTTAACACAAATATTTAAAATAGAAGGAATTTGCCAGTATTAAAACAATTAAAAATAAAAAAGTATGATAAAAAATGGGCATAAAAAAACGAGCCATTTGGGGCTCGTTTTTAATTTAAACAAAAGCTAATAACTAAAGGTTATTATTCTGGTTCATAGCCCAAATTAGGCGACAACCAACGCTCAGCGTCTGCAAGAGTCATGTTGGTACGCTTAGCGTAATCTTCAACCTGATCTTTTTGAATCTGCGCCACTGCGTAGTACTTAGCTTCAGGGTGAGAGAAATACCAACCAGAAACCGCCGCACCCGGCCACATTGCATATGAACTGGTTAGCTTCATGCCAATACGCTGTTCGGTATCAAGTAACTGCCAGATTTTCTTCTTCTCTGTATGTTCAGGACAAGCAGGATAACCTGGCGCTGGGCGAATACCTTGGTAGTTTTCACGAATAAGTTCATCGTTCGATAGATTTTCATCTACCGCATAGCCCCAATACTCTTTACGCACTTGCTCATGTAAGTACTCTGCAAATGCTTCTGCTAAACGGTCTGCAACGGCTTTAACCATGATCTTATTATAATCATCTTGCTTAGCATCGAAGGCATCGGCAAGGTCGTCTTCTTCAAGACCACCAGTAACCGCAAAAGCACCAAAGTAATCAGGGGTGCCTTTTGGCGCAATATAATCAGCTAAACAGTAGTTAGCAAAGTCGGTTTTTTCCGTTTGCTGACGTAAATGACAGGATGTAGTTAAAAGCGTTGTACGCGACTCATCGGTGTAAATCTCAATGTCATCCCCTACTCGGTTTGCAGGGAATAAACCAATGACACCTAGAGGTTGTAGCGCACCTGATTGCTCAAGCTCATCAAGCATTGCGTTGGCATCAGCGAATAAGCTTTTAGCCTGTTCACCCACAATTTCATCTTCAAGAATACGTGGGTACTTACCAGCGATTGACCACGTCATGAAATAAGGTGTCCAGTCGATGTACTGTCTTAACGTCGCAATCGAAACATCTTTAAACTCAGTCACACCCAGCTTTTTCGGCACAGGTGGCGTGTAGTTATCCCAATCGAGTTTTACTGCGTTGTCGCGAGCACGCTGTAAAGTAACGGGTTTTGAGCGTGGCTTTTTACGTGCTTGTTGTTCACGTACTTTTTCATACTCAGCCTTGGTTTTCTCTAAAAATGCCGGCTTTAACTCTTTCGACAATAAATTAGAAACCACACCCACAGCGCGGCTGGCGTTATTGACGTAAACCACACCTTTATCATACTGAGGCTCAATTTTAACCGCAGTATGCGCTTTAGAGGTTGTTGCACCACCAATCAGTAACGGTAATTCAAAACCACGACGGGTCATTTCTTTCGCAACATGCACCATTTCATCAAGTGATGGGGTAATCAGCCCTGATAAACCAATAATGTCAGCTTTTTCGTCAATGGCGGTTTGCAAAATTTTCTCTGCTGGCACCATCACACCAAGGTCGATAACCTCGTAGTTATTACATTGCAGTACCACGCCTACAATATTCTTACCAATGTCGTGTACGTCGCCCTTAACGGTTGCCATAACCACTTTACCATTGGTTGCGCCCTCTTCTTTTTCAGCTTCAATGAAAGGGTCAAGATAGGCAACGGCGCGCTTCATCACACGTGCTGACTTAACAACCTGAGGTAAGAACATTTTACCCGCACCGAATAAGTCACCTACTACGTTCATGCCGTCCATAAGCGGGCCTTCGATCACTTCGATAGGCTTAGCTTTGCTCTTGCGGCACTCTTCGGTATCTTCGTCGATGTACTCGGTAATGCCTTTTACTAACGCATGTTCAAGGCGCTTTTCAACAGGCCAAGTACGCCACTCTAAATCTTCTACTTTCTCTGCTTGCGCCATACCTGAGTATTTTGGTGCAAGTTCAACAAGTCGCTCACCAGCACCTGGGTCGGTATTGAGGATCACATCTTCTACAGCTTTACGCAGCTCTTCAGGGATATCGTCGTAAACCGCTAATTGACCCGCATTAACAATGCCCATGTCCATACCCGCTTTAATCGCGTGGTATAAAAACACAGAGTGAATAGCTTCACGAACTGGGTTATTACCACGGAACGAGAACGACACATTCGATACACCGCCCGACACTTTACAGTGCGGTAAGCCTTGCTTAATTCGACGCGTACCTTCGATAAACTCAACAGCGTAGTTATCGTGCTCTTCAATGCCCGTTGCGACGGCAAAAATGTTCGGGTCAAAAATAATGTCTTCTGGCGGAAAGCCAATATCATCAACGAGTATTTTGTAACTACGCTGACAAATCTCGAACTTACGATCAGCAGTTTCAGCTTGCCCGGTTTCATCAAACGCCATTACAACCGCAGCAGCGCCAAAGCGTTTAATTAACTTAGCTTGGCGGATGAACGGCTCTTCACCTTCTTTAAGTGAAATTGAGTTAACAATGGCCTTACCTTGAATACACTTTAAGCCTGCTTCAATCACGTCCCATTTAGATGAGTCGACCATGATAGGTACTTTTGAGATATCAGGCTCTGAGGCAATTAAGTTTAAAAACTTTACCATCGCCGCTTTCGAGTCCAACATGGCTTCATCCATGTTGATATCAATTACTTGCGCGCCATTTTCTACTTGTTCACGGGCAACATCGAGAGCGGTCTCGTAATCTTCTTCCATGATCAAGCGCTTAAACTTAGCCGAGCCTGTTACATTGGTACGCTCACCGACGTTAGTAAATACAGCAATTTGGTCAGTCATGTCGGTTTCCTAGTTTAAGTTACACGCTTCAAGGCCCGATAAGCGCATACGCACTTCAAGCTCAGGTAATTGGCGAGGTTTAACACCTTCAAGGCCTTTCGCAAACGCCTTAATATGAGCCGGTGTGGTGCCACAACAACCACCTACAATATTGATAAAGCCAGACTTGCCCCAATCAATAATTTCTTGGGCCATTTCAGGAGCTTCTAAATCATATTCGCCAAACTCGTTCGGTAAACCTGCATTTGGATGCACCGAGGTAAAGGTTTCACAAACGCGCGATAACTCTTCAACATACTGGCGCAGTAAGTCAGGGCCAAGGGCGCAGTTAAGGCCGATTGATAGCGGTTTAATATGGCGAATTGAGTTATAAAATGCTTCTGTGGTTTGCCCTGATAAAGTTCGGCCAGAGGCATCGGTAATGGTGCCTGAGATCATCACTGGTAAACTACGACCAGCTAGTTCGAATGCTTCTTCCACAGCAAACGAAGCCGCTTTTGCATTAAGGGTATCAAAGATGGTTTCTATTAAAATAAGGTCAGCACCACCTTCCATTAATGCCAGTGTTGACTCAACATACGCAGCCACCAGCTTATCAAAGTTGATATTACGATAACCTGGGTCATTTACATCTGGTGAAATAGAACAGGTTTTTGACGTTGGCCCAAGCACACCGGCTACATAACGCGGTTTGCTAGGATCTTTTGCTTCAAGTTCATCACACACGCTGCGTGCAAGCTTCGCTGACTCGAGGTTGATTTCGCGGCTAAGGCTCGCCATGTCGTAATCTTCCATCGAAATAGTCGTGGCATTAAAGGTATTCGTTTCGATGATATCAGCACCGGCTTCTAAGTAAGCACGGTGAATATCAGCAATGATTTTTGGCTGAGTTAGGCTTAATAAATCGTTATTGCCTTTAATAAGTACATGCCAGTCTTTAAAGCGCTCACCGCGATAATCCTGTTCTTCTAACTTATATTCTTGGATCATGGTGCCCATCGCGCCATCGAGGATTAAAATTCGCTGTTTTAGCGCCTCGGTTAATTGTTCGCGTTTATTCACTGCATTACTCGGCATAGTTGTTAGTCCTTACATCTTGGCTAACTAAGTTAATATCATACGGTGTAGTTTGGTACACATAATAGTTTAACCAATTCGAAAACAATAAAAAGGCATGGCTTTGCCACGTTTTCGACGGTTCGTTGTCTGGGTTATCGTCAGGGAAGTAATTTTCTGGCTTAGGTGCATCCGCTGATTTTTCTTGGTCGCGTAAATACTCCCCTTTTAAGGTATGAGCATCGTACTCTGGATGGCCAGTAATATACACTTGGCTACCTGATTTATTTTTAATTAAGTAGGCACCTACTCGCTCTGATCCGGCTAACACCACCAGCTCTTCGCAGGCATTGATCTTATCGATATCAATATGACCATAACGAGAATGTGGCACTAAAAAGGTATCATCAAAGCCACGCGTTAGCGCTGCGTGGTCAAAATAGCTTTTATGGGTAAATACGCCACTGAGTTTGTTTGGTTTCAGATCACGTTTAAGGCCATAGTGATGATAAAGCCCAGCATGGGCCGCCCAACACGAAAACAGCGTAGACGTCACATGCTGCTCTGCCCAATCTAAAATAACTTTTAGTTCGTCCCAGTAAGCAACTTCGTCATATTCTAAATGAGCAAGCGGCGCGCCCGTTATGATCATGGCATCGTAGTTATTATCTTTCACTTCTGAAAAATAACGATAAAACGTATCCATGTGCTGCTCAGAGTTACTACTGGTGCGATGGGTATCTAAGCGCAACAGCTCAACATTAACTTGCAGCGGTGAGTTTGCTAACAAGCGAATAAACTGCACTTCGGTTTCAACTTTGTTTGGCATTAAGTTTAAGATGGCCAAACGCATTGGGCGGATTTCTTGCGTTTTAGCACGACTTTTTGGCATTACAAACACGTTTTCTTGACGTAACTTTGCAATGGCAGGCAATTCATCTTTTACTGTAATGGGCATAGCTGGCTCCGAGCATACTTATCTGACTGCTAATTATGAACGGATAGTTAGAAATTTCAACCTCTAGATGTTTAGATGTCCAAATGAATTTTATTTGTTTGAAAGCAAAGCCCATAAAAGCCTGTTTCGTTGACGTATACGCGACAGAGCCTCTACAATATACGCTGTTAATTTTTCTTATAAATTGAAGGCTCCTTTCATGGTGTTACCAGATAAGTTTATATTCTCGATGAGTCGAGTTTCTAAGGTTGTGCCACCTAAGCGCACTATCTTAAAAGATATTTCTTTACACTTTTTCCCAGGCGCAAAAATTGGTGTGCTAGGTCTAAACGGTGCAGGTAAATCAACGTTACTTCGCATTATGGCTGGTGTTGACCAAGACTTTGAAGGTGAAGCTCGCCCTCAACCAGGCACTAAAATCGGTTACTTACCGCAAGAACCTGTACTAGACGAAAGCAAAACAGTTCGCGAAACAGTAGAAGAAGCAGTAAGCGAAGTTAAAAATGCACTAAACCGCCTTGATGAAGTATACAACGAGTATGCAATGGACGGTGCTGACTTTGATGCACTTGCGAAAGAGCAAGGCGAACTTGAAGCTATCATCCAAGCACACGATGGTCACAATATCGACAACGTGTTAGAGCGTGCAGCTGATGCATTACGCCTTCCACCTTGGGATGCAAAAATTGAACACCTTTCGGGTGGTGAGCGTCGCCGTGTTGCGATCTGTCGTTTACTACTTGAAAAACCAGATATGCTTATTCTTGACGAACCAACCAACCACTTAGACGCTGAGTCAGTTGCTTGGTTAGAGCGCTTCTTACACGACTACGAAGGTACCGTGGTTGCTGTAACCCACGACCGTTACTTCTTAGATAACGTAGCAGGTTGGATTTTAGAGCTTGACCGTGGTGAAGGTATTCCTTGGGAAGGTAACTACTCATCGTGGCTTGAGCAAAAAGATTTACGTTTACAACAAGAACAGAAATCTGAAAAAGCACGTCAAAAATCAATCGCACAAGAACTTGAATGGGTACGTTCAAACCCGAAAGGCCGTCAAGCTAAGTCTAAAGCACGTATGGCACAGTTCTCTGAGCTTCAGCAAAACGATTACCAAAAGCGTAACGAAACGAATGAACTATTCATTCCACCGGGTCCACGCTTAGGTGACCAAGTTATCGAAGTGAAAGGCCTGAAGAAGAGCTTTGGCGACCGTGTATTAATCGATGACTTAAACTTTGCAATGCCGAAAGGCGCTATCGTAGGTATTATCGGTGCCAATGGTGCGGGTAAATCAACGCTATTCAAAATGCTAAGTGGTGAAGAAACGCCTGATAGCGGTGAGATCATTGTTGGTGACACAGTTGAGCTTGCAACGGTTGATCAGTTCCGTGGCGACATGGACGAAAGCAACACTGTTTTCCAAGAAATCTCTAACGGCCAAGACGTATTAAAAATTGGTAACTTTGAATTCCCAAGCCGTGCCTATGTTGGCCGCTTTAATTTCAAAGGTAACGACCAACAAAAATTCGTTAAAGACCTATCAGGTGGTGAGCGCAACCGTTTACACCTAGCTAAGTTACTAAAAGCAGGTGGCAACGTATTACTACTGGATGAGCCAACCAATGACCTAGACGTTGAAACACTACGTGCACTGGAGAACGCTATTTTAGAGTTCCCTGGCTGTGTAATGTGTATCTCGCATGACCGTTGGTTCCTTGACCGTATTGCTACACATATTCTTGATTACCGTGACGAAGGCCAAATTAACTTCTTCGATGGTAACTACACAGAATACGAAGAGTGGTTGAAGAAAACCTTAGGCGCCGAAGCAGCACAACCTAAGCGTATCAAATACAAAAAAATTGGCTAATTAGCTGATACTCAAAAAGCCCCTACTTAGGGGCTTTTTTGTTGCAGTAAGCTTTACTATCACTCACTCCATTATGATCTATACTTATTAGATCACTAAAGTTGGAGATACAGCTATGAATGAACGCAGAGAGTTTTCGCGGGTATTATTTTCTTGCCCTGCGATACTTCGCATTGAAGGTAACGACTATCACTGTCAGTTACTTGATCTATCTTTGCAAGGTGCGCTTATTACTAAAAGTGATTCATTTTTAGTGCCTATTCATAGTAAAGCTGACTTAATCTTTACCCTGCCAGAGTCATCAATCGAGATTAAAATGCAAGTGGAGCTATGCCATGTTGAGCATCAGCATGCAGGCCTTCGCTGCGAACATATCGATATTGATAGTATTACTCACTTAAAACGGTTGATTGAGCTCAATCTGGGTGATGAAGCATTATTACATCGCGAATTAGCTCATTTAATTCACGCACCAGAGTAAACTTTTGTCGGTAGATTCGTTATGCTGTAGCAAATTCAGCTATTCAATGAGCTATGCAGTTAAATCCCCACTTACCCTTGGTGTATCACCCAAATTACTCGTTTAGTTTCGATCCTAACCATCGCTTTGTGATGAGTAAGTTTGCTTATTTATATGAGCATGTACAAAACCTTGGATTAATAAATGACAACCTAACTCAACCAGTGCTTGGCAGCCCTGAGCCTCTTGAATTGGTGCACTGCGAAAACTATATCCACGACCTTTGGCACAACCGCTTAGATGAAAAAGCGATGCGCCGTATTGGCTTACCTTGGTCAAAAGAGCTGATGGCACGTACCTTTACCGCGCCTCTGGGCACCTTACAAACAGCACGTTTAGCCCTTAAACATGGCATCGCTTGCCACTTAGCCGGTGGCACTCATCATGCCCATACTGATTTTGGCTCAGGCTATTGCATGGTAAACGACCTCGCTTTTACCAGCGAAACCCTGATAAAAAGTGGTGAAGTAACCAATATACTGATTTTTGATTTAGATGTTCATCAAGGTGATGGTACCGCAGCAATGCTAGCGCATCAGCCCTATGCCTATACTTGCTCTATTCACTGTGAAAAGAATTTTCCGTTTCGAAAGTCAGCCAGCGATTTAGACATAGGTTTAGCACCGAATGTCGCTGATAGTGAATACCTAGGCGTTGTTGACGATACGCTGAGTTATTTATTAAACACCCTAAACCCAGATTTAGTGCTTTATGATGCAGGTGTAGATGTATGGCAGCAAGATGGCTTAGGAAAACTTGATATAAGCTGGCAAGGGATAGCGCAACGCGACCATTTAGTTCTCAAACGTTGCCTTGAGCACAATGTACCTGTCGCAACAGTAATTGGTGGTGGTTATGATAAAGACCATCGCCGTTTAGCGGCTCGCCATGGCATTGTGGTAGAGCAAGCTGCTCGATTTTAAAAACGAAAAAGAAAAAAGGCCCGGTGGAGAAAAAACCGGGCCTTTGCTACTGTAACATTGGGATATGTTAGCAACTTTTTTCTAAGTTAAAACAAGTAGCTGTGGAGCTACCGAATGGTAATCTAAAGCCATCGCTATGCTCAAAACCGTGATGTTTACAATTGAAAAAGCAAACACTTGGCGCGCCCAGCCGCTGACGTCAATATTGCGACGATAGCCACGAAGCGCCATTAGCAACCACCAAAAACTCGTTGTACAGGCTACAGCCATAAAGGCTAAACCTGTATAACCACTAATGGTTAATAACATCACAACCAACGCATACACGGCGATATATAAAACAATGTGATGCTTTGCCTTCTCGATCCCCTGCGCTACTGGTAACACAGGAATTCTGGCCGCTTGGTAGTCGTTATAACGAAAGATTGCAATTGCATATGAATGAGGCATTTGCCATAGACTAAACATAACCAATAAAATCACAGCACCAGCATCAAACTGCCCAGTTACGGCACAATAACCCACTACAGGTGGTACTGCGCCAGATAAACTTCCTACAAAGGTGCCGTACACAGAACGACGTTTCATATATAAGCTGTACACACCGACGTAGATGACGTAACCAAAAGTAGCAAATAAGAGTGCCACTACGTTGGTATACACAGCTAATAACCCGAAACCAATAACACCAAGCACGATGCCATGTGCCATAGCCGCCTTTGCTGACATTTCGCCAGTCACTGTGACGCGTTTGCGAGTGCGCGCCATAGCAACATCAATATCACGATCAATTACGTTATTGATCGCGCATCCTGATGCCACTACTAAAGATAACCCTAGTAAGGTTGCGATCATTAACCATGGGTCAATATCACCGCGAGAGGCTAGCAAGAATCCCCCCGCGACAGAGATCAAATTGCCCATGATAATGCCAGGTTTAGTGACATTTAAATAACGTCGAAACACTTCCTCGACTCCTCTAATTTTCAGCACAAACGCAATATTACGAAAGAAACTAGTTAGTAACAGACTGTGAGAACTGGAGACACAACCTCAGACTAACCAGCTCCTTTCGTAAATCTTTTACCAAATACCAAGTAATTGTTATTAGTACATCATCATGGCGTTCGATTCGTAGATGATCCACACCGACAAACCAACCACCATTACAATGATTAAAGCACTAAAGATAAACGACAATGAACTTGCCTTGCCGTCTTCAGTTTTGAAGTTTAGGTGTAAGAAATATTTCAAATGCACCCAAATTTGCACAATCGCCATGCTCACGATGCACCATGCAGTGGTCGTTTTAGAAAACGAACCACTCATCACAGCCCAAAATGGAATAGCCGTTAAAACCACAGACAGTAGAAAACCAATTAAATAGTCTTTAACGCTGCCATGTGATTGTTCATTTTGTGCATGAACTTCTAAGTTATTCATTACATGTGATTCACTGTGGCTCATTACATTGCTCCCATTAAATAAACAACGGTAAATACACAGATCCACACCACATCTAAGAAGTGCCAGAATAGGCTTAAACAACTTAGGCGTGTCACTGTTTGTGGGTTTAAACCACGGCGCACAACTTCAATCATCAGGACAGTCATCCAAATAAGACCGGCTGTTACGTGAAGACCGTGTAAGCCCACTAAAGAGAAGAACGATGTTAAAAAGGCACTTTGCTGAGGGCCATTACCATGCGCAATTAGGTGATGGAATTCGTACACTTCCATACCAATAAACACTGCACCAAAGGCAAAGGTAACCAGCAACCAAGTTAATGTAGCCGCCTTTTTCTGCCCGTGAGCAGAAATCATCGCAAAACCAAAAGTGATACTACTGAGTAGTAGAGCTGCAGTTTCAACCGCAACAAAATCAAGTTCAAAAATGTCTTTACCCGACACACCGCCAGCAGTGTTCATGAACAATACTGCGTAGGTTGCAAAGAATGATGCAAACAACAGGCAGTCGGTCATAAGGTATAGCCAGAAACCAAATACGGTGTTACCACCTGTATCGTGGTGCTCATGGTCATGTGCATCGACATGACCGTGTGCGCCGTTTAAGGTGTCGAGTCCTGCAGAAATGGTACTCATGCATTCACCTCCTTCGTAGCGGCTGTATTGTGAGCCGTTTCTAGTTCAACAATTTCATCTGGTTGCACGTAGTAATCAACATCGCTGGTATAACAACGCTTGATGAACACCACGATAGCACCCAGTAAACCAAAGGCTGCAAGCCACCAAATGTGCCAGATCATGGCAAAACAGAAGGTTGTTAAAGCTGCGCTCATTAATACACCTGCCGATGTATTTTTTGGCATATGAATTGGGCTATAAGAGGCTTCTTGCTTGTAAGCTAAGCCTTTCTCTTTCATGTCTGTCCACGCATCAATGTCATCAACATGAGGGATTTTCGCAAAGTTGTAGTACTGCGGAGGTGAAGCCGATGCCCACTCAAGGGTATGACCATTCCACGGATCGCCCGTTGTATCATCAAGTTGCTCGCGGTTTTTGAAGCTCACTACAAGTTGCACAACTTGGAACAAGATACCGAACATAATGATCACCGCACCGCCAGCTGCAATGTATAACCAAATGTTCCAATCAGGGTTGTTCGTGTGGTTTAAGCGACGTGTCATACCTAAGAAACCAAGTACGTATAACGGCATAAATGCTACGAAGAAACCAATTAACCAGCACCAGAAAGATCGTCTGCCCCAGCTCTCGTCAAGTTTGAAGCCCATTGCTTTAGGGAACCAAAACGCAAAACCAGCTAAATAACCAAATACCGCACCGCCAATAATAGTGTTATGGAAGTGAGCGATTAAGAATAAGCTGTTATGTAATACGTAGTCAGCACCAGGAATAGCAAGTAACACGCCGGTCATACCACCGATAGTGAACGTCACCATAAAACCTAAAGTCCAAAGGACAGGCACAGTAATACGTAAACGACCACGATACATAGTGAATAACCAGTTAAACAACTTAACCCCGGTCGGTACCGCGATAACCATGGTCATAACACCAAAGAAGGCATTAACGTTAGCGCTTGAGCCCATAGTAAAGAAGTGGTGAAGCCAAACGATGAAACCTAAAATTGAAATTGCACCACTTGCGTAAACCATCGACTTATAACCAAACAGGCGTTTACCAGCAAACGTTGAGATAACTTCTGAGAAAATACCAAACGCAGGTAAGATCAGAATGTAAACTTCAGGGTGACCCCATGCCCAGAATAAGTTGATGTACATCATCGCGTTACCACCTAATTCATTCGTGAAGAAGTGGAAATCGAGATAACGATCAAGCGTTAACATAGCCAGTACAGCAGTTAAAATTGGGAACGATGCTGCAATTAAGATATTTGCCCACGTACATGCCCAAGTAAAAATAGGCATTTTCATTAATGTCATGCCTGGTGCACGCATTTTAAATACAGTCGCTAAGAAGTTTACCGATGTTAATAAGGTACCCAAGCCGGATATCTGCAAGGCCCATATATAATAATCGACCCCGACACCTGGACTGAATGACAACTCTGACAACGGTGGATATGCCACCCAACCCGTTTTCGCAAACTCACCAAAGAATAATGAGATATTGATTAGGATTGCACCGCCTGCAGTTAACCAAAAGCTAAAGTTATTTAAGAATGGGAATGCAACATCACGAGCACCAATTTGCAGCGGTAAAATGATGTTCATTAAACCAATCATAAACGGCATCGCCATAAAGATGATCATAATCACCCCGTGTGCCGTAAAGATTTGGTCATAATGCTCTGGTGGTAAGTAACCACTTGCACCGCCGGTAGCCATTGCTAATTGCAGTCGCATCATAATGGCATCCGCGAAACCACGGAAAAGCATGATAAGCGCAAGAATGATGTACATGACACCTAAACGCTTATGGTCAATTGAGGTGATCCAGTCGTGCCAAATCACGCCCCACTTTTTATATTTTGTTACTAAGCCTGCCACTAACAGACCTAAGACAGCAACAACCGTCATGGTAACCATGATAATTGGTTCATGAAACGGGATTGCGTCTAATGTTAATTTACCTAACAACGACATGATTATTCCTCGTCCTCGCTGTGCTTCTTATGAGCTGAGTGCTCTGGCATAGCGTGTTGCATTGCACCGTGAGAGCCATGCGCTTGCATATATTTCATTACGATTGAATGGAACATATCTTTATCTACGCTGGCATAGTATTTAACTGGGTCGTATTCACTTGGTTTTGCAAGTTCAACATAGCTTTGCTTAGTCAATGCAGAACCGGTATTTTTTACTTTGTTTACCCAAGCATCGAAATCAGCTTCTGTGGCTGTTGCAATGGCATCGAACTTCATACCAGTGAAACCTGCACCACTGTAGTTAGCAGAAAAGCCTTTAAAAGTACCCGGCTCATCAGCGATTAAGTGAAGCTTTGTTTCCATACCTGCCATTGAGTAAATTTGGCTACCAAGCTGTGGAATGAAAAACGAGTTCATGGTGCTTTCTGAGGTGATCTTGTACTGCACTGGCACATTGGCAGGAAAAACAAGCTCATTCACTGTGGCGATGCCTTGCTCTGGATAAATGAATAGCCATTTCCAGTTCAAAGAAACAACCTCAACAGTAAGGTGCTTACCTTTACCCTCAAGTGGTTTATATGGGTCAAGTTGTTGCGTTGACTGCCACGTGATCACACCTAAAATCGCAACGATGATGATAGGAATGGTCCAAACTACAGCTTCAATCTTATTAGAGTGCGCCCACTTTGGAGCGTAAATTTCTTGATCTCGTCCATCACGGTATTTCCATGCAAAATAAATTGTCATGGCAATAACTGGAATCACAACAATCAGCATTAACACCGTAGCTACGATAATTAAATACTTCTCGTCGACACCAATTTGACCTTTTGGATCGAGTACCCCGCCTTTACAGCCAGACAAAGCCAGCACTAAAGACGCTAGAGCAATATTACAAAGGTTTCGAATTGACAAAGGAATATCCTACAACCTAAAAGTTAACACTTGTCGAAATAAGAACACGACGCTTTTCTGCAACAGATGCTACAGATATCCCTCGGCTGAATAACGAGCACGACAAAAAGGCACGCTAAAAAGAGAGGGATTTTAGGTTGGCTGACTGAAATTTGGGCGTAAAAAGCCCACTAGGTGCTTAGTAAAGACAACTTAGTAAGCGACTAAAATGGCTGAACTTAAGCAACAAAGCTTATTTACAGACAACCACTTACACGAGGAGGAGCACGACAGCCATGAGCGCTGTGTACTACTAAAGACTTTATCGTTTCACGCGCAGCGAAGGCCGCTTTACGTAAAATGACACCTGCACGACGCGCAGGGAAGAAATGGAAGACCAACCAGCATAAACCAATAAGTAACTGGCAAGACACCACAGGGTAAGCTAAAAAACTCAACACATTAAGCAACGGTGTTTCGTATAAAGCACCTTCGCTTAATAAGTTTCTTAGCCCTTGAGCATCTTCTAATGTACCGTTGATTAGCATCGCTGAATTAATCAGCAACAAGGCTAAAACTGACATTAGCTCTTTACCAGCAAAAAGCGCACGCGCAGCCAATTGCAATCTAGCTAAGCTAGACTGTTTGACACCTTGTGACTGATTAATTGCTCGCAAAACTCACGCCTTTTTATCGCTTTTACTGCATTAGAGGTAAGTGGCTTACCCTATTTTTTAATGCGGTAACATGATCTTCATCAATAAAGTTTCAGTAATTACTGAAATTTCGATGTGGAGTATAACAAAGTCAACAGACGGTACAAGTAGAATTTAACAGCACACGGTTAAGTATCATTTAACCATTTGATAACAAACTGTAAAAAAACCAAATCATTAAAGCTAAGTAATTAAAAGTAATACTGTATTTTATATAGCGAAAAGCAATGAAGAAAAAGAAAATAGCATAAAAATAGCGATTTAAAGCATACTTAGTCAGTAGCAATCGAAGATTTAATACTGAACAAGGATTAGCCAAACCATTAAAAATATAATATTCTAAAGAATACCAAAATAAAGAATAAAAGAGATAATTATGCGTCAATATGCACTTGCCACAGCCCTTTTAGTATTAAGTAACACGACATTTGCAAGTACGATTGAAGACACCGCTGTAGCAGGCTTAGATAAACCTGCGATTTACTACGCCGATATAGAGCCCCACCTAAAAAACGCAGCAAAACACCGAAGCGTTACACTAAAACAAATCGGCACCTCTTTCCAAGGACAGGCACTTAACTCTCTTAAAATCGGCACAGGCCCAATCAAAGTGATGATGTGGAGCCAAATGCACGGCGACGAAAACACAGCTACTGCCGCACTAATGGATTTTTTAAGCTTTATAACTGCCGATGAAAACGCACAATGGCTAGAAAAATGGCAACAGAAAATAACCCTTCTCATTATCCCTATGGTGAACCCGGATGGCGCTGCTGTTCAAACCCGCCATAATGCACAAGGTATTGATTTAAATCGTGATGCAAAAGCTCTTCGCACAAAAGAAGGGCAAATACTCATGGCTGCGGCAGATGCATTCAAACCTGACTTTGGCTTTAACTTACATGATCAGAATGCATATTACGGTGCAGGTAAAATGGGAAAACAAGCCACCATTTCAGTGCTAGCACCCGCCTATAATGAAGCAAGAGAAGTAAATAAAAGTCGTGGTGAGGCTATGCAGTTTATTGCCCACTTAGCCAAAACGGTTGAAACCATGATCCCAGGGCACTTGGGGAAGTACAACGACAGTTACTCTTACCGTAGTTTTGGTGATACTTTTTCAGAAAAAGGTATCCGAACTATATTAATTGAATCAGGTGCTTACCCAAACGACCCAAACCGACAAATAGCCCGTAAAGTTAACCGTGTTTTATATAAAAAGACCATTGATTCAATAACTTCACAGGAATGGAAAAGCGCTAAAATGGCCCAGTACCACGCTATTCCATTTAATGCTAAAGACAATTGGGTAGACTTACTAATAGACGATGTAACAGTAAAGAGTGAACTTGGTGATTACCAGATAGATATTGCAATAAACAACAAAGGACAGTCCCCCATCATTAAAGAGTTGGGTGATATAAGCAGTATCCGCCAAGGTTACACCAGTTTAGATGCAAGCAGCCTGAACTTTAAGGTAGGTAACAGCTTTGTTTTAAATGAATCGTTAACGCTTACCGTAAATAAATATAAAGAGCTTTTAATACAAGGATATAGTTGCTTTTCTGGCGATATTAATATGCTAGAAAACGCCACAAATTGGCCAGTTTACGCATGCAAAAGTGTATTTACATCAATACCTTCACTTCATGCACCTGCCGCCTTTTTCTTACAAGCAAATGGCAAAAATAAGTACGCAGTTTTAGGGGCTGAGCTAATTAATTTAGATTAAACACGATTTAAAAGGACAGGCACTGTTAAAAGTGCCTGTTAAATCTCCAAATACCTTAAATTTGTTACCTAAAATAATCTTTGTGTAGGCAAACCATCCTATTAGCTTAATTTAACAATAAAAACTAAGATAAAAGATTTGACTTTATGAGAATTAAAAGCACAAGTTAGCTGCAAGTGTTTGCAAAAAATAAAAGTCGAGAGAAATTTAAGATTAACTAGCAAGTAATAACTTACAGCTTGCTAGGTTACTTCGTCGCTTACGAGCAGTTATACTGCAATAACTTTCGATAGCCCCCAATCGACCTGCAGCTCCACGAAATAAGTTTTCAAATTGAGTTGTTAGTGTTAACCAGTTTTCAGCTTCGAAATTTAGCCTTTCAAGAATAGGAGGTAAATGATGCTCTATATATCCCGGCTTATCCGCGCTGATACAACGCCCAGTTTGCTCTATCAGTAACAAGTATGACTTTAACTCAAAAGGTATACCCTTTGATTTATACTTACTCATGCCACCAACAAAACGAGCTAGTAACTTAGGTTGTTTTGAATCCTTTACACTTTGGCATCGCTTTTTAAAGCTGGTATAGTCCGATTGCTCCGGCGTGCTCGCGACCTTTGCACGAACAGGGTTTAAATCAACATAGGCCATACATGCTAATAGAGCAGGTTCATCAAGGAGTGCTTGGCTTTTAAAACGCCCTTCCCAAAAGTGGCCTGTACACTCGTCTTCTTTATTTGCCCGTCTGGCTATATATTCATTAAGCATTCGCATGAACCAACTAATACTCGAAAGGCGCGCTCTGTATTCTGCAACCTCTTTATTTAAGAAGACTTGTTGGCCGTCACTTAAAGGCTGACCATGAAGAAATTTTTGACCTAAAGGCGTTGCTTTACTGAGCTTAAACCAACGCAAAAGAATGGCCTTATCAGATAACCTATTTGCTTTTTTATCATCAACATAAAACACAACATGAGTATGGTTACTCATCACCGCATAAGCACACACATCAATGCAAAATACCTTTGCAAGAAAAAGTAGTCGCTCCTCAACCCACCCTCTGCGGTGTTCATATGATTTACCAGTGAGTACATCTTTCCCACAAAGGTAAGCGCGTCTAACGCAACGGGATACACAATGATAATACTTGGTGTTCGACAAACAGATTTGTCGCTTCCTTGCTAAAGCCATCGTCCACTCCTTGAACTGATAATTTGAAATGCATTAGCTGTAACTAAAGTGTAGACAAAATCCGTTTTGCCGCAAGATTAATTAAGTTAACAGATAAAAGTGACTGTCCATTTAAAAACCTTAGGTAAAGTGACTGTCCGTTTAAGTGAGTTTTACTTTTAACGTCGTATTTCTATGTTTCTGCATATATAAAATTTTCGAATATGCATAATTGCCTTTATTTTTGGGCCAATGATTTCCTGCTACTTTTAAGTAAAGAACCTAGTTTATGAGGTATAAAGTGAATACATTTAACTGCTTGCTGATAATAGCTTTGCTTATATTTTCAAGTGTAGGGCATGCTGGGACAGGCGTCGCAATTGACCCAGATAAAGCACAAGCCTACACTCCCGCCCCTGAAAACTTAAAAGCTCGGGAACGTTTTCAAGATAATAAGTTTGGCATCTTTTTACATTGGGGGCTGTATAGCCAGCTTGGTGGTGTAGGAAGCCCATATGGAGCCGAGTGGATCATGGAAGACTTACGAATTTCAGGCCCTAAGTATCAGCGTTTAGCTGAATTTTTTAATCCAACAGGCTTCAATGCAGAGCAATGGGTTAAGGCGTTTAAAGATGCTGGAGCAAAGTATATTGTTATTACTTCAAAACATCATGATGGGTTTGCTATGTACGACAGTAAAGTTTCTAACTTTGATATTGTCGATAGTACACCTTATAAAAAAGACCCTATAAAAGAGCTTGCTAATTCAGCTCATAAACATGGTTTACAACTTTTCTTTTACTACTCTCAGCTTGATTGGCATCACCCAGATTACTACCCATGGGGCCGAACAGGCCATTACACTAAGCGAGAAAAAAGTGGTGACTGGGAAAAATACCTGCAATTTCAAGATGCACAAATAAAAGAGCTTTTAACTCAATATGGGCCAATTGGTGGTATTTGGTTTGATGGTTGGTGGGATCAAGAAGACTCCCACAATTGGGATAACTGGCAACTACAACGCACTTATAAAATGATCCATGAATTACAATCAGCAACCTTAATCGTAAATAACCATCACAGATTTACTGTTCCGGGAGAGGATTATCAGGGCTTTGAACAACAGCTTCCTACTAACCAAGAACGGTTAGGTGAATTACCATTAGAAATGGCACAAACAATGAACGGTAGCTGGGGATTCAGTCTAACTGATGATAATTACAAAACGACTAAAGAGCTCGTACAAACATTAGTAAGTGCAGCAGGAAGAAACTCTAATTATTTACTAAATACCGGGCCTATGCCTAACGGCAAGATCCAACCTGAAAACCTAAAAACTTTTGCTGAGATTGGTCAGTGGCTTAAGGTGTTCGGTAAAAGTATATACGGTACTCGAGGCGGCCCTATTTCCCCACAAAGCTGGGGAGTTAGTACCCATAATAATGAGAGTATTTTTATTCATATTCTTAACTGGCAAGCAGATACATTAAGCATTGAGCTTGCAACTCCTATCAAGTTTGCAACTAATTTAAGAACCTCAGAACCGGTTAACTTTAAACAACTTGAAGGCGCAATTACTTTAGAAAGTTTGAAGTTTGATAATGACGAGTACGTTCAAGTCATCGAGTTAAAGTTAAAATGATCAACGTCTAAAAGCTGTCAAAAAACTAATTTTAAAATTAAAGATGACTGTCCACATAAAATATATTTAATAATGACTGGGCTTAAAAAAGAGAGTGGTTGCCTCAGAAAATTTAACAGTGACTGTCCTTGTAAAATTTAGGTATTAAAAAAGCGCCTTTGGGCGCTTTTTCTGTGGTTAAAGAATTTGATTCTCTTTCCAAGCTTGTTCTTTTGCCATGCGCTTTTTACGCTTGTCACATGGGTCGTCGCAGTCGCAGGCTTTGTCGATACCAACAGCGCCTAGGCCACCACAACTACTGGCCATAGATTTCTTTTGCACAATCATGCCGACAGCCATCGCTGCCACAATTAAAATAAGTAGACCAAATGTAAGAAGAAAAAGTGACATTGCTTTGCCCCTATCGTCAGCAATTAAATCGAGCCCAACTAATTAGGCTGCATGTATTATAAACTGCTTCTTGCCCTGCTACAAATATGGTTTAAATGCAGGGCTTGAATAAGTTACTAAGCCATTGTCTGACTTACCAATTAAATACACTGGCAAATCGTGCTCTTCGGCGTATTTCTGCGCCTTTTCCATGCCCATCACAGTGATTGCCGTCGCTAAGCCATCTGCCGTCATCGCTGATGGGTGTAAAACAGTAACTGATACCAAATCATGACGGCTCGGCATACCTGTTACAGGGTCAATTAAGTGGCTATAGGTAACACCATCCATTTCGTAAAAAATTCGGTAATCACCTGATGTCGCAATACCATTAGTACCCGGCTCAATTACTTTATGTACTTTACGCACGCCAGGCTCAGCATCAGGCTGTTCAATTGCAATTTTCCACGTGATGTTGTTTGGCTTAATACCCGATACACGTAGCTCACCGCCAATCTCAACCATATAATTAGTGAAACCATGGCTTTCAATCACTTCTGCGACTTTATCAATACCGTATCCTTTTGCTGTAGCAGAAAACGACAGCTCTAAGCCATCAATTGTTTTCATCAAACCCGCATCAGTAAGTTCAAGCTTATCAACACCAATTTGGGCAACCATTGCAGCCAAGGCTTCATCGCTTGGGCGTTTAGTCGGCTTTTTATCTGGACCAAAGCCCCACAAGTCAATAAGTGGCCCCATAGTCACATCTAACGTTTTTGTTGATTCGCCAAGGCGAATTGATTCAGCTACCACGTTTCTAAAATCAGCGCTTATTGGCATTACCTGCCCTGCTGGTAACTGGTTGAACTGGTTAATTTCTGAATCGGGAATGTAAGTCGACATAGATTGATTTACATCTTTAAGCACTTGCTTAATTTCAGGATGTAAATCAACACCTGCAACCTTTGAAGACTCTGCAAACACCTTAATATGATAAGTGGTGCCCATTGTCTTACCTTCAAAATAAAGCTCTTCAGCCTTATCAGCTTGGCTGCAACCAGCCATGAGTAAAGTCATAGTTAATAGAAAAAAGGCCATCAAGCCTTGGCGATAAAACACTCTATTCATAGCATTCACCTTGTAGATACCACGGAGTTCGGTATAGAAATAAAAAAGCCTCGTAACACTAAGTGCTACGAGGCCTGTATTCTAACCAAAACTTATTGTTTTGTGTATGGTGTTAGCCACCGAAGTCATCTAATAAGATGTTTTCGTCTTCTACACCAAGATCTTTAAGCATGTTGATAACAGCCGCGTTCATCATTGGAGGACCACACATGTAGAACTCACAATCTTCTGGCGCTTCATGATCTTTCAAGTAGTTTTCATAAAGTACGTTATGGATGAAGCCTGTGTAACCTTCCCAGTTATCTTCTGGTTGTGGATCAGACAGTGCTGTGTGCCATACAAAGTTATCGTTTTCAGCTGCTAAGCCGTCGAAATCTTCTACGTAGAACATTTCACGCTTAGAACGCGCACCATACCAGAAGCTCATCTTACGCTTAGATTTTAAACGCTTAAGTTGGTCAAAGATATGTGAACGCATTGGTGCCATACCTGCACCACCACCTACGAATACCATTTCTGCATCAGTGTCTTTCGCGAAGAACTCACCGAATGGGCCAGAGATAGTTACTTTATCACCTTCTTTTAATGACCAAATGTACGAAGACATTTTACCACATGGAAGGCTTAGGTCTCTTGGCGGCGGCGTAGCGATACGCACGTTAAGCATGATGATGCCTTCTTCTTCTGGATAGTTAGCCATTGAGTATGCACGAATTGTTTCGTCGTCTACTTTAGACTCCAGATCGAAGAAACCGAAGTGGTTCCAGTCGCCACGATACTCTTCTGGAATATCGAAATCAGCGTATTTAACGTGGTGAGCTGGTGCTTCAATTTGAATATAACCACCGGCACGGAAAGGTACTGACTCGCCATCAGGAATTTGTAACTTAAGTTCCTTGATGAACGTTGCCTTGTTATCGTTAGAGATAACAGTACAGTCCCACTTCTTAACACCGAAAATTGACTCTTCAAGTTCAATTTCCATGTCGTTCTTCACATTTACCTGACACGCTAAACGGCACCCTTCACGAGCTTCACCTTTAGAGATGTGATCAAGTTCTGTTGGTAAGATATCGCCGCCACCTTCTTTGATGTGTACACGACACTGACCACAAGAGCCACCGCCACCACATGCAGATGAAACGAAGATACCTGAATCAGCTAGCGCGCCTAATAGCTTGCTACCTGCAGATGTTTTAATAGCTTTTTCTGGGTCGCCATTAATTCCGATGATGATATCGCCGCTTGCTACTAATTTAGATTTAGCACCAATGATAACTAAAACTAAAATAACAACGATAGCGATGAAAACACCAACGCCTAAGAAAATCTCATTCATGATTTATCCTCGCTACCTATTAAAGTGAAATACCAGAGAATGACATAAAGCCAAGACCCATAAGACCAACAGTGATGAAAGTAATACCTAAACCACGTAAGCCATCAGGAACGTCTGAGTACTTCATTTTTTCACGGATACCAGCAAGTAAAGTAATTGCTAGTGCCCAGCCCACACCTGAACCGATACCATAAACAACAGACTCGCCGAAGTTATAGTTACGCTCAACCATGAAAGATACCGCACCGAAGATCGCACAGTTAACTGTGATCAGTGGTAAGAAGATACCTAACGCGTTGTAAAGTGCAGGGAAGAACTTATCTAATGCCATTTCAAGAATTTGTACAAGTGCTGCAATAACACCGATGAAAGTCAAGAAACGTAAGAAGCTAAGGTCTGCTTCTGGGTAGCCTAGCCACTCTAATGCACCTGGTGCAAGAACAGCGTGATAAACCAAGTTATTTACAGGTACTGAGATACCTAGTACCACGATAACTGCCACACCTAGGCCAATTGATGTTGTTACTTTCTTTGATACAGCAAGGAAAGTACACATACCTAGGAAGAAGGCTAAAGCTAAGTTTTCAATGAAAACCGCTTTTACAAATAAACTAATATAATGTTCCACTGCTCGCCCCTTACGCTTTTGCTTCTACTTGGTCTTTCTTGAAGGTACGAAGTACCCAAATGAATAAACCAATAATGAAGAATGCACTCGGTGGTAAAATCAATAGACCCATTGGTTGATACCAGCCACCATTTTGTACTAATGGGATAATATCAACACCGAATAGTGAACCTTTACCGAATAACTCACGGATGAAACCAACAGTTAGTAGTACTACTGAGTAGCCTAAACCGTTACCGATACCGTCTAAGAAAGACATTAACGGTGGTGACTTCATTGCGTATGCTTCAGCACGACCCATTACGATACAGTTTGTAATGATTAGACCAACGAATACTGAAAGCTCTTTAGCAGTTGCATAAGAGAATGCTTGCAGTACTTGGTCAACAACGATTACAAGTGATGCGATGATCGTCATTTGCACGATGATACGTACAGATGATGGGATGTGGTTACGAATTGACGAAATAAACAAGCTAGAAAACGCAGTAACTAGTGTCAATGCGATTGACATGATTAGTGCATTTTTTAAGCTTGATGTTACCGCTAGCGCAGAACAAATACCTAGTACTTGTAATGCGATCGGGTTATTTGCGAATACCGGGCCAAATAGGACCGACTTCATTTCTTTAGTATCAGCCATTATTTCAACGCTCCTTCACGTACTTTCGCAAGGAATGGACCAAAGCCATGCTCGCCAGTCCAGAAGTCAACTGTGTGATCAACACCGTTTGAAGTTAATGTTGCACCAGAAAGACCATCGATTTGATGTTCGTTCTTCGCACCGCTCTTCATGATATTGATTGGTAACTCTTTACCTTGCCATTTAGCAGTCCATTGTGGATTTTGAATTTCACCACCTAGACCTGGCGTTTCGTTGTGCTTGAAGAAGTTGATGTTTTTAACTGTTTCACCATCGCTTTCAAGCGCTAAGAAGCCGTACATTACACCCCAAAGGCCGTAACCTTGGATTGGTAGAATGATTGCGTCTGTAGAACCATCAGGTTTCTTCGAAATATATACAGGTGAATTTTTTGTCATACGCTGAATACCAGCGATGTCTTTAATTCCTTCCGCTTTCAACGCAAAGCTACGAGCTTGGTCGAATTTTGTTTTCTCGAAGTCAAATGAGTTAGGATCAGCACCTTCAACAAACTCACCTGTGTTCATGTCTACAACACGTGCTTCAATTTTTGAGTTAAAGGTATCTGACACAGTACCTGATACTTCAATGCCTGCAGCCGCTAAGATATTGCGTTGAATATCTTGTGTTTTGTTAGCTTGCTGTAAAGGACGAAGCTGAACTGAAGCAAACGATACGATGATTGCACACACTAAACATAGTGCAACAACAACGGTTAGCGTTTTGCCGATTGATTCGTTATTACTAGACATTACGTGCCAACCTCCGCTTGATATTAGCTTGCACTACAAAGTGATCGAATAATGGTGCAAATAAGTTAGCAAATAAGATTGCTAGCATCATACCTTCTGGGAATGCCGGGTTAACAACACGGATCATTACAACCATAAAGCCGATTAACGCACCGTAAGCGAACTTACCTTTGTCTGTGAATGATGCAGATACAGGGTCTGTTGCCATGAAGAACATACCAAATGCAAAACCACCAAGAACTAAGTGCCAGTGCCAAGGCATTGCAAATACAGCATTGGTTTCTGAACCAATTGTATTTAGTAAGAATGCCGTTGCAACCATACCTAGGAATACACCTAGTACGATACGCCAAGAAGCGATACGCACATAAATTAAGAATAAGCCACCGATTAATAGTGCTAGTGTTGACGTTTCACCTACAGAACCTTGAATGAAACCGTAGAACGCATTCCACCATAGTTCCATGTTGCTGTAATCAAGTGAACCAACCACTGCTTGACCAAGCATAGTCGCACCAGAGAATGAATCTACTGCTGTCCATACTGTGTCACCTGAAATTTGCGCTGGGTATGCGAAGAATAAGAATGCACGACCGGCAAGAGCAGGGTTAAGGAAGTTACGACCTGTACCACCAAAGATTTCTTTAGCGATTACAACACCAAACGTAATACCTAGTGCAACTTGCCATAAAGGAATCGTCGCAGGCAGGATTAGTGCGAATAATACAGATGTTACGAAGAAACCTTCATTTACTTCGTGCTTACGCACTGAAGCAAATAGTACTTCCCAGAAACCACCCACAGCAAACGTTACTGCGTATATTGGTAGGAAGAAGCAGGCACCGTAAAACATTTTCGCGCCCCAACCAGAGTCAGCAGTTAATTCACCACCGAATAATTGGAACAGACCAACTTGCCATGTGTTTGCTAGTTCAAAACCTTGCGCTAAGGCACCAGCGGCCTGATGACCGATGTTGAACATACCAAAGAACATTGCAGGGAACGTCGCCATCCACACTAAAATCATCATACGTTTTAGGTCGATGTTATCGCGAACGTGTGTTTTGCCTTTATTTACATAACCTGGCGTGTAGAAAATAGTCGCTGCAGCTTCGTAAAGCGCATACCATTTTTCGTGTTTACCACCCGGTTCAAAATGCGGCTCAATATCTTCTAGAAATTTCTTTAAACCCATCTCTCTAGCCTTCCTTCTCGATCGTAGTCAAGCAATCGCGTAGGATTGAACCGTACTCGTATTTACCTGGACAAACGAAGGTACATAATGCTAAATCTTCTTCATCAAGCTCTAGCGCACCTAACGAAATAGCACCATCAAGATCACGTGCGATTAAATCACGTAATAATAGTGTAGGTAGGATGTCTAAAGGCATAACACGCTCATAGCTACCAATTGGAACCATGGCACGCTTCGAACCACCTGTTGAAGTCGTCATGTTAAATAGACGGCTAGGAGCAAGGTGAGATAAGAAGGTACGTGTTACTGAGAACTTATTAGCACCTGGTGCGATCCAACCGAATAGCTCTTTTTCGCGACCTTCAAGTAATACAGATACTTGAACATGGTAACGACCTAAGAACGCGTGTGGACCTTGAGAGATAGCGCCTGATAATACAGAACCAGAAATTACACGGTTATCACCGTCTTCTAATTCACCAGCAACTAAATCATCTAAAGATGCACCTAGCTGAGTTTTCACTAAGCGTGGGTTTTTAACACGAGGACCAGCAAGAGAAACAACACGGTCTGTGAAGATTTCACCTGTTAGGAATAAATTACCAAACGCGATTACGTCTTGGTAACCTAAGTGCCAAACCTGCTTGCTTGCAGAAACTGGGTCTAAGTTATGAATGTGTGTACCAACAAGACCTGCCGGATGCTTGCCACCAAACTCATGTACTTCTACTTGAGGGATTGATGAACTAGGCACTTGGCTACCAGCTTGTTTACAAACAAATACTTTGCCGTCAGTTAAACGAGATACCACAGCTAAACCAGCTTCAAATGCTTGAGTGTTCTCAGCAATGATTACTGCAGGATCTGCAGCTAGCGGGTTAGTGTCGATAGCCGTTACAAAGATAGAGCTAGGATTTGCATCCAAAGCAGCTACTCTGCTGAATGGGCGAGCACGTAGTGCTGTCCATTGACCTGACTGAACTAGTACTTCTTTAACTTTTTCACGGTCTAAGCCCGAAAGCTCGTCGGCCTTGAAAGAGTCAAAGGTGATTTGCTCACTGCCATTAACTTCAATAACAACAGATTGCAGCACACGTTTAGCACCACGATTGATTTCTTTAACTACCCCAGAAGCTGGTGCAGTAAATAAGACGCCTGGGTTCTTTTTGTCTTCAAAAAGTACCTGGCCTTTTTTGACTTGGTCATCCACGCGAACATGCATGGTTGGACGCATACCAATATATTCTTCACCTAGCACAGCTACACGTTTGACGGCAGAACCATCGTGAATAACTTGCTGAGGTGCGCCCTCTATCGGTAAATCCAGACCTTTTTTTATGTTGATCATACGCACTTGCATTACATTAACGGAAAGAAACTGAAAAATCGTACCAACCACGTCGCCATTTGATATGCTCAAGTTAAACTCTAAGTATCAAAGAATAGCCTGTTTAACACCCCAAACAAGCAACGCAGTAAACTCCTCACATATATTGCCCGAATTTTAACATCAATCAGGGTGACTATGCGAGAGCAAATATGAAATTTATACGACAGATACGGTTATTTAGACTACAAAAACCTTTTGAATAAAATTCAATATAGACCAAAGTGCTATTGATGATGTTTTATTTTCACCCATTAACAAAAAAGTCGCTTAAAAAAGCGACTTTACAAAATCAAGTTTGTTTAGCAATTAATCGATTAGTTGTGAAATCGCAACATCAGGATTCACATCTTGCTCGTAATCTACACTGTCGATACCAAAGCCGAATAAACGTAAAAATTCATTGTGGTAACCCACGTAGTCCGTTAATTCGTCAATCGTATCTGTATCTACTGTATCCCAAACATGTTGTACACGAGCTTGAACATCATCTTCTAACTCTTTGTAGTTTTGGAATAAATGACCACCTTCGTCAAAACGTGGGGTTTCACCGTAAAGGTTTTCAGTAAATAGTGAGTGAATTTGCTCAATGGTACCTTCGTAAGTCCCGTCTGCTTTCATTACTTTGAATAAAGCAGAGATATATAAAGGCATAATTGGAATTGCCGAGCTTGCTTGTGTCACAACCGCATTTAATGAAGAAACATACGCTTCACCATTTAAGCCTTTTGTAGACTCTTTGATTGCTTGAGTTGCACGGTCAAGATCTTCTTTCGCTTTACCAATTGTCGCATGACCGTAAATTGGCCACGTTAACTCTTTACCGATATAAGTGTAAGCGGTTGTTTTGAAGTTATCAGCTAGCACATCCGCTTCTTTTAATGCGTCAATCCACATTTCCCAATCTTCACCGCCCATTACTTTAATTGTATTGTCGATGTCTTCTTGGCTTGCTGCTTCAACGGTTACTTCATCAATCACACGTTTTGAAGTGTTTAGGTTCTTCGTAGTGATATCTGAGCCAATAGGCTTAAGTGTTGATGAGTAAGTTTCGCCTGTATTTGGATCAGTACGACGAGGTGACGCAAGGCTGTAGATAACTAAATCAATTTTACCTAAATCAGCTTTGATAGTATCAATTGCTTTTTGCTTGATTTCGTTAGAAAACGCATCGCCATTGATATTTTTAGACCATAAACCAGCTTCTTCAGCGGCTGTTTGGAATGCTGCTGTGTTGTACCAACCTGCAGAACCCGTTTTGCGTTCGCTACCTTCTTTTTCAAAGAAAATACCTAACGTTTTAGCACCGCCACCAAATGCAGCCGTGATACGTGATGCTAGGCCGTAACCTGTAGACGCACCAATCACTAATACATTCTTAGGTGCATTGCTCAGTGGTCCTTGCGCTTTCACATAATTAATTTGTTCTTGTACGTGCTCAGCACACCCTACTGGATGCGCGTTAGTGCAGATAAATCCACGAATTTTCGGCTTAATGACCATTGATCATCCTATATCTATCACAATAAAAATTAGCGCTAGTTTAAAGGCTAATAGTTAAAATACAGGTCTGATCAGTAAAACTTTTCAGACCCACTTAAATCTTTCGAGCTTAAAACCCCAAGTGACAAGCAGTTTAGAGTGACTGTCCTGCTAACTTTAGGTGACTGTCCTTCTAACTTTGAGTGACTGTCCTTCTAACTTTGAGTGACTGTCCTTCTAACTTTGAGTGACTGTCCTGCTAACTTTGAGTGACTGTCCTGCTAACTTTAGGTGACTGTCCTTCTAACTTTGGGTGACTGTCCCGCTATGTTAGTCGAACTTTGAGCCACCTAAGCATTTTGGTGATTCAGGTGCCTGTCCCTGTTGTTCACTGAACTCTTCTGGAGTAAATGTGTGAATCGCTAATGCATGAATGTGGTTTGCTAATTCATCTTTTAATAGCTCATTAATTTGACGGTGACGGGCAAGCAAACGTTTACCTGCAAATTCTTCACTCACAACCACCACTTTAAAATGCGATTCAGTTCCACGGCTATGCATATGGCTTTCATTGACAACATTCAGGTGTTTACATTCGATACCCGCAGCAAGCTTTTGCTCTATTTGTTGTTGCATTGACATGTGTCATAGACCTTTAATAAGAAAATAATGCCAGCTACTATATCAAGGGCATGAGTCATTTTGCCAATGATTTTATATGATTGAACGAAAGGTAAGGTTAATTCGAGGGTGTTTGAGTCTTTGCTGCTTTGGCAAACTATGCTGGTAATCGCGCTGGCTAAAACCATTCATGATTAAACAGCTACCACTTTGCAGCACAATGCTATGTTGTTCATTATTATGTTTGTGCTTTATTTTAAATATCCGTTCGGCCCCTAGTGATACAGAAGCGATTGTCGGTTGCTCCCCAAGTTCTTTCTCATCGTCACTATGCCAGCCCATACAATCATAACCATCTCGATACAAATTAACTAAAAGCGCATTGAATGGTATCTGCAAAGTTCTTGATAAGCGTACACGCATGGCATCAAGCACCTCTGGCCATGGCTCAACGATTAACTGTGAACCCGAGTAGCCATAACTTACGTTCTGATCAGCAATAAAGCATTGCAAACGTGGGATCACATGGCTTTTTCCGTACACCTTTATAGTTGGTTGTTGCCAATTGAGCTGTTGCTGAAGATAGTAAAATAATTCGAGGCTTTTTTGTGCACTCAATGCATTGGCTTGGTAAGAAAACCCATCAGGTAAATGATTAGGGTTGGCGTTTGGCTGTTGCATGTTAGAATTTACCTATACATTAATACATTCGTAAAATCATGATGACCACCCAAGCACAGCTCGGTGATAACACCTATACCCTAGAACGCTTTCCGTTAGATCAAAAGAATCGCAGTCTTCAAGCGTGGGACTCAGGCGATGAGTACCTTGTCAATTATGTACAAGAGCACTATCCAGATGCAAATTCAATCCTGATACTCAATGACAGTTTTGGCGCTTTAGCCTGTGCCTTTAATACGTTAACAGTTTATTCAGTTAACGACTCGTATATTGGTCATCAAGCTACCCGTTATAATTTACAAGCCAATGAGCTATCGTGCGAATCATTAACACAGTTTGACTCATTAGCCGCGTTACCTAGTCAGGTTGATTTAGTGATATTAAAAGTGCCACGCAATTTAGGCTATCTTCAGCATCAACTTGCCGCAATCAGTGCAGCTTTACCTGCCGACATTGATGTTATTGCAGCTGGAAAAACGAAAGACATTCATAACTCAACTATAAAGGCTTTTAGTCAGTATATCGGTGAAACATCAACCAGCTTAGCAGTTAAAAAGTCCCGCTTAATTATCAGTAAAACCAGTGGCTTTAACAAAGTTGCTCCCTTCCCTGTTAACTGGCCACTTGAAGGCAGTGAATTTGAAATACAAAACCATGCCAATGTTTTTTCACGAGATTCATTAGATATTGGCGCACGTTTTTTCTTTAACTATTTGCCACAAACTAGCAAAGCTCGCAGCATCATTGATTTAGGCTGTGGTAATGGTGTTGTTGGCTTAATGACTTTAAAGCGTTGCCCTAAAGCCCATGTGACCTTCGTTGATGAGTCGTTTATGGCCGTCGAATCAGCTAAATTAAATATCACTCACAATCTACCAGAGCAATTAGACCAGTGTGAGTTTGTCCAAAACGATTGCTTAACCGATTTTCAACCTAACAGTGTTGATCTTGTTTTATGTAACCCACCATTCCACCAAGCACAAGCGGTTACTGATCATATTGCTTGGCAAATGTTCAAACAAGCAAAACAAACATTAAAGCAAGGCGGTGAATTAAGAATTATTGGTAATCGTCACCTTGATTATCATGAAAAGTTAAAACGCATGTTCGGCAATTGTAAGTTGTTAGGGTCTAACAAAAAGTTTGTCGTACTAAGTGCTACAAAGAATAATTAATGGAGTTAACTTAATGAAAAAATTACTTCCTTTATGTTTGCTAGCCGCACTTACTGCGTGTAGCAACCAGCCAAATCAGTTAATTTTGAATCCTGTTTATCAAGGTGGCAAAATTTCAACTATTAACAGCAATGTTAGCACGAGTGTAATTGATTTACGTGGCGACAACGTGACCTTAAAAATCATTGAATCAGATAAAATCAAAACGCTTGCCAGCCCAGGTATTGCAGATTCAGTGAAAAGTGCCTTAGACAGTGCGTTAAGCCGCAATGGTGCAAATATTTCAAATCTATCCACAACGCGTTTTGAATTAGACATTCATCAATTACAAGCTGTGGTTACAGAAAAAATGATGACTCATAGCAGTAATGCGACAATAGAGTTTGGTGTACGTGTTGTCAAAAATGCGAGTACTTTCAATAAAAATTACCAAGGTAATGCCAACCTTGAAGGACCACTTAGTCATGACCGTGCAAAAATAGAAGGTCAACTGAATAAGTTGACTGAACAAATAATTACCCGCATTGTATCTGACCCAGAATTAATCGCCTATTTAGAAGGTTAACTATGAAGCGTATTTTATTACTTAGTTTTATATTGTTTTTTGCTCACAGTTCATTCGCAGCGACTGAGGGTAAATTTATTCAAAAAGATAACATGTTTCCACGCGTAGAAATTGTCACTACGCTTGGCAGTATTGTGGTCGAAATGGATCGTTCACGCGCACCAATAACCGTAAATAACTTTCTAACTTACGTTGCCGACGGTAGCTATCAAGGTAGTGTGTTTCACCGTGTAGAACGTGATGAAGACAACGAACGTGATTTTGTTATTCAAGGCGGTGGTTACGATAAAGACTATGATGGTCTGTACGAAGGTGACCCTATTTTTAATGAAAGTGGCAACGGGTTAAAAAACGATATGTATAGCATCGCAATGGCATATCAAGACCGTAAACCTCACTCAGGTACTCGTCAGTTTTTCTTTAATATGGACGATAACGATCATCTTAATCCTGGTCGCGACTGGGGCTTTGCCGTATTCGGTATGGTCATGGATGGCTATGACACACTAGACAAAATCATGCGTGTCGAAACCGCTTTTAACGAAAAAATCGGTTACAGCTTTGTACCCAAAGATCCTGTTGTTATCTTAAACGTAAAAGTGCTTGACGCTAATCAATAATAAATAGGGGCGCACGCCCCTTAAACTGGCAACACTATGACAAAACCCCTTTCTATTTCAGAGTATTTCTCGTACTTCAAAGATAAACGTCTAATCAATATATTCATTTTTGGTATCAGTAGTGGCTTTCCTTGGGTATTGATTGGCTCAGTCATGTCGGCTTGGCTAAAAGATGAAGGTCTAAGCCGCAGTATGATTGGGTTATTTGGCATCGTGTTTGGTGCGTATAGCATTAACTTTTTATGGTCACCGCTCGTTGACCGTGTAAAGTTACCTGTTTTATTTAACTGGCTAGGCCAGCGCCGTAGCTGGATTTTATTTTGCCAGTCAGTGATTTTTATTGGCACCTTTTCACTTGCTGGGCTCGATATCAAGGCCAACCTCTGGTTTGCTGCCGCGCTGTGTTTAGTTATTGCTATCGCTTCTGCGACTCAAGATATTGCTATTGATGCATTTCGTATCGACACTTTAGCCGAAAACGAAAGCCACAAAGCCACCGCAGCAGCTGCAATGGCCACTTCAGGTTGGTGGAGCGGTTACGCCCTATTAGGCGCCCTGCCATTTTATATGGCCGACATCCCTTCAATTGATTGGCCACAAGTTTACTTTTTCTTATCTGTGGTAATGCTGCTATTAATGAGCAGCGTATTGTGGGCAAAAGAACCCGAATCAAACCGTGACGCTGTTCAAGCTGAGCTTGAACAAACCTATCAACAAAAGCTGGCTGGTAGTACGCAGACTCGCTTTGCTAAAGTTATTGCATGGCTTGCTGTAACCGTTTTTGACCCTTTCAGAACCTTCTTTGCCCGTAATGGCGTAAAAACAGCATTGGCATTATTGGCCTTTATTTTCTTATTTAAAATCGGTGAAGCCTTTTTAGGGCGAATGTCTATCGTGTTTTATAAAGAAGTGGGCTTTTCAAATAGTGATATAGCGACCTTCTCAAAAGTGGGTACTGCAGTGCTCACCATTGCTTTTACTTTTTTAGGAAGCTTATTCAATCAACGCTATGGCATTGTAAAAGGCTTGTTTATTAGTGGTATTGCAATGGCAGCCTCAAACCTTGCCTTTGCTTGGATTGCGATTGCAGGTCCTAAACTAAGCCTGTACGCGTTTGCTATTATTATTGATGGTTTTACCCAAGCTTGGTCACTGGTTGCCATGGTGGCGTTTATATCCATGTTATGTGATAGAGCATTTAGTGCTACCCACTATGCACTACTTGCTTCGCTAGGCAATTTAGGCAGAACCTTACTTTCAAGCTATAGCGGCGTGGTCATTGATGACTGGTTGGGTGGGAATTGGGCGATGTTTTTTGTGCTAACAGCACTGATGGTGATCCCATCACTGGTTTTTTTATTCTTAATTCGCCATAAGCTTTATGCGTTAGAAAACAACTATCATAAAAACAATTAACAAATCTGATACGTATGTGATTAAAGAGAGGATAATGCAAGGGAGGGGCTTTAAATAGCGCTTCCTTGCACTATTTGTATTACTTTAAAAGCGACGTTTCGCTTTTAGTAATGAATAATTAAGCGTCTTTAAGTAAATTAAGACCTTCATATGGGTCAACTTCTAAAGCATCGCAATAACGCATGAATTCAATTACATCTAAACGACGTTCTTGGTTTTCAATTTTACCAATGAAAGAATGCGGAGTACCTAAAACCTGTGCAAGGCTACGCATTGTGTGACCTTTTTCATGACGCTTAGTTTTAAGCCATTTCGTTAATTTCGAGTTTTCTTCAGAAGAAACTGTTTTACCCATCATAAAATACATCTCCTACTAGATGATTCAAGTTAATAATTTAAGAGTGAAATTTGCCCGTCTCACTCTTGGACACATTATATACTAATAATTTTCACTTTGAATGATTAATTATACAAATGTCCACATTTTAGGTATGGACCGTTTTAGTATACGAGTCTAAGTGTAGCTAAAATTAAAGCATGTGCTCTATAGTTAACTGGTTAACTGTACCAAAAAATTGATCAATTGGAAGTGTAACAAGATGAAAGTATCACTTTAAATTCTGCATATTTATGCTTAAAGTGTATGTAAATACCGAAAAAGGCTAGGAAATGTTTCGTATATTATTTTTGTTGCCAATTGTACTGTGTGTAGCATGGTACCTATTTTTAAAACAAAATCGTGTGCCAATTAAGCAAGGCAAGAATGGATTTGTGTATATTTTAATCGCCTCTGCGTTAGTTTTAGGCTTCTTTTTACTGATGATTAAAGTGACCCAACACTAGGGTCACTCATTTTTAATTAATCAGTAACGAATTTACCGATTACCGACGACGATCTCGCAGCATTAATAAGCAAGGCGTAAGTACCAGTGTTAATACAGTGGCAAACGTTAATCCACCAGCAACAGCCGTAGCCAATTGCACCCACCACTGAGTAGATGGCGCACCAAAATCAATATGCCGGTTAAATAAGTCAATATTCACTTGCAGTACCATCACCAAAACAATGGCGATAGCTAAAATATAGGGTTTCTTTTCTATTGTTGTAGTTATATTTGGCAACGCAAAATTCCTTCTAATAATGCGTAAAATTTAGCAGAGGCAAGATATTATGAGAAATTAAAGCAATAAAAAAGCCACATAAAGTGGCTTTTTTAAATAATTCGTTAAACGCTGAAGCTGGCTCCGCAACCACAGGTTGTTGTTGCATTCGGGTTATTAACAAAAAAGCGTGCGCCTTCAAGCCCTTCAGTATAGTCAACGGTACCATCGACCAAGTACTGAATACTCATAGGGTCAATTACTAGCGTTACACCATTTTTAACAATTTCTAAATCGCCAGGGTTAGCTTTTTCATCAAAAGTAAAACCATATTGGAAACCTGAGCAACCACCACCTGTTACATAAACACGTAGTTTAAGATCTGGATTCTCTTCTTCTTCGATTAACTGTTTAACACGAACAGCTGCTGCATCGCTGAACTTGATTGGCAACTCATCTGACATACCAAAACCCTCATAACCTATATTGGCCGCAATTATCTAATACCCGAGTGTTTTAATCAAGTATCACCAGAAGAGCATCTCAATTATGGTGAGGGTAACTGGCTAACCCATTCGCCTTGGACTAAAGTTTATTTGTACTACATTTGGGCTGGCATGAGTTTGCACTGAGGGAAGATAATTGTGATAGAGCATTTCAAGCTGCATTTTATAACTGATAATTTAAGCAGTGCGCAGGTCATTCCAGCTGAATACGATTTGCTCCTTGTGTTTGCTTCTATTCTCACAGCCGTATTTGCTTCGTATATCTCATTTTTATTATCAGCTCGTATCAAACACTCTTATCTAAAAAATGAAAGTCAGATATGGACCATCATGGCTTCGTGTTTTTTAGGTATAGGTATTTGGGGGATGCATTTTGTAGGTATGCTTGCCTATACCTTACCCATCCCTATTGAATACAACATTAGCATTACCTTGATATCAATTTTGCCAAGTGTGTTTGCCAGTTACATCGTACTCTCACCAGCACTGCAAACCGACAAAGGGCTACTATTTAGAAGTGTGTTAATGGGTGCTGGGATTGGCTCGATGCATTTTGTTGGCATGATGGCGATGGTGATGCCCGCAAAAATGGCTTATGAGCCTTGGTTGTTCTCTTTATCTATTATCGTCGCTATTGTGCTGTCTGGTATCGCATTAAAAATTAATGATTTTCGACTTGCCAAAGGGGTTCATCAAACACGGATGAACTTGGTGGTGGCCTTAATAATGGGCAGTGCAATTTCGGGAATGCATTACATTGGCATGATTTCGATGTCGGTTTTTGAAACTGAGTACACCACCTATGTTACAACCCACGACTACTCGACGTTAGCACAACTTATTATTTTTATTCTGGTGGCATTAAGTCTAATTGTACTAGGTGCTGTTGAGCTCAGAGCAAGGAGCTTATTATCAGCAAAACTGAAAGCAGTACTTAATACCGTACAAGATGTGGTAATTAGCTTTAATAATGAAGGAAAAATTGAATTTGCAAACCCGGCTGTTAACCAAGTTTTTGGCTATCAGCCGCATGATTTAATAGGCAAACATATTCGCACCCTGATCCCTGAAAGATCGTTAGAACTTGATGAAATCCTCCGGGATTCACAACTCAGCAAAAGAACGGCGGGTAAAAGTAGCAGTCGGCTCTTAAAAGGACAACGAGCCAATAAAAAACGATTTCCTATTACATTAACAATCAGCTCAATTGGTAAAAAAGAGTCAGGTCCTTATGTGGCGACAATAAAAGATCTCTCTGATATTCGAAACCAAGAAGCCTTTACACAAACTATTTTCGATAATTTACCCATCATGTTGTTTGTAAAAGAAGCTGAGCATCTAACATTTAGCCATGTAAATAAAGCGGGTGAGCAACTACTAGGTAAAAATAAAGACCAACTAATCGGTTTAAATGACTTTGATATTTTCAGTAATGAACAAGCAGTCAGTTTCGTGCAAACCGATCGCGATGTATTGAAAAGTGATGACACTCTAACTATAGAGGAAAAGCCGGTTACTATTGATGACAATACTCATTACTTAAGAACACGGAAACTCACAATTAAAGATAGTAATGGTAAAGCGCAATATTTATTGGACGTTTCTGAAGATGTTACTGAATTAAAACAAGCAAAAACCGAGCTTGAAAGCTTACACCAACGCATGTCTATGGCTGCAGATGCGGCCCATATTGGTATATGGGAGTGGAATTTTGACACTAATGAACTGATTTGGGATGACTGGATGCATACCTTATTTGAAATTCCAAAATCAGAATTCAAAGGGGACTATTCAGCATGGGCAAATAGCTTGCATCCAGATGAATATGAAGACGTAACTAACAAGCTAAAACTCGCAATTTTAAATGGCGAAGAGTTTCACGCAGAGTTTCAGATTGTTCTGCCCTCTGGCAAAACGCGCTATATCAATGCAGATGGAAGAATATACGGCAACCGCATGATTGGTGTTAATTTCGATATCACGAAACGCGTCATGGCAGAGAAGAAAATTAGGCAATTAGCACAAACAGACCACCTTACTGGTTTAGCAAATCGTAGCGCGCTTGAGCGATTCATCAAGCAAGAATTTGCCCGTGTTGAGCGCACAGGCTCTAAGGTAGGTTGCCTGTATTTTGATCTTGATAAGTTTAAGCCGATTAACGACACCCATGGCCATGCGATGGGAGATAAAGTACTGATAGAAGTTGCTAAACGCTTACAAGACACCGCTCAAAAAACCGATTGCGTTGCTCGCATTGGTGGTGATGAGTTTGTAGTTATTGTTACCGACATAGAAAATCAAGTACAAATTAACCGTGCACTATCACGATTGATCTGTGCGATTAAAGCGCCGATAAAATCAGATTCCGGTGACTTGCACGTAGAAGCGAGTGTTGGCTTTGCCTTATATCCAGATGATGCGCAATCATTTGATGAATTACTTAGCATGGCCGATAAGCGTATGTATGACCAAAAACATCACTGCTTTAGTTGTAATATTATGAACTGCAAATAAGCAAATTAATAATGCTAAAAAGTCTAATTTAGACGTATACTTATTAAACAATTAATAATGATTCTTTTTCCATGCTCACTCGCTTTTATTATTTTATGGTTCTTGTTTTCAGCTCATTGGCAGCTGCTAATACTACGTACCAAGAAACATGGAAAATCACCTCTTTAGAAGCCCCGCCGTATGCAAGTAGTACAATGGCAAATGGCGGTGATGCTATTGCACTATTAAGAGACACGCTTGCCAAAAAATCGATAAACCTCGAAGTTGAGTATTTACCTTGGCAAGATGCAATAAAAAAAGCCCGGTTAAGCGGCTACCTGGGTTATTACCCTGCTTGGCCATCTGAAATGATGCCCGGCTTTGTTGCTTCACCCACTATTTTAAATTCTCAATTAGCTGTCATTACCACGCAATCTAATCCACAAGATTTTGAAAATCTTGAACAGCTTTTTAATGAGCACAAAGTCGGCGTTGTTGAGCCTTATATTTATCCGGGTGTGGTCGAACAAGTAATTCAATCCTATGCAGGCAACATAGTGCAAACAGCAAACGATGAAGAGCTATTCCACTTAATGCAAACTGGGCAGATTAATTTTGCGATTACTGCACCAAAGGTGCTTAACTATTTTGCTGAGCAGCAAAACTTTCCTGAGCCGAAAATAGTGACTCAGTTTACCGACTCCCCATTAGTGATTGGCATACGAAATGATGCTGAAAACCAGGCTAAAATAGCCTTACTCAATGATTTATTTGCCAGTACAAAGTCATCTGAGACAAATTACTCTCGGCCAAAAAAGGTGTTATTAACCTATATAGATATTCCCCGTATAGCGCCATTTAAAGCGTTTATGAGTGATGTCTATAATGATTTAAATATCAAGGCTCAAATGCAACCCACACCATCTCGAAGAGGTGTGTTATTACTTAATGCAGGGATTGTCGATGGCGATATCGTGCGTTCAAAAAGCAACCTAAAAAAATTCGAGAATATCATTGTCGTAGAACCAAACCTTGGCATTATTAACTTAGTGCTCCTATGTCGAAAATCGCTGCAATGTGATCGGGATAACTTATACGATCCAAACAACCGAATTATAAGTTCGATTGGTGATATCGAAATTCTTAATGAGTTTGATATTAAAGCCGAGATCATTCATAACGAAGATTTAAGTCACACGCTTACCATGCTAAAAAAAGGACGTGTCGATTACGCCATCTACCCTGCGCTCAATAACGATATAATTACCTTTAAAAAAGACTTTTCAGTGGTGGTACTAAGGCAAATGGCTATCAACACGGTTATTCATAAAAAACATGCCCCGTTGGTAGATGAAATATCAAAAGCCATTACAGCTCGCTTACCTGAATTAACGCAGCAAATTAATAATGGCAGCAAAGATTAGCTAGATTTACCCAAAATGCAGATAAAATTATAAAATCCCAACGACTTAGTTAATTTGATTTGCTAAACTGCGGCTCAAAAGTGCTGTGAGGAAATATGCATGTGGCTTGAGAGACTAAGACGTCGCCTAGCAAAGCCTAAAACATCTGTGCAATTGTGCTTACTTGGTGTAAGTGCAGGGTTAATTGCGGCAGTGTTGATCATACTTTTTCGCCTCACAATCATGTTTTTTCAAAGCTTATTTTTAGATAAGCCTGATGACTTCACCACTTTACCAACCTATGAGCGAATGATACTGCCAGTTGGTGCAGCCCTATTAATTGCCTTATTCGCCGCCCTAACAGGCTTTAAGCATTATCGTCTTGGAATTCCATTTGTAATTCACCGTATTAAAAAACACTATGGTCATATGCCGCTTTATAACACGGTGAACCAATTTGTTGGTGGCGCATTAGCCCTTATTAGTGGCTTTTCGGTCGGTCGAGAAGGCCCCTCTGTACATATGGGTGCAACGGGTGCCAGTTTACTGGCCGATAAACTACACCTTCCGCACAATGCAATGCGTACCCTCACCGGTTGTGGTGTTGCAGCTGGTATTGCTGCTTCATTTAACACCCCACTTGCAGCCGTTATCTTTGTCATGGAGGTGGTACTGAGGGAGTATAAGGTGCATATTTTCGTGCCCATTATGCTCGCTGCGGTTACCGGTGCATTAGCCACTCAATTTGTATTTGGTGACGCTTCAGAGCTTGCACTTATCACCATGAACCCATTAAGTGGTTGGCATTACCCATTTTTAATCATTTTTGGTATGGCACTTGGTGCTGTTGCCTATGCATTTAACCAAAACTTGATGCTTATAATCCGTACTTTTAAACCACTAAGTATGTTCCCTCGTCTATTACTAGCAGGATTAATAGCTGGTTTAATTGCTTATATGGTTCCTCATGCAATGGGCTCAGGTATGAGTGCTATCACTATTGCTATTGAATCACCAGATGATGTGCAGTTTTTAACAACCATCTTGATTGCCAAATTACTCGCCACTTTATTTGCCATTGGTTTAGGTATTCCAGGTGGGATCATCGGCCCTGTTATTGGACTTGGGGTATTAATGGGCACCTTAATGGCCTTTTTCGCGCAGTTCATTAGCCCGGGTGTTGATATCACAGGTACCTATAGCATGCTTGGCATGGCAGGATTATTGGCAGCAACATTACACGCACCACTGGCAGCTCTCACTACGGTTATGGAGTTAACTTCAAGTCCTGAGATTATTGTGCCAGCTATGCTGGTGATCTCAACGGCTTATGTTACAGCACTGCAGTTTTTTGGTAACCGCTCTATTTTTATGCAACAACTTGATTTCCAAGGGCTTGAGTATCAAATATCGCCTGCTACCGAAGCATTACAAAAAGTGGGGGTGATGGATGAAATGGATGAGCAGTTCAAGCTGCTTTACAGTGACGACAAACAACAAATTAAAGAGTCGCTCGATGCCCTTGATAGCCAAACCCCGCTGATTGTTCATGATGAAGAGAATGGCTATCGTCTTGCTGAATATGATTTAAGCCTGATGTCTGATCAAGAAAGTAATATCAAATATGTCAGCCTTGCCGGCCTTAGTAGCCAAGCAACATTAGCCGATGCTTTTGACATATTAAAAGATAAACGCAGCGGTGCTGTGTATATTTACAACCTGCTTGATAACCAACAGATTATGGGCCTTTTGCGTTGGGACCAAATCAGACATATCCTTACCATACGCAACAGTTTGTTATAACAATTAAAATGGATGCTTAAATGACTGCGCTATTAGTTTATAAAACCTTCCACGTATTTTTTATGATTGCTTGGTTTGCCGGTATTTTTTACCTGCCACGTCTTTTTGTTTACCACGCAATGAGTGAAGAAAAAGCCTGTAACTCAATGCTGAAAGTAATGGAACGCCGCTTACTGTTTTTTGTGACACCGTTTGCTGTTTTAACATTGGTGTTTGGGGTACTGACCATTTTTGAATATGGTCGAGACTGGTTTAGATACAGCATGTGGCTGCACTACAAACTGGTGTTAGTGATTATTCTCTATATCTACCACGGCTATTGCTTTAAATTACTGGCTGACTTTAAGCATGATCGCAATACACGTAGCGATCGCTTTTACCGTATTTTTAATGAAGTTCCGGTACTCATCCTTTTAGCTATAGTGGCACTGGCAATTATTAAACCTAACTTATAATTTGCTGCTGTGAACGCTAAAAATTTGCTATAGTACTGCGCAAATTTATGCGGCCTCCCATACCGAGTGCCAGCGCCCTATAAATGTGATTAGGAACAAACCCCATGCTAAGTTTCCAAGGTGAAAATATCCTGTCGGTCAATCAGCTTGATCGAGATTGTATTGAACGTATTTTTGCAGTTGCTAAGAAAATGGAGCCTTATGCTAAAAAGCAAAAGCGCACCAATGTTTTAGAGGGCGCAATTTTAGCGAACTTGTTCTTTGAACCAAGCACGCGTACTCGTGTAAGTTTTGGTACTGCATTTAACTTACTAGGTGGTTTGGTTCGTGAAACAACGGGTATGCAAAGCTCGGCGCTTGCAAAAGGTGAATCTTTGTATGATACCGCACGCGTGATCTCAGCGTATGCAGATGCAGTCGCAATGCGCCACCCTGACGCAGGCTCTGTTGCTGAATTTGCCACCGGGTGTGATGTTCCAGTAATCAATGGCGGTGATGGCTCAAATGAACACCCAACACAAGCCCTACTTGACTTACTAACGATTGAACGTGAGCTAGGTCGTTTCAACCAAAGTATCGACGGTATGCATATTGCCCTAGTAGGTGATTTAAAATACGGCCGTACCGTGCACTCTTTATCTAAATTACTTTGTCATTATAAAGACGTTAAATTCTCTATGGTGGCACCTGATGGCTTACAAATGCCAGACTACATTTTAGATGCTGTTGATAACGCGGGTCATAAAATTCAAGTAGTAGATAAAATGGAAGGCAACTTGGCCGCCGATATTGTTTATCAAACCCGTATCCAAGAAGAGCGCTTCCCTTCACAAGAAGAAGCTAACAAATACCGTGGTGGTTTCCGTATCAGTCAGGCAATTTACAACGCACACTGTAAGCCTAACTCAGTACTGATGCACCCTCTTCCTCGTGACAGCCGTTTGGAAGCAAACGAGCTAGATAACGATTTAAATAGCAACGACAACCTAGCAATTTTCCGTCAAGTACAAAATGGCGTGTTAATTCGCATGGCGTTGTTTGCTCTAACCTTAGATGTTGCCGACAAAGTTGAGCAATATGAAGTCGACGTGCCTTGGTTTAGCCGTAAACGTAATAGCTAACTTGCTTCGTTTGGGGCTCGTTGAGCCCTCGCAAACCAACTCATTTAACGTGACAACCCAATAGGACTATTCATGACAATTAGCCAAGATCTTTTTAATCGCGCGCAAGAATCAATCCCAGGCGGTGTTAACTCACCAGTTCGTGCCTTCAATGGCGTTGGCGGTACTCCTTTATTCATCACTAAAGCTGAAGGCTCTTTTACCTTTGATGCTGATGGTAACCGTTATATCGATTACGTTGGTTCATGGGGACCAATGATCATGGGTCACAACCACCCAGCTATTAAGCAAGCGGTATTAGAAGCCGTAGAAAATGGCTTAAGCTATGGTGCGCCAACCGAAACTGAAATCTTAATGGCCGAAAAAGTAAAAGAGCTTGTACCATCAATCGAAAAAGTACGTATGGTAAGCTCAGGTACTGAAGCAACAATGAGTGCAATTCGCTTAGCACGTGGTTTCACTGGCCGTGACAAAATCTTAAAGTTTGAAGGCTGTTACCACGGTCATGCTGACTCACTACTAGTAAAAGCAGGCTCAGGCGCACTGACTATGGGCGTGCCAAACTCACCGGGGATTCCTGAAGACTTTGCTAAGCACACATTAACTGTGTCGTTTAACAACCTTGATGAAGTAAAAGCAATTTTCGCAAAATACGCTGACGAAATCGCTTGTATCATCGTTGAGCCAGTTGCTGGCAACATGAACTGTATTCCACCTGTACCTGGCTTCTTAGAAGGTTTACGTGAGGTGTGTGATGAATACAAATCTGTACTTATTTTTGATGAAGTAATGACAGGTTTCCGTGTTGCTTTAGGCGGTGCACAAGCTTACTACAACATCAAACCAGACCTAACGTGTTTAGGGAAAGTGATCGGTGGCGGTATGCCAGTAGGTGCTTTTGGTGGTAAGAAAGAAATCATGGATTACATCGCACCTGTTGGCCCAGTTTATCAAGCAGGTACATTATCAGGTAACCCAATTGCCATGGCAGCCGGCTTAAAATCTTTAGAGCTATTAAGTGCTGAAGGCCTGCACGATGAGCTTGAAGCAAAGAGCAAAGCAATTTGTGAAGGCTTTGAAGCAGCAGCGAAAAAAGCAGGCATTGCACTTACAACAAACTACGCAGGTGGTATGTACGGTTTCTTCTTTACTGATAAAGAAAAAGTAACTAGCTACCAACAAGCGACTGAGTGTGATTTAGAGCGCTTCAAAAAGTTCTTCCACTTAATGCTAGAAGAAGGTGTTTACCTAGCTCCTTCGGCGTTTGAAGCAGGCTTTGTGTGCGCTGAACACTCTGAGAAAGAGATCAACGACACCATTGCAGCAGCAGAGCGCGCATTCGCGAAGCTTTAAATTGAAATTTGAATAGGTCACTTTAATCGGTGACCTATACTTCGACGCCCCAAAATATAATACAAATACATCCCTACCAGAAAATAAAAACCAATAAAATATTACAATTAAAACATCATTTATACCAAGCAAGTATTCCATTAGTGCATTTTTATTTTCATTGTAACTAAAATACACATAAAAGCATCCCAACCAACTGTTTTAAAATAAATAAATCTAGAATTAAGAAACACTTAATCAAATTACACTTAGTTACATTTATTTTATTTTTGTATATAAAATAAATTTAAATACAATATTAGATCGTTCCAAGGCGTTTTTACGTTGTTTTATCGTATTTATAATATAAATAATTGATTAGTATGTTCCTCGTGTGTTACCAATTTGTTTCACCCTTTATTTAAAGGTAAAAACCTTAGAAAAATAAATGCAAGGTGTGAAGGTTATTAACAAATAACAACAAATCTAAAATTTCACAGGGAAAGCTCAATGAAAAACAACTTTTCAAAAACATTTAAGCGTTCGTTTACAGCTGCAGCTGTTGCTATGACCTTAAGTGCAGCTATGCCAGCCATGGCTGACAATGTTAATGGGGCAATCAAAGGTAACCTCATTACTCAGTCTGGCGTTTCTTTAGCTGGCGCAACAATCACTATTACTGATAAAACAAAAGGTTATGAAAAAACTCTCATTGCAGATGCAAATGGTCAGTTTAATCTTAATCAAGTGCCTGTTGGTAAATATGACATAACCGTTTCACAAGCTGGTTTTGAAAAAGCACAGATCAACGATGTAATTATCGGTGTCGGTAAAACTGCACTTCTAGAAATTCCACTAGTTGAAGGTAATATTGAACGAATTGCAGTTGTTGGTGGCGCAATTCGTGCTGTTGACGTTTCAGTTACTGAATCATCTTTAAACATTAGTTCAGAAGAGCTTGAATTATTACCGGTAGCTCGCTCATTAACATCGGTTGCTTTACTAGCGCCTGGCGCAACTGAAGGTGATAGTCGATTTGGCGATCAAGCATCTTTTGGTGGCTCATCTGTTGCTGAAAATGCTTATTACGTAAATGGTCTGAATATGACTAACTTCCGTAATGGCTTGGGTGGCGCGACAATTCCATTCTCTGCATATGATAGCTTCCAAGTAAAAACGGGTGGCTATTCATCTGAGTTTGGTCGAACGACTGGTGGCCTTATTTCTGCAGTTACAAAGTCAGGTACTAATGACTTTCACTTTGGTATTGAATCAATTTATTCGCCTGACTCATTGAGAGAACAGTCTCCAAACTCAGTTTACTTACAAAATGATCGTTGCGAAGATGCTGATGGGCACTGTATTGGTGATTTATATGCAAACAACCAAGATGACTATGTAAACTCATTTGAGACAAATATTTATGCATCTGGTGCGTTAATTGAAGATACGCTTTTCTTCTATGGTATTTATACATTCCGTGATAATGAAGAAGAATACGGTAACGCTTCTCAAACCTCTCTAACAAAAGAAAAAGATGACGACCCTTATTATCTAGCACGTATTGACTGGAACATTAATGAGGATCATCAATTAATGCTTTGGGGTTTTAGTGATGAGCGTACATATTCTGAAAGTACAATCGAAGACCCAAATGGCACTGGTAATTACACATTAGATGGTGGTACAGCTTATCACAAGCGCGGCGGTGAAAGTTTTGCAGTTCGTTATACAGGTAATCTGACTGATGACTTAAGCGTATCTGCTATGTATGGCGAAGTAAAATTCTCAGAAACAGATTACTCTGACTTTGATGACTGCCCTACCGGCTATGACGCAGACTTAGGTGTTGATACTACTTGTTATGTAAATTTCACAGTAGGCTCTAACGAAGATAAACGTGAGCAATTACGAGTTGACTTTGACTGGTACTTAAATGATGAGCATACATTAAGATTTGGTTATGACTCTGAAACCAATACATCAGACGCAACGACTATCAACTCGGGTGGTGTTTATTACTACTACAGAACATACGAAGAAGGTGCTCGCCTTTCAAACGGCTATGTTCTTCCAGAAGAGATGAAGACTACTCGTGTTCGTGACTATAAGAATGGCGGTGAATTCGAAGTTGAAAACTGGGCGATTTATATTGAAGACCAATGGGCTGTTACTGATACCCTAACACTAACTTTAGGTCTACGTAATGACAGCTTCACAAACTACAACGCGGATGGCGATGAGTTTGTTTCTATAGACAACCAGATAGCTCCAAGGTTAGGTGCATCTTGGGATATTAACGGTGATGGCGATAGTAAATTATTCGTTACTGCAGGTCGCTATTACTTACCTGTTGCTGCAAATACGAATATTCGTCTTGCAGGTGCCGAAACTTATATCCACACTTGGTATGAGTATGAGGGTCTTAATGCTGACGGTACTCCTGTAGGTTTGAGCAATCAATTAGGTGATATCGCTATTTCAAATGGTGGTGACGGAACAGCAAAACCTTCAAACACTCTTGCAGATAAAGATCTTGAGCCTATGTACAATGATGAAATCATTGTAGGTTATCAAGCAGCGATTAATGATGACTGGTCTTGGAGCATCAAAGGTACATACCGCACACTGGGCAATCAAATTGATGATGGCTCATATATCTTTACTGATGAAGATGGAGAGTACCTTGGTGAAAACTGGTTCTTATTTAACCCGGGTAGTGGTGCAACATTTAACTTCGACCTAGATGGTGACGGTGTAACTGAAGAGTATAGCTTCACTGCTGAAGAGCTAGGTTATCCAGATGCGAAGCGTCGTTACGCTGCTGTTGACCTTTCAATTGAGAAGAGCTGGGATAAAGTTTGGTCATTAAAAGCCCTTTACACTTGGTCTCATAACTACGGTAACACAGAAGGATTTGTTAAATCTGATAATGGTCAAGATGATGCAGGTTTAACACAAGACTGGGATTACCCTTATCTAATGGATGGTGCTAACGGTAATTTACCAGCGGATCGTCGTCACAATATTAAAGTTTACGGTGCATATGCAGTTACTGAAGACTTCTTAATAGGTGCAAACTTAAATGTTGCTTCAGGTCGTCCTTGGACAGCGTTAGGTGCAGGGTATACACCAGACCCAGACAAATATTCTTATGGCGACACCTATTATGTAGGTGATCAACGCTACCCTCGCGGCAGCATGGGAACAACTCCCTGGACAGCTCGATTAGATCTCAACTTTACGTACAACCTACATTTCAATGATCAAAAAGTACGCTTCGCATTAGATATTTTCAATGTATTTGATGCATCTACAGCAACTCGTTATGACGAAGTTGCTGAAATAGCGGCTGGTGATGATAGTGCAACATTTGGTTTAGCGCAAAGTTATCAATCTCCTCGTCGAGTCCAACTATCTGCTTCTTACGACTTTTAGTTTCGATTAAATTAGTAAGATAAGCAATGACTCTAAAAGCCTCTTTATGAGGCTTTTATTTTTTACATTTAAACCTAATTAGTACTGCAATAGTTCTTCAATCTTTACCTTTAATTTATCAAGTTACAACCTAGTTAAGCCAAAATAATTCATGTAAGAGCATTACTTTGAAATAAAGCTCTCGAAGTAAAATAATATAAATAGCAGTTAAAAAGCTTTGTCAGCATTAGCGCTTAATTTAGGAATACCAGGGAAATAAAGTGCGGTACAAGCAGCCACAAAGCACTGTAATTCATTCCACACTGAAAATGTCAGAGACACAGAGAAAAGTGCACTTATGGTAATGAATAGCGTACAAAATTTAGCTCAACTCTGTGTTGAGCTAAATGATTCAATGGCCAAGTTTAGCGCTGACAATTAGGTCTAGGCTCAAACTCACTAGCACGTATAGGTAGCTGCACTACTTTGCCGCAACCAGGAGGCGCTTGCAGACCAGTTTCTTCGTTAATAAAGGCCCAACGAATAGAAGCAGGGCGAGTATCCGCTATAGCTTCAGGGTTTAGTGGCTTAAGGTAACGAATGTAAGCTTCTAGTGCGCCAACACTGCCTGTTAAACCTGTACTCTTGTTATCGTCGCGACCAATCCATGCAACAGTTACGGTATTTTGGTCAAAACCTGCAAACCAGCTATCGCGTAAATCATTACTAGTGCCTGTTTTACCTGCTAGTTGGATTGATGGGAAATGAGCATTTAGGCGTTTAGCCGTGCCATCTTTAGTCACTCGCTTCATTGCGTATTTGGTCATGTAAATTGATGCATCATCAAAACGCTTTTGTGAGCTGACATCATGTTTATAAAGCACCTTACCTACTGAGTCAGTCAGTGCTGAAATAGACGTTAGCTCGCGGTACTGACCATCAGCAGCAAGGGTTGTATAAAGCTGCGCTACTTCAAAGCTAGATAGCTCAAGTGCACCTAAAAGTAACGACGGGTATTGATCAATACGCCCTTCTACACCTAAACGCTTTAAGGTATCAGCTACTTTATCTACACCGACATCAAGGCCCGTATTAACCGCAGGAATATTAATACTGTTACTGAATGCTTTGTATAGTGGCATAGGGCCGCGAAACTGTTTGTCGAAGTTCTCTGGTTGCCAAACTTTCCCCTGCTCATTAGTCACTTGTAGCGGTGAGTCATCCACCAAGGTGGCAACATTAAACTGACCACTTTCAAATGCCGTTAAATAAACGGCAGGCTTAACGAGTGAACCAATATTACGTTTGGTATCAAGTACACGGTTAAAACCAAAATAACGTACGTCACGGCCTGCTACCAACGCCGACACCCCACCCTTTTCAACGTTGACAGAGATCATCGCCGCTTCAAGCTCTTCTGTTTTAGGGCGTCTTTCTAGATAAGGTAGACTTGCCTCAACCGACTCTTCCATGGCCGTTTGCTTTTGTAAGTCAAAATAGGTGAATACACGCACCCCGGCATCTAACACTTGCTGATCAGGTAGTAGGCGCTTTAATTCTCGGTTAACTAATTCTAAGTAACCCGGATACGACTTTTGCAGACTGTCTTTCATTGGTGCAATATCAATTGGACGCTTTAATGCCGCACGGTATTCACGGGTATCAATCAATTTATTTTCAACCATTAAGCGCAGTACTAGATCACGACGCTCCATTGCACGCTCACTATAACGACGTGGGTTGTAATATGAAGGACCTTTCACCATAGCCACTAATAGCGCAATTTGGTCGTATTCAAGCTCATCCACAGGCTTTGAAAAATAAAACTCAGCGGCAAGACCCATACCGTGAACGCCTTGATTGTAAGACTGACCTAAATACACTTCATTGAGGTAAGCTTCTAAAATGTCATCTTTGCTGTAGCGGTAATCTAATATCAGAGCGATAAGCGCTTCATTAAACTTACGCACCAGTGAACGCTCACGGGTAAGGTATATATTCTTTGCTAATTGCTGGGTTAAGGTACTGCCCCCTTGCACTGTTCGCCCGGCTTTGATATTGCTGTATAAAGCACGCATAATCGACCACACAGACACGCCATGGTGTTGATAGAAATTACGATCTTCAACTACCAGTAAAGTGTCTTTTAGCATCGGCGGAAATTTATCTAGCGGCACAAACTCGCGGTCTTGTTTTGAATCATTACCAATGCGAGCTATTTGAACTGGCTCTAATCGAGCGCTGTTTAAACGACGACCAAATTTATCTTTGATAGTTGCTAATTTCTGCCCTGAAAAACGCAGCTCAATAACGTGTGAATCTTCAAGGCCATCATAAAATTCAAATTCACGGCGGTACACTTTAATACTGTTAGCTGATTTAACATACTGGCCTGTACGGCTTAGCTTATTTACAGATGAATAATTTAAACGGTTTAACTCCCAAATAACCTCTTGCTGAGACAAATACTGCCCAGGATAAAAGCTCATTGCACGAGCATACACTTGTGCAGGTAACTGCCATTTATTGCCTTCAAATTGGCGAGTAATTTTTGCATCTAAATAAATTAGATACAGCACCATGGCAACAATCACAGCAAGTGAAAGCTTCCAAAAAATTGACCAAAGTTTCCTTAATACACTAGCTTTAGCTGGCCCTTGAGGTGCGCGTGAGCGCTTAGCGGTAGTTTTTTTTGATGTCGCCTTCGGTTTACTAGACGATTTTTTTGCAGGAGTTTTTTTATCAGCCATTGAGTTCGCTATTGGTCAGTTAATTTTACAGGATTACGCCTTGAACAGCGCAATATTAACACCTGTAAAATTAACAGTCACTTAAACTCGTTTAGCGTGTACACAACCAGAGTGAGTGGATCACAGCAGGTATAAAGAAGATAAAGCATAGAATAATGTTAATCACTAAGTCTTTACCTGCGCCCGCTTTTAAAAATACCACAACAGGCGGTAAAAACAGCGAAATAATTATAAGCAAGAGTTTGTTATCCATCGTTTTTCCTTGTTAGAAATGAACATTAAGCATAGTCAAAAAATAGCGATTTCGCCTATCAGAAAAGACTTATTTAAACGCAAAAAAGCCCTACCTAAGTAGAGCTTTGATTTGAACACACAATGATATTGTTATGGGCGTGCTATTTGCACGCACCAAGATTAGTTACTGCGAACTGATACAAACTCAGGGTAAGCATCAATACCACAGTCATGTTGATCCATACCGTTTAGTTCTTCTTCTTCGGTAACACGGATACCCATGGTATTTTTCAGGATTGCCCATACGATTGATGACGCGATGAACACAAATCCTAAGATACATACTAAGCCAATTAATTGATTAACAAAGGTTGCATCAGAGTTTGAAAGTGGTACTAACATGATACCTAATGCACCACACACACCGTGTACAGAGATAGCACCTACAGGGTCATCGATTTTCGCTTTATCAAGAGCAACGATGCTAAATACAACCAGTGAACCACCTAATAGACCAAGTAAACAAGCAAGTAATGGCGTTGGAGATGCAGGTTCTGCAGTGATAGTTACTAGACCTGCTAGTGCACCATTTAGAACCATAGTTAAATCAGCTTTACCCCATAACACTTTACATACAAATAGTGCTGCAATTGCGCCACACGCTGCTGCTGCGTTAGTGTTTAAGAAGATTTTACCAACCGCTGTTGCGTTTTCAGCGTCAGAAACAAGTAGCTGTGAACCACCGTTAAAGCCGAACCAACCCATCCAAAGGATTAATGTACCTAGCGTTGCTAACGGTAAGTTAGAACCAGGAATTGGGTAGATTTCACCGTTTTTACCGTATTTCCCCTTACGAGCACCTAGGAAAAGTACACCAGCTAGCGCTGCCGCAGCACCTGCACCGTGAACGATTGCAGAACCAGCGAAGTCAACAAAGCCCATTTCAGATAAGAAACCTGCGCCCCAAGTCCAGTAACCTTCGATTGGGTAGATGAAACCAGTTAAAACAACAGTGAAAATTAAGAATGCCCATAACTTCATACGCTCAGCAACCGCACCAGATACGATTGACATAGCTGTTGCTACGAACACAACTTGGAAGAAGAAATCAGACTCTAAAGAGTGATCCGCATCAGCAGCTTGAGTGCCGATTAATGCGCCAAATGAAGGGATGAAACCACCTTCTGCGTTATCAACATACATGATGTTGTAACCCACTAATAAGAACATAGTGCAGGCAATAGAAAATAGTGCAACGTTTTTAGTTAGGATTTCTGTTGTATTTTTTGCACGAACTAAACCTGCTTCAAGCATAGCGAAACCAGCCGCCATCCACATTACTAAAACACCCGACATTAAAAAGTAAAAAGTGTCGAGTGAGAACTTCAACTCTACGATAGTGTTTTCCATAATTCCCCCTTAAATTGCTTCTTCATCAAGTTCGCCCGTACGGATACGAACGATTTGGTCTAAGTCGTAAACAAAAATTTTGCCGTCACCAATTTTGCCTGTTGAAGCAATTTTTGTGATGGTTTCAACAACGCGTTGACAATTTTCGCTACGAGTTGCAATTTCAAGTTTGATTTTTGGAATAAAATCGACTTGGTATTCAGCTCCACGATATAGCTCAGTATGACCACGTTGACGGCCAAAGCCTTTAACGTCGACAACTGTCATCCCCTCAATGCCTAAATCAGCCAATGCTTCACGTACATCATCAAGTTTGAATGGCTTTATTATTGCACTAATCATTTTCATAGTGGCCCCCTTCGGACGCTTATTGTTATCCTGTTGGCTTATACAATCCAACCTTTGTGCCACTATTTTTTATTACTTATTTTCAATAACTTAAAAACAAAACTTGGTTTTTGCACAAAAAAAATGCACCCTATTGGTGCATTTTTTTAACAATTAACCAGCGCTGGTGCAATTAGCACAACTATAGTTTAACTAAGCAGTTCCGATCTTGCTGTTTGGCTTGATATAAGGCCTTGTCAGCAATGCGCATCGCAGCTGTAAGCGATACTTTTTGGAATTGAGTCATACCAATACTCATGGTTAATGAGTAAGGCTCACCATTAATAGAAAAGGCATGGCTTGCTAACTGCTCTCTGAAGGTATTGAGTCTCGATTCTGCCTTAGCTAAGTCCATATTATGCAGTACCACGGCAAATTCTTCGCCGCCAATTCTCGCAATAGTGAAGTCATCAAACTTAGTCTTTAAAAATGAAGACACTTGTTTTAGCGCCTGATCACCGGCTTCGTGACCAAACTGGTCGTTCACATTTTTAAAGAAGTCGATATCAAGCAAAGCCAATACGTTTTCTTGCTCAACATTTTTAAGCAGTTTTTCTGCGTATTGATAAAAATAACGACGATTATGCAAGCCAGTTAAATGGTCGCGGTATGCGCTTTCTTTTATATCGGCTATTAAAGCAAGCTGCTCCATGGTTTGCATAACACGGCAATGAAACTCTTCATTCATAAACGGCTTAGTTAAAAAGTCGTTAGCGCCGTATTTAATAAAACGCGCCGATAAACCATGCTTACCGGCACCTGATAAACCGATAATAGCTAAATCATCACGGCCGCGGAAATTACGCACCGCTTTAACGAGCTCAAAACCATCCATTGTTGGCATTGCATAGTCCGTAAGTAGCAGCTTGATTTCAGGATCGTCTTTAAGCATTTGTAGTGCTTGTTCACCATCTTGAGCATCACGTACATCAAACAACTGCTTTTCGAGCATTTGCTTCATTAAAGTGCGACTTAGTACTGAGTCATCAGCCACCAGCGCTTTGCTACCATCGTTTCTAAGTAATTGTGCAACAAGTTTGATCGCATAATGGTATGAGTCGCGGTTATCTTTAACCACATAATCAACCACACCAAGCTCTAACATTTGCTGGCGAATGTATTCATCGATTTTTGAGGTTAGGACAACGGTCGGGATGTTTTTTGATAAGGTGTATTTAGCTACTTCGCCATTCATCGCATCAGGTAGCGTTAAATCGACTAAAGCTAAAGTGTAATCGTGCTCAGAAATTAAAGAGACGCCCTCTTTTAAAGACCACGCAAAGTCGACAGCCACATCTAAATAGTGAGCAGCGAGGTGACGTAACACTTGCTGTACTACTTTACTGTCTTCAACTACTAATACTCTTTGCATTGCAACTTCTCTTTCTTAAGCACGTGTACACAGATTATAAACACGCTAAATATACGCCATTTTTTAATCTAGCTAAATAATTAAGCAAAATATCTTTGCTAAAAAAATGCACTTTTTTGTAACCAGCTCAGTATTTTCGGTTATTTTTCTGTTTAACAGCTAATATTGGTCACTAGTCTCATTAGTTTGTCATCGAGTTTGCTTTACTTTTTAATAGCTGCAATTCGAATAATAAGGAATCAACATGAAACTAGTTAGTTTTATTGGCTTGTCAGTGACAGCACTAACACTGACCTTCAGTACTCCAAGCTTTGCTGATAACGGACGTCGTATTGACGTTGACAGCAAAGTGGTAACAGAGCACAAAGCCCGCATTAATGGTGAGCGCTTTTCATATACCGCAACCACAGGCACGCAACCAGTTTGGAATGAGCAAGGCGATGCCGTTGCAACGCTACAATATACTTATTATACCCGCGATAAAGTAGACGATAGAACAAAACGTCCTTTAGTCTTTTCGTTTAATGGTGGCCCAGGTTCTGCGTCAGTATGGATGCACCTTGCCTATACTGGACCACGTGTATTAAAAATTGATGACGAAGGTTACCCTGTTCAACCTTATGGCGTAAAAGATAACCCTTACTCAATTTTAGACGTGGCTGATATTGTTTATATCAACCCAGTTAACACCGGTTACTCGCGCGTTCTTGAAAACGAAAAAGGTGAGTTGCCAAGTAAGTCAGATCAACAAAAAATGTTCTTTGGTGTTAACGCTGACATCAAATACTTAGCTGAATGGTTAAATACCTTTGTTTCTCGCAACGAGCGCTGGCGTTCACCTAAGTTCTTAATTGGTGAGAGCTATGGTACGACTCGTGTTTCTGGTCTTGCTCACGAATTACAAAATCGCCAATGGATGTATATCAACGGCGTTATTTTAGTATCACCAACTGAAATTGGTATTAAACGTGAAGGCCCGGTAGAAGCTGCTAATCGCTTACCTTACTTTGCAGCAACCGCTTGGTACCACAAAGCCCTTAGCGCAGACTTACAGGCAAAAGACTTAGACGAATTATTACCTGAAGTTGAACAGTTCACTGTGAACAAGTTCTTACCTGCAATTGCTAAAGGTGGTTTTTTACCTGCTGATGAAAAACGTGCCATCATCAAGCAAGCAGCAAAATACGCAGGTTTATCTGAAAAGTTTGTTGAGCAAAATAATCTTGATATTCCAAATAACTTCTTCTGGAAAGAGCTATTACGAGAGCGCGGCCAAACAGTGGGCCGTTTAGATTCTCGTTACCTAGGTATCGACAAGCGTGATGCAGGTGAGTCACCTGATTACTGGGCTGAGCTTACTTCATGGTTACACTCATTCACGCCAGCGATTAACTATTACCTACGTGAAGAGCTTAATTACAAAACCGATATCAAATATAACCTATTTGGTAATGTTCACCCTTGGGACCGCTCAGGCAATAACACAGGTGAAAACTTACGTTTAGCAATGGCACAAAACCCATACTTAAACGTGATGATTCAATCTGGCTACTACGATGGTGCAACAAACTACTTTGATGCTAAATACACAATGTGGCAGTTAGATCCAAGTGGCAAAATGAAAGATCGCTTAAGCTTTAAAGGCTATCGCAGTGGTCACATGATGTATTTACGTCATGCTGATCTTGAGTCATCAAATAATGACTTACGTGATTTTATCCTTAAATCACTGCCTGCCGAAGGTAAAGCTGCAAAATACTAAACAGCGTATTTGCAAAACCATAACAGAAAAAGCCCGTTTTATACGGGCTTTTGTTTTTACGCTAATCTTTTTGGGTATATACTCAAGTCATTGATTTAAGGATTTGGATAATCAGCAAATGGCAGAAAAATTTCGCGTTATGTTTGCAGGGCTTGAAGCCGGTGTAGATCAAGCACAAGCAACAGAGCAACTAGCTGCAAAACTAAAAACAACAACAGATAAAGTTGCGACCCTGTTTGAGCATAAGCCATTATTTGCACCAAGCGAGCAAGATAAAGCACTAAAACAAGCAAAGTTACTCGCCAGTGTTGGCATTAAAGCCAAGCTCCAACCGATTAACCAAGCAGCCACCAGCAGCCAATCAAGCAATACAGCCGCACAGACCAAAGAGCGTGAAGAACGTATTTTTGATGCCCTCGATTACATCACCAGTAGTCTTATTCGCCTAGAAGAAAAACTTGATGACTTAGAGCAACGTTTACCTGAGCTTGAAAATAATAGCGTTGCTGATAGCGACGATAGCTGGCAAGAAGATGACTTGCTACTTGAAGACGAATTAACAGAGCCTGTTAAAAAACGCTCAAACACCCTACTCTATTCGCTTATTGCAATGGTCATTGTGTTATTGATCATTTTGGGTGTAGTAGAGCTTTTTCCTGAACTTTTCTCCTTTTTAGAAAGTTAACACTAATATTGACATGAGCAACACACGAGCAGAAATCAGACAATCTATTCGAAAAAAGCGCAATTCACTGACTGTTGAACAACAAAAAAATGCAGCAATTGCGCTAAAAGTGAATTTTACTCAACACTTAAAATCGCTAAAAACACCTAAAAATGCCCATATTGGCATTTATTTCAGCAATGATGGCGAATTAGACACTTCATTGTTAATTAAAGAATTATGGATGCAAGAGCAGCATTTATATCTGCCTATCATCCACCCCTTCAATGGCACAACTTTATACTTTCAGAGATATGAAGAAAATTCACCCATGACTGCAAACCGCTATGGTATCTTGGAGCCCAAGTTGAATTGCAGTCAAATATGTCCTTTAGACAAGCTTGATATTTTACTTATGCCATTAGTGGCATTTGATGATCAAGGTAACCGTTTAGGAATGGGCGGTGGGTTTTATGACAAAACGTTGGCTCGGTATTACCAAGAAAACTGGCAAAAACCGATTTTGATAGGCCTTGCCCATCAATGTCAGCATGTTTCAGCATTGCCAATTGAATCATGGGATGTACCGCTAAAACACATTATAACCCCAGAGAAAATCTACCAATGGTAAGCAAACTGTTTGTATACTATAGGCCCTCTCTGACAGCTAACTGAGCACATAATTATGACGCAAGATGAATTAAAAAAAGCCGCTGCCTGGGCAGCCCTGGAGTTTGTAAATGAAAATACCATTGTTGGTGTAGGTACAGGCTCTACAGTGAATCACTTTATTGATGCACTTGATACAGTAAAAGACACCATTACTGGTGCGGTTTCAAGCTCAGAGGCTTCAACTGAAAAGTTAAAAGCACTGGGTATTGAAGTATTCGAACTAAACGATGTATCAAGCCTTGATGTGTATGTTGATGGCGCAGACGAAATCAACCCACACAATGAGATGATCAAAGGCGGTGGTGCAGCGCTGACACGCGAGAAAATCGTTTCAGCGGTAGCAAAACAATTTGTTTGTATTGTTGATGAATCTAAAGAAGTTACAACATTAGGCGCATTTCCACTGCCGGTTGAAGTGATCCCAATGGCACGCAGCTATGTAGCGCGTGAACTAGTAAAACTAGGCGGTGACCCTGTTTACCGTGAGGGTGTTGTAACAGATAACGGTAACGTCATTTTAGACGTGCACAATTTAGATATCAGCAACGCCAAAGAATTAGAACTAACAATCAACCAGATTGTTGGTGTAGTAACAAACGGCTTATTTGCCCATCGCGGCGCAGATAAAGTCATTATCGGCACCAAAAACGGGCCGCAAATAAAGTAAATAGGAATGAGGATATGAGTAAGGTATCGTTAGCAAAAGACAAAATTAAAATTCTCTTGCTGGAAGGCGTGCACCAAAGTGCTGTAGAAACGCTTAAGCGTAATGGCTACAGTAATATTGATTACGTAAAAACATCCTTACCTGAAGACGAGCTCATTGAGCGCATTAAAGATGTGCACTTTGTAGGCCTTCGTTCTCGCACTCATATTAATGAAGCGGTATTAGAAGCAGCTGAAAAGCTAGTCGCAATCGGCTGCTTCTGTATCGGTACTAACCAAGTCGACCTGCAAGGTGCTCGCGAACGTGGTATTGCAGTATTTAACGCACCATTCTCAAACACCCGCTCTGTAGCAGAATTAGTACTTGGTGAAATCTTATTATTACTTCGTGGTATTCCAGAGCGTAATGCCCTAGCACATCGTGGTGGTTGGTTAAAATCAGCCAACGGTTCATTTGAAGCACGTGGTAAAACGTTAGGTATTATTGGTTACGGCCACATTGGTACACAGCTAGGTATCATGGCTGAAAATATCGGTATGAACGTTGAGTTTTACGATATCGAAGATAAACTAACGCTGGGTAATGCAACACAAGTTCATAACCTAACTCAGTTATTACAACGTGCTGATGTTATTAGCTTACACGTACCAGAAACACCGCAAACGAAAAACCTAATAGGTATGGCTGAGCTTGAAGTAATGAAGCAAGGCGCGATCTTGATCAATGCTTCTCGCGGTACTGTTGTTGATATTGACGCTCTAGCAGAATCACTGCGTGATAAAAAGCTGAGCGGCGCTGCAATCGACGTGTTCCCTGTAGAACCAAAATCAAATGATGAAGAGTTCGTATCACCGCTTCGCGAGTTCGATAACGTGATTCTGACTCCGCATATTGGTGGTTCAACTCAAGAAGCACAAGAAAATATCGGTATTGAAGTAGCAGGCAAACTTGCTAAGTACTCAGATAATGGCTCAACCATTACGGCGGTTAACTTCCCTGAAGTATCACTGCCTGAGCTTGCAAACCGCAGCCGCTTATTACACGTGCACCACAACCGCCCAGGTGTTCTAACGCAAATTAACCAAGCATTTGCACAGCACGGCATTAATATCGCAGCCCAGTACTTACAAACTGACGAAGCGATTGGTTACGTAGTAATTGATGTAGATACAGACCAATCAGAAGTCGCTCTTAAAGAGCTAAGTGCTGTTGAAGGGACTATCAGAGCACGTATCCTTCACTAATCGTTGGCATATCGAATAGATAAAAAGCGCAACCAGTTAAACTGCTTGCGCTTTTTTTGTAGGACAAAACTTTAAGGTAGGTTGGTTTGAGTATAAGCCGTAAATTTTAAACTCTAAGTCAAAATAACTCACCGTAGTCGTGAAATTTATTTCGCTCGATGGCTTATTTCTTATAAATAACACACAAGAAATTTCAGGTGAACAGCCAAAGTAGCAACAAGCTTGTGATTATTCTCATTACGCTACTGCAAAACTAATAGGGTGTACCTTGGTTAGGTTAACATTTTGTTTAGCTTGCCAAAGATTGTAATTATCTTGCATCGATAGCCAACTTTCAGGGCTTCTACCCAAAGCCTTAGATAATCTTAATGCCATTTCAGGAGTAATAGAGCTCTGCCCCTTAAGGACTCTGTTAAGAGTTGAAGGTGAGACATCCAATTGTTTCGCGACAAATCTACAGCTGTAACCGAACGGCTCCATATATACATCGGAAATAAATTCACCCGGATGCGGTGGATTATGCATAGTCATTAGTGATAATCCTCGTAGTTTAATATGTAGGCGTTACCATCTTTGAATTCGAATGTTACTCGCCAATTACCATTTACAGTTATTGACCAAACACCATCACGATTGCCTTTTAATGGATGCAACTTAAACCCAGGTAAGTCGATATCTTCAATAATCGAAGCGGTATCTATAGCGGCTAGTTGCATTCTCAAACGGCGCTCGTGTTTGGCTTGAATCCCTGCTTTGTTTCCAGTCTCGAAGAACTTTTTCAAGCCTTTATGTTTGAATGTCTTGATCATTGCCAAAGTGTAGCGTGCTGCGCAACAGGTGTCTACTTTAATTATAATCCCCTCGCTTAGGGGGAATAACCGTAGACTAAAATTTGAAGCGGAGCAAAAACCAACGCATTAATTAAAAGCTTTAAGCCGTAAGTTTTAAACTCTAAGTCAAAATAGCTCATCGTAGGCGTGAATTTATTTCGCGCGAGGGTTTATTTCTTACAAGTAAAACACCTATCATTTCTAATAAACAGTAAAAGTGAGAGCAAGCTTGTATTTGGACAAAAAGTTTTTAGAGTCAAAAACGATTCACTCTGTCTAGTCAAAAATAAACTCTCCCCCACCTCAAACACACTTCCCTGTGTAAATCACGCCGATGAGTCAGTAAGTTTTACTCATCGGTTTGCGGTGCCTCAGCGCCTTTATCTTGCTGTTTTTCGCTTATCATGGCATTTAATTTCTCGCCGCCTTTTATGCCAAAATCTAACGTGCGGATTGGGAATGGGATGGTCATATCAGCTTCGCTTAGGGCGTTTCTAACTGCCACAACAGCCTTGTGACGAACGGTCATGAAATCCGCTTCGCCAGGGTACTTAATCCAAAACCAAACTAGTAAGTTAACGCTGCTATCACCAAAGCTTTCGGCGTAAACTGCGGTTTCTTCTTGTTTAATCACAAAATCAAACTCATTGATTTTTTTAACAATCACCTCAGCGGCTTGCTCTGGATCGTCAGCATACGAAATCCCCACTGGCACTTCGATACGACGCACACCTAAGGTACTGTAGTTACTGAGTATATTTCTAAATAGAATCTTGTTAGGCACTAATATAAGTTGCCCATAAAAGTTCTCAATGAGGGTATTTCTAAGGTTAATCGCCCGTACAGTACCAAACACGCTTTCGGTGCGAATCACATCACCTGTTTTAAATGGTTTGCGAATACCCATAGCAATACCCGCTATAAGGTTCTCTGTCATGTCCTGAAAGGCAAAACCAATCGCAAGACCAACAATACCCGCACCAGCAAGTAATGAGGTGACAGTGCCTCTGAGCCCCAAGAAATCAAGGGCTACAAATAAGCCAACGCATAACACGATGACTTTTACGATCGATGACATTAAGTCTGCGATTTGCGAAGACTCTAACGAGCGGCGTAATAGCTTTCTAAGCATTGACCCAACGATACGCGCCAGCAATGAAAATACAATGGTGATGATCACTGCGACAATGAAGTTTGGAATATGGCTTATGATGATATCAACCCAGCCACCGAGCTTTTCTTCTATAAGTTTTTCGGCCTCACCGACGGTTGGTATTTTTAACATGCGACTACCTGATACATTAAGAAACATAACAGGTGTTTTGCAAAATAAGCGCCAGTTTCATACAAGCACAAAAAAGCCGTGCTTCGCACGGCTGTTCTAAATCATTTTACTAAAAATTTAGTTCTGCTCTTCTCGTAAGAAAACAGGCTCTAATTCTTTTGCTGTTGCATCGCTACTAAAGTAATAACCTGCAACAGTGAAATCTTTTAATTCACTTAATTGAGTGATTTTATTTTCAATGATGTAACGTGCCATCATGCCGCGGGCTTTTTTCGCATAAAAGCTGATCACTTTATATTGGCCGTTTTTACAGTCTTTAAAATGTGGAGTGACGATTTGTGCATTTAATGCTTTTTTATCAACCGCTTTAAAATACTCATTCGAAGCAAGGTTTACCAAGTATTTGCTATCTTGCTCAGCAAGCACTGTATTAAGCTTTTCGGCGATAACACTGCCCCAAAACTCATATAAGTTTTTACCACGTGGGTTTTCTAACTTAGTGCCCATTTCAAGGCGGTAAGCTTGCATTAAATCTAATGGTTTAAGCACACCATAAAGGCCAGACAAAATACGTAAGTGCGACTGTGCGTAATCAAGATCAGCATCGCTTAACGTTTGCGCATCTAAGCCACCGTATACATCACCATTAAAGGCTAGCACGGCTTGTTTTGCGTTGTCTTGGGTAAATGGCTGTGACCACTCGGCGAAGCGTGCCGCATTCAAACCAGCTAGTTTATCGCTGATTTTCATTAGGCTACCAATTTGCGCTGGTGTTAAATCACGGCAAACTGACATTAACTCTTCGCTGTGCTCGAGTAATTCAGGTTGAGTGAATTTATCGGTCGTGGCTGGTGTTTCGTAATCTAAATTTTTTGCAGGTGAAATAACAGTGATCATACTTAGCTATTGACTTGTAATTTGTTTGATGTCAATTTCAACATTAATTGAATCAAAATGCACGTTTTGTTTCGTCCTGCCTTTATCCGCTGTTCTTTTCATACATAATGTTCTAGTTTTCTGTATTAAGGACATTTGACCTATTAAACACTGTCATAGTGTTGCAGCATAAAGGCCGCTATAATGGATTTTCTTTTAACTTGCTTGGAATGAGGAAAGCAAATGACTTCAGCACTACAAAGGCTTAAACAGCATTCATCTATTGTTGCAGATACAGGTGATATCGAAGCTATCAAAAAGCACCAACCAGAAGATGCAACAACAAACCCATCTCTACTTTTAAAAGCCAGTGAAATTGAAGCGTATAAGCCTTATTTAGATAAAGCGTGGCAATATGCCAAAGAAACCGAGCAAGATGCAGCTAAACAACTTGAGTTAGCATGTGATTACTTTGCAGTATTAATTGGTAAAGAAATTAGCGAAATAGTACCGGGTTATATCTCAACAGAGGTAGACGCACGTTTATCATTTGATACCCAAGCGACTATCGACAAAGCCCACACTTTACTGAGCCTTTACGAAAAAGAAGGCGTTAGCAAAGATAAAATCTTAATCAAAGTTGCATCAACCTGGGAAGGTATCAAAGCCGCTGAGCAACTTGAAAAAGAAGGCACTAAGTGTAACTTAACGCTGTTATTCTCTGAAGCACAAGCACGCGCTTGTGCCGATGCAAATGTATTTTTAATTTCACCATTCGTTGGCCGTATCTTAGACTGGCACGTTGCTAACGGTATGGAAAAACCAACTGATCCGCTAAACGATCCTGGTGTGCAATCTGTACGTAGCATTTACGAATTCTACAAACGCCACGACTACAAAACAGTTGTTATGGGCGCAAGCTTCCGTAACACAGGCGAGATCATCGCACTGACTGGCTGTGATAAGTTAACGATTAGCCCTGGTCTTTTAGAAGAGTTAGGCCAATTAACGGATGCACAAGAGTACCTACTAGAGAGCGACTTTACTGTTGAAGAAAAACCAGCACCACTAACTGAAAGCCAGTTCCGTTGGTTACATAACCAAGATGCTATGGCGACAGAAAAACTTGCTGAGGGTATTCGCTCTTTTGCACAAGCACAGCTTGAATTAGAAGCACGCTTTAAAGCAATGTAATTCAAATTACAGCATTTTTTTAAACGCCACCGCTAGGTGGCGTTTTTGTTTCTAAAATAACTAATCCTTTGATCTATTCATCTATCAATCACACTTCTGTAACAGTATTGTCACTTTTTTATTCTATTTTTGAGCAGCCTGTGGTATAGGTATTTCCGAGGTTCAAAAAATCAATAGGAGAAGTTCATGGATAGCCTAGACGATATTTTAGAAATATTAGAAGGTCCTAGTAAAACAAAAAAGACCTCTACAAAAAATAAAAAGAGAAAATGGCGCGAAATCGAAGCTTTGAAAGACAAGCATAGACTTCGCAAAGAACTACAGGAGTTAGACTATTTCACAGACAGCATTGAGCTTGATGAATTAGACTTTTAATTAAAGGCCCGCAAGGGCCTTTTGCATTTGTGCTTATACCCAAGCCACCTCAAGATGCAGAATTCAGCGTTTCACAGGTGCTTAAAATCAAGGCGTTGCTTTGCAAGAATGGCCATCCCTTTTAAGAAGCAACAACGATGAGAGTAAGTGCCTGTGAAGCGCCCAAAGGGTTGGTTTAAAAGCGATTTATACTGCGTTATTGATTTTAACAATAGAACCACTATTACTTGCAATCAATGCCTTGCCTAAATCGCTTTTAATTCCAACTGAAACTCACACCTTGAGGTGGTTTGGGTATTTATTGTGGCAACGACCAATTTACTGGCGCTTTATTTTGATCAGTAAGTAGCTGGTTTGTCTTTGAAAAATGCTGACAACCAAAAAAGCCACGATGTGCAGAAAGCGGTGATGGATGCGGGCCTTGGATCACATGATGACGCGAGGTATCAATGTGTTTACCTTTTTTCTGAGCATGCGCGCCCCATAACACAAACACCACACCGTCACAGTGCTGATTAATAAGCGCAATTACTGCATCGGTAAATTGCTCCCAACCAAGGTGCTTATGAGAATGAGCTTGCCCTTGCTCAACCGTTAATACCGTGTTGAGTAAGAACACGCCTTGTTCGGCCCAGCTTTGCAAATAGCCATGATGAGGTATCTCAAAACCTTCGATATCTGTTGCCAATTCTTTGTACATGTTTTTCAAAGACGGCGGCAGCTTTTTAACTTCAGGCAATACCGAAAAACACAAACCATGGGCTTGGCCTTCTCCGTGGTAAGGATCTTGCCCTAAAATAACCACCTTAACTTCATTCAGAGGTGTGGCTTCAAAAGCTGAGAATACCTGTTCGTCTTTCGGATAAACGGTAACGCCTGCTGCGCGTCTATCGGCCACATATTGCAAGGTTTCTTGCATGTAGGGCTTAGCAAGCTCGGTATCTAGAAATGTTTGCCAATCGATCATTTTGAAGCCTGTATTTGCTGTCGAGAAACGTCTATTTTACCACACATGTCGGTCAAACCATCAAGCATTCGGGTTGTAAAACGGTGCAATAAGTCTGCGTTTACACTAATAAACTGGTTATGTTGCACCGCTGGCAATTCAGGCCATTGTCGCCAATCAATTTTAGGCTGAGGCTTTTTCGATTTTTCATCTGGAATAATCACTACCTCTGGATTGGCAACCAATACATTTTCAATACTAATGCGCGGGTAGTCTGTATCACTATTAGCGAACACATTATCCGCATGACAAATAGTTAATAGCTGATTGATCCAAGTGTTTCCGCCAACTGTCATCATTGGCTCAGGCCATAATTGATAAAACACTGACACTTTCGGCTTGCCTTCTTGCGCAGTACGAATAGCATTGAGTTTAGTTTCAAACTCTTTAGCTACTTTATTTGCCTTGGTTTGCAAGTGCGTAAGCGTGCCTAGTTTACGCAGCTCATCAGCCACATTATCAACCTGATTTGGGTTGCTGTACGCTACCGGAATACCTAATTTTTCAATGTAAGCGAGATCTTCGGCTTTGTTACCCGTTTTCCAAGCCAGAACTAGGTCTGGTTTTAACGACAACAGTTTTTCCATGTTAATTCCGTAATAGCCGCCTACTCGTTCGATATCATTCGCTTGCTGAGGAAAGTCTGCATAGTCAACGGTACCGACAATGCGCTCTCCTGCTCCAATGGCAAATAGGTTTTCAACGATGTGCGGTGCTAAGGCAACGATACGCTGCGGCTCTTTAATTTCATGAGCCTGAGCCAATGCAGGTAAATAAAATAAAACCCCTAAGAGTGCAAACTTGATGGTTCTCATGTTAAAAATCGAACCCTTTTTGCGCTTTTATTCCTGCATCAAAAGCGTGTTTTACGTTTCTGACTTCACTGACTGTATCAGCTAAGTCGGTCAGTTTACGGTGCGCACCACGACCTGTAATAATCACCGATTGCATAGCAGGGCGAGAGCTAACAGCTTCTAGCACTTCGTCTAAATCAATATAACCGTAGGTAATCATATAGGTTATTTCATCTAGCATAACGAGATTAATCGACTCATCCTTCAGCATTCTTTTTGCTTCTTGCCATGTCACTTGCGCAGCAGCTGTATCTGACTCTTTATTTTGTGTTTCCCAAGTAAAACCGGTGTTCATAATAACAAATTCAACCCCTGCTTTTTCCAGTAGGTTGCGTTCACCGCACTCCCATGTGCCTTTAATAAACTGACACACAGCGGCTTTCATTCCGTGACCTACCGCACGTGCAACAGTACCAAAACCAGAAGTCGATTTACCCTTACCGTTGCCAGTTATAACCTGAAAAATACCCTGCTCTTTTTGTGCAGCAGCAATCCGTTCGTCGACTTTTTGTTTTACTTTTTGTTGGCGTTGTTGGTGCTTATCTTGATTCTGTTCGCTCATTGTTGTTCCTTATGTCTCTAAATTGAAGTTCTCATAAATATTGATGATTTGTTCAATATCGAGATTATCTGCTACTACACTAGCTAAACGGCTTAACTGCTGTTCACGGTTTAAGTTAATATCAATTGGCTTAATTTGGCTATTTGGTGCAAGCCAAGTTATTAGCTCAGATACGCCCTCAGGGGTATCGAACAAGCCATGTAAGTAAGTACCTGCTACTTGGTTATCATCACTAATAAAACCATCTACTTTGAATCCACTTGGGTGTTCATTAAAACTCAAAAATGGCTTATCAAGTGCCGGCCCTTGACTAATCCCGGCGTGAATTTCATAACCAGATATTGCTTTATCGCTATTGTTTAAATGAAGTATGCCGGAGACTTGGCTTAGTACTTTTTGTTGCCCTAATTGCGTTTCAAAGTCAGCAAGCCCTAACCCTGCTGCGCTGCCTAAATTAGACTCCACTGCATGTGGATCAGCAAGGTAGTTGCCTAACATCTGCAGCCCACCACATACTCCAAGCACTTTACCGCCATAGCGTAAATGACGTGTTATTTGTTTATGCCAGCCTTCATTTTTTAAAAACGCTAAATCGCCGAGTACATTTTTACTACCCGGAATAATAATCAGATCAACACTTGGAATAGCCTGAGTATGACGTACATACTGTAAATCGATTTCGGGTTGTAATCGCAGTGCATCAAAGTCTGTGTGATTACTAATATGAGGAAGTAGCAGCACCGCTATGCGTAATTGCGGTTTATCGACCTGATTAGTTATAGCAACGGCATCTTCAGCATCGAGTGCTAAGTCATGTAAATAAGGTAATACCCCAAGTACTGGCTTATTGGTGTATTGCTCTAACCAATCAAGGCCACCTTGCAATAACGCAATATCGCCCCGAAAACGATTAATCACAAAGCCTTTAACGCGCGCTTGCTCCGACTCAGACAACAAGGCTAACGTTCCGACTAAATGGGCAAACACACCGCCTTTATCGATATCTGCAATAATGATCACTGGGCAATCTACCGCCTCGGCGTAACCCATATTGGCAATATCGTTTTCGCGCAGGTTAATTTCTGCAGGGCTCCCTGCACCTTCAACAACCAGTAATTCAAAACGCTCACTTAAGCGCTGCTGCGAAGTAAGAACTGCATCCATCGCCACTTTTTTGTAGTCATGATAACTGCCCGCTTCCATATTCGACAGCGCTTTGCCATGAACGATTACCTGCGCTCCAGTATCGCTGTTAGGTTTTAATAAGATAGGATTAAAATCGACTTCTGCGGGCACTTTTGCCGCTACAGCTTGCAAAGCTTGTGCGCGACCTATCTCGCCACCATCTGCGGTTACAGCGCTATTTAACGCCATATTTTGTGGCTTAAAGGGCGCAACCTTTATGCCTCGCTCAGCAAAGATTCGGCAAAGTGCTGCTACAAGAGTACTTTTACCTGCATCTGAGGTCGTGCCTTGCACCATTATTGTTTTCATCATTGTTCTCTTTTTAAGGTTTGTGCAAGACCTGCAATCACAAACTCAACACGTGCAACTTGCTGTGCTAAGGCTTGATGCAACCAACCTGAATGATCAACAAACTGACGGCTTAACTCACCCAGCGGCACAATACCATGACCCACTTCATTGCTGACAAAAATCACCTCACCCGGCAATTGCGATAGCACATCGAGTAAGGCCGCTTTTTGCTCAAGCCAAAATGCTTCACCCTGCTGGCATAAGCAATTACTCAACCATAGGGTTAAACAGTCCACTAAAATACAGTTTCCAGCTCGGCTATGTTGTTGTAGTGCTTTAGCCAAATACAAAGGCTCTTCAACAAGCTGCCAATGCTTAGCGCGCTCTGCTTGATGCCTGTTAATTCGGGCTGTCATTTCTTCATCACCCGCATTTGCTGTGGCAATGTAGATAAGCGGCTTGTTTGAACTTATTGCCTGCTGCTCTGCAAAACGGCTTTTACCGCTGCGAGCACCGCCTAAAATTAAAGTATGTTCCTGGCTCATAATAAGCTCACCAAGCAAAGGTAAGTAACAAGCTCAGATACTTGCTGGGCTGCACCTAAGCAATCGCCGGTGTAGCCAGATAACTGTTTTTCAAACCAGCGCTTTAATAGTAAACGAGTAACAAACAGCACACTGACGAGTATTAATAATTGCCCTAGAGTGAAGCTAAAAAACAACCATGCAATTGCTAATACCGCACCGCCAGTTGCTAACAGTATTTGATAACTTTGCGTGCTTAAATGCATCGCAATGGGTTTTACTTTAGATGTGGCGTCCTGACTTACATAGTCCATATCTGCAATTAAGCTTGTTGCAACAACCCGGCTCAAGCTTTGCCCTAAAACAAGTGCAATAATCACAGTACTGGTTACTTCACTAAGTGCAACGAGTGTTTGGTACTTAATTAATAAGGCCATCACTAACGCCGCAGCACCATAGGTACCTAAGCGACTGTCTTTCATAATGCTCAGCTTATCTGCAACGTGCCAACCACCACCAAAGCCATCCCAGACATCAGCTAGGCCATCTTCATGGAATGCCCCTGTGATTATCAAGCTAAACGCCATAACTAACGCGACTGCAATGGCTGCAGGGAATAACCAACTTAGCAGTAAAAAACTCAGCGCTAAAAGTGCACCTAATATCACACCGACCAATGCAAAATAGCGGCTGGCCTGATTGAGTGCCTGACTCGATACTGCAAAGTTTAATTTAACGGGGATACGCGTTAAAAAACTAAGCGCTAGCAAAAATAGCTGAAGCTGACTTGGGGTAGAATCAGAAGTGTGTTGTTCAGCGCTCATATCAGACAACTTGCTCAACATTAGCATCGGCAAAACTTGCCATGTCATTATAAAACGCCAAAGATGCTTGCAGTAAAGGTAAGGTAAGCGCAGCCCCAGTGCCCTCTCCTAAACGTAAATCAAGCTGCAATAAAGGTGCTGCATGCAAGGCATTGAGCATTGCTTTGTGCCCTTGTTCATCAGAGGCATGAGCAAATATCATGTAATCGCGAGCGTTTGCATTAATCCGAGTTGCAACAAGCGCTGCTGCTGTACAAATAAAGCCATCCACGATCACCGCCATGCCAAGCTCGGCAGCAGCTAAAATAGCACCGGTGATCTGAACAATTTCAAAACCACCTAATGCCGCAAGCGTCATTAATGGGTCGTCAAAATGAGTTTGGTGTAATTGAAGGGCTTGCTCAACAACTTTAATTTTTTTAGCGATAACCTCGTCGCTCACACCTGTGCCTTTACCAACACATTGGCTGGCAGGTAAAGACAAAATGGCAGCCATTAATGCCGCAGCACTTGTGGTATTGCCAATGCCCATCTCACCAAAGGCGATGGTATTGCAGCCTTGCTCATAGAGTGAATGAACTCGCTGCTTAGCTAATTCAAACCCTTTTTCAACCTGATTAAGAGACATAGCCATTTCAGTATTCAGTGGTGCAGTGATGTCACCTAAACGCTGGTTATGCACACTTTTATCATGTGAAGTACTGAGTGTTCCGGCGTCAACAACTTCTAGCTGCCAGCCCAGCTGACGGCAAAACACGTTGATCGCTGCGCCTCCTGCTGCAAAGTTTGCCACCATTTGCGATGTAACGCTGCTAGGAGCAATCGACACACCTTGGCTTGCCACACCATGATCGCCCGCAAATACAACGAGAGAAGGGTTTGAAATAACCGGTTTAAAGGCAACTAGCGCCTGCTCATTATCAAGCTGCTTTGAAAAAATAAGCGTTAATTGTTTGGCACAACTTTCAAGCTGACCTAAAGCGCCTAGCGGCTTTGTTTTAAGGTCTATTTTTTGTTGAATTACAGCCGAAAATTGCTGATTAAGAGGCATGATATTAAACATTAGCTACCTGCTCTGTTTACGAAAATAAAGTAAGAATAAAAAGAACACACTACCGATAGCGGCTGTGATCACACCAACAGGTAGTTCTTGGTTATTCAATAGGGTTCGGCATAACACATCGACCCACACCATAAAAATACCTCCGACCAATGAGGTCATAACTAAGTTATGGCTGCTGCCTTGCGGCGAAAAGTAGCGCACAATATGTGGGATCATCAGGCCGACAAAACCAACGCCCCCACACATAGCAACAAGCACCGCTGTTATTAATGAACTTAGCAGCAGCATCATGATCCGAAAGCGTTGCACATGAATCCCCAAAGTCGCAGCACTTTCATCACCAAGCAGCATTGCATTTAGCTGACGACGAAATGCAACCATCAGTGTCATGCAGGCAATAATAACGGTAAATGGCAGCCAAAGAGTGTCCCACTGGGCACGAGAAAAACTGCCCATCGTCCAAAACAAAATGGCGGTGATGGCTTGTGGATCGCTAAAATAAAGCAGCAGACTAGTCAGAGCACTAAATAAGAAAGATAGAGCAACACCTGCGAGTAACATGGCTTCAACTTGGCCAACATGACGACGCCCTGCAATAGCAATAAGCAACAGCATAGAAAGTAAGCTTCCGGCAAATGCTGCAACTGACATACTAAAGCCAAAACTCACACCGGTTAGGGCAATAAAGCACACCACACCAAATGAAGCTCCAGAAGAAATACCAAACAAGTAAGGGTCAGCAAGCGGGTTTCGGGTTACGGTCTGCAAAATTAGTCCTGCCAGAGCAAGCCCTGAGCCTGCTAAGAATGCCAGCACCGTTCTTGGCATACGCAACTGCCAAATTATACGCTGCACAAATTCATCGCTACCTTGGCTAAACAAACCATTAAAAACATCACTCAGTGGCGTATTTGCAGCACCAAAGCTCAATGCTAAAAAACAACTAATAAGCCCTACGACAACACAGATACTTAAACGCATTGCATCAGTCATTTTGATGCTCCTGTGTCTGATAGCCATAAAAATAAGTGATGTGCGGAATAAACTTATCAGTGCTTGATTGCGGGTGAGCAGATACCGCTGCGCAGACACCAAATACATCACTCAACAGCTGCTCTGTTAGCACCGCTTTTGGTTGCCCCTGGCAAACCAAACGCCCTTCATCAATCACCAATAATTCATCACATAAACTCGCCGCGAGATTTAAATCATGGAAAGAGGCAAGCACAGTCACATCGAGGGACTTTGCTAATTCCATTATTTGAATTTGGTATTTAACGTCAAGGTGACTGGTAGGTTCATCCATGATGAGCAACTTAGGTTGTTGTACGATAGAGCGTGCAATAAGCGCTCTTTGCTTTTCGCCACCTGAGAGCGAATCAAATGCTTGCTCACTATGATGAGACAAACCAACCTGCTCTATAGCTTGATATATTCGCTGCTTATCATTGGCAGACGTGCCGCTGAAAAGTCGCTTATGAGGTGTTAAACCTAAACTCACTACATCGAACAAAGACAAATTAAACTGCGATGGAGACTCTTGTAAAACCACTGCAACCTGCTTTGCATATTCATCAGCACTGATTTGCCAAATATCTTGACCGCTTAGCAGCACAACCCCTTGCTGAGGTTTCAAGTAACGATAAAGGCAACGCAGCAAGCTTGATTTACCCGCACCATTAGGGCCGAGTAGACCGATAAATTGCCCTGCTTTTAACTCAAGGTTAATTGATTTAAGTATAGTTTTATTCGCAGTACCCCAACTTAAATCAGACACTGATATTAATGGCGCAGCGCTAAGGCTATTTTGTTGCAAGCTTATTCTCTCTTGGCGAGTAATCACAACGCACAAGAAAGCACTGGTAAGTACCAGAAAATGATGTGAGTTGACCCGCTCGATGATTAGTTTTTAGTGCTAAGTATCTGGCTGACCATTATTTAGATGGATTACAGTTGCGGGAACAGCTGGAGAATTTCACTCCATTCCATAGCATATGAGTATTATGGCGGGCTAAGTAAATAATTCAATGAATATCGCTCTAGATGGCTAAAAAACAATTTTGGGCCAAGCCTGTCCTTGTTCATCTATATATACATCGAGTGTAATAAGCCCCGCATAAGGAAGGTGAAAAACATTTAAATGCGTGGCTGATTGTTTTGGCATCTGACAAACAATAGCGAGGATTTGTTTAATCACACCTGCATGACTTATTACCAATGACTGTTCATGCTTGGATTCACATAGTGATTGTAAAAATGTTTGCCACCATGCCTCCACTCGTGCGTAAAAGTCTGCCATAGATTCACCATTGGGCACTTTTACTTGCCAAGGATGCTGCCAAAAATCACCAATATGAGGTTTACTCGTTTGCTGCCAAAGCTGTTGGTAGTCTTGGCCATCCCAATCACCAAAATTAAACTCTTTTAGCGCGTTATAATAGTGTACATGCAGTGAGTGTTGATTTGCTAAATAATCAGCGTGGACTGAGCAACGCTTGAGCGGAGAGCTATATATGGCATTTAAATGTATGAGATCGGCAGAAGCTTGGCGCATTTGTTCAAGGCCTTGCTCAGATAAACCGACATCGATTTGCCCAGAAAGAATTCCGGGCCTAGCGATTTCACCATGGCGAAGAAAGTAAACTCGTGAAGTAAATGCGTCCATAATGTTCCTCAGTAAACCAATAGTGAACGTTAACGCGTTTTAAGCCCTCTGTCGACTTATGCTAAGGGACACATCCGAAGAGAGTTAAGCTAAACGCATTAAACGAACGTCAAAATGTAGCACTGCATTTGCGCCAATCTTGCCACCGTTACCTTTTTTACCCCAAGCAAGCTCTGGAGGGATCACAAATTCATAGCGAGAGCCGATATTCATTAATAACAATCCTTCTCTTAACCCTTCTATAGCTTCGCTTAAAGCGAACACCTCAGGCATACCCGCTTTATAACTGTCGGCAATCACATTGCCATCAGCAAGCATAATACGTTGGTTAATAACCACTGTATCGAATTCTGATATGCGTTCTCCTTCAACATCATCAATCACTTTATACATTAAGCCCGACGGGCATAGATGTGTATCTGGATGCGATGAGAACTTAGAAATAAATGCTTCACTATTTTTACGATTTAAACCTGAAGAGCCTTTTGACTTAGTCGTTTTCTTACGAGACACAGCAAACCTCAATTGTATTACAAATATAAAACGCTTTATCGCATAACAAGGTAAGGGAAGCAAGTTTGCGAGAGTAAAGTTGCAAGTTAGAAGGGGAAATAAAGGGGAAGGATATGAGTTAGAAAGAGTAAAGTTTGAGGATCTGGCGTAGGTTGGGTAGAGTGCAGCGAAACCCAACACAGAGCTATCAGCTTTCAGCCGTCAGCGATCAGCCACGCGGTGTGGGTGTTTGGGTCAGAGTCTCTTTAAGTAATAAAATCTTGTAGGAGGCACTTCAGTGCCGAAATAATAAAACAAAAATATTCATTGCTGAAGTCATTCTTACGCCAGACTTGACCTTGGAATTTAAACTTTACCCTTGCTAACTCGTGTTGGGTTTCGCTCCGCTCTACCCAACCTACCTGGAGAATGAATAGGGTGAATGCTGAGGGAGTCTCTGCACTAAACAACCCCACAGTTCAGCTGACGTCTGACGGCTGAAAGCTGACAGCTCCCAGACGCAAAAAAGCCCGACTCTTTCGAATCGGGCTTTCTTTAATAGGATCCTGGCGATGACCTACTTTCACATGGCAAATGCCACACTATCATCGGCGCTGTTTCGTTTCACTACTGAGTTCGGCATGGGGTCAGGTGGGTCCAAAACGCTATTGTCACCAAGAAAATTCTTTTCAATTTTCTTATTATTTTTAATTTAAAGTCTTGCGACTGAATTTGGAGCCTGGCGATGACCTACTTTCACATAGCAGCTGCTACACTATCATCGGCGCTGTTTCGTTTCACTACTGAGTTCGGCATGGGGTCAGGTGGGTCCAAAACGCTATTGTCACCAAG